>JAIXYM010000041.1 GCA_027490255.1 Oxalobacteraceae bacterium | reverse complement strand
GGCCTTTAGCTCCTTTAACGCATCTTGATCGAGAGCATTACGGTTGATGCTGACGGTAGTCGGGGAAGATATGGGTCGGCTCATGGTCGCAAAATCCAATCAGAGAAAATGGCTTCACTACAGCGGACGGGCGTTGAAGCGCTAAATTCAGTGTCGGTTTTTGCAAATTTGTTCCGATAAACGCACAAAAATGCGAATAAAAATTTGATTTCGCAAAGAAACAAACTACCCGACGACGAATTGGCGGGCAGCCGGTGATGGGGGTGATACGGCGCGGCCGGTCGATTAGCCTCGACCCGACTTCACCAGCCCCCGCTGCGGATCGTAGCCGGCAGCCGCGACCATATAAAACACCAACGACGAGATCACCACTACTGCTAGCGACAGCGGCGCGATTTTTCCGTACAGCGCATAGCGCAGTGCCTCGACTGCGTGCGTAAACGGGTTGAAGGAAGAGACCTGATAAATCCACTCGGCGCCGGCATTTTGCATGCGCTGAATCGGATACAGCGCAGAGGACAAAAAGAACATTGGGAAGATGACGAAATTCATCGTGCCCGCAAAATTTTCCAGCTGCTTGATATACACCGACAGCATCAGACCAAAGGCCGACAGCATCAGCGCACCCAGTACCAGTGCGGGCAGTGCATTCAGCACCTGCCAGGGTGAGAGACCGATGCCCCAGACCACCACGATGATCATGTAGGCCAGCGCCTGCAGCACGGACAAGAAAGCGCCGCCGGCGAGCTTGCAGGCCAGCAGATAGCCGCGTGGCAGCGGTGCGGTGAGCAAGAGACGCATGACACCCATCTCGCGGTCATAGACCATCGCTAGTGAGGACTGCATGCCATTGAATAAACAGACCATCAGTGCAAGCCCTGGCACCATGTACAGACGATAGTCGAGGTCGGGATTGAAAGGCATCACATTGCCTAGATCCGGCATCTGCCTAAAACCTGCAGCAAATACCACCATCCACAGCAGGGGTCGCACCAGCGACGACGCAAGTCGACCCGGTTGACGTAGAAATTTATGCACTTCGCGACCAGTAATGGCCGCCAGCGCCAGACGTGCATGCAGTAGCTTCATGGTTTGCCCTCTGCGCGCGTGAGATTCAGAAAGGCGTCGGTGAGGTTGCTGTGCCCGCTTTGTTTGATGAGTTCTTTCGGCTGGCCTTCGAATCGAACTTTGCCACCGGCCATGACGACAATACGGTCAGCGGCTTCGGCTTCATCCACCAGATGGGTGGCCCACAGGACGCCCATGCCACGCTCGCGGCACAAAGCTTTCACATCAGTCAGTATCGATGCGCGCGAGGCAGGATCAATACCGACCGTGGCTTCATCCATCAGCAGCAACTGAGGTTCGGACAAAAGCGCGCGCGCCAACTCCACCTTGCGACGGGTGCCGCCAGACAGCTGACGGCAGGTTTCGCTGGCGCGCTCGGTGAGACCGAAACGTTCCAGCCACTGCGTGATGCGAATTTTTGACTCCTGCCGAGAAATGCCATGCAGGTCGGTCTGAAAGCGCATGTTTGCCTCGACTGACAGATCCAGATCGAGTGCCGGCTGCTGAAAGACGATAGCCAGGCGCGCCAGTGCGGCGATTGGATTTTTGCCGATATCGAACCCCGTCACGCTAGCCGTGCCTGCATCGGGTACGAACAGGCCCGAAAGCATCTGAAATAGCGTGGATTTGCCGGCGCCATTGGGGCCCAGCAGCGCGACGAATTCGCCAGCGCCGACCGTAAAGCTCACGCCATCGACAGCCTTGCGCTCACCAAAGGATTTGCGCAACTCGGTGATAACCAGCGGTTCAGGGAAGAGGGAGGACAAGCGATCTCCGATACTTTTTTTGACGGGGGATTGTAGCGGCTTTGGCTGAATGGCGCGAGAACTGGCGCCGGTGTCTCAGCAGGTGTCTCATTACGTGTCTCAGTGAGTGTCCGCAATGGACTCTGATCGAAGTGATTCCCACGCGCGGCGCGCGCGCCAGTCGTTGACCCACATCGTCGGCAACACCAAGGCGAAGGCGCCCATGTCGGTGACCAACTCGCCCAGCGTTGCGCCTTGCACTGTCACGCCGCGCGTGAGTGCGGGGAATCGATCGGTGATTTCCTGCTGCACCAGCGGCGCCAGCAGCGCTTCGTTGTGCCGCCACACACTGCCGCCTATGAAGATGGCTTCCGTATCGAGAATGGTCGTCAGGTTGTACAGGGCCCGGCCGAACCAGCGGGCCGCTTCCTGCACAACCTGCAGCGCATGGGTATCGCCCTGCTGCGCATCACTGAAGATGACCTCAAGTGGCTTGCCGAGCTGCTTACCGAAATTGCGCCCGCCTAGCATGGCTTCCAGATCGCCGCGATTACCGCAGCCGCACAGCACCTCTGACGTGTCGGACAACAGCATATGGCCCGCATGTCCTGCATTACCCGCCTTGCCATTGAGGATGTGGCCATCGACACACAAGCCAAAACCAATACCGGTACTCCAGGTGACATAGATCGAATTGGCTGGCGCTGTACCGAATGTGCGCTCGCCATGCAGCGCTGCGACGCAGTCATTGGCGATGCGTACCGTGGTAAACCGCTCGCGCAGTACCGATTCCAGGGGCAAGAAGGTCCAGTCGTTCGGCAGATCGTCACCATTGTGCAGACCACCGCACAGATTGGGCGGAATGAAGCCTGTGGCGCCGTCACGCAACTCGAACGGGCCGCAGCTGCTCACACCCACGGACTGCAACGCAGCAGGATCTATCTGCAGCTGCTGGCAGCACTGGTCAATCAGGCGCAATCCCTGACGCGCGATGGTGTCTGGCTTACCGGATTTGAGCGTTGATTGCACCACGCGCAGCAGCGGACCGCTGGCATCGGCAATGCAGGCGGCCATCTTGGTGCCACCGATATCCAGCGTGGCAATCACAGTGGGAAGGGCATTTGACGTCATAGATTTTTGATATTGAGTGACATATCGAATACATGGGAACTAAACCTAAAAATTATCTACCCATCTGGACCCGATTTTACGGATTAATTCTCATGAAACGCACTTTAGAAAACGCCTTCGGTTCAGCACGGTCTATTTTTCAGTCCATTCCACAAAAACCTCGAGTGGACGCGCCATCGTATCCCTCAACGCTACCACCCGGGCTTGGGGATGGCCAACCCGTGATGAGGTCCATTGCGCCACGAGTTCCTGTCCATATCATTTGGCAGAATTTTTCTAACCGCACTTCAGCAGTATCGACGCTACCGCAGGAGGCGATCGCAAATTTTGATCAGGAGCGCATTGCTGCCAAAGCTAATGAATTGCGTTCAGCAATTCGGACAGGTAACAGCAATGTGATCTTGGACATCCTGAGTGATCAGGACGCCAGCGAGATTGCGGTGGCGACGGATGATCAAGGCAGAAATGCCTTGTTGTACGCCATTCAAAAAAATGACACGCTGACGATGGACTATTTATGTTCGCTGACGAGTCAGAGCAAGTTGGTTATGCAGGAATCCAAGGACGGAGTATTTCCTTTGAGCCTTGCTGCCGTGATGGGGTCAGTGCTTGCGGTGATTCAGATCTTGGATATCAATGCCGCTAACAAGCATGTTTACCCTGACAAGATGCGGTTTAATCCACTGCTGAACGCTGCGGCGAAGGGGCATGAGGCAGTGGTCGAGATTTTACTGGGGTCACCCTATGGTGCAGCACTGGCACGATACAAGGCCAGGGAAGGACGCAATGCGCTAGTGATGGCGGCTTGGGAAGGGCATGTTGGCGTGGTCAGGATTTTGCTCGAATCAGCGTACGCCCCCGAGCTGATCCAAAGTAACCGTGATACGCGTGTGAATGTGATGTTAGCTGCGGCCCATAATGGCCATGAGGCGGTGGTCAAGATTTTGCTGGAGTCCCCCTATGCTGCGGCACTATTACAAGGCAAGGATGGATTTAATGCGCTGATGATTGCGGCAAAACAGGACCAGGAGGACGTAGTCAGAATTCTGTTGGCATCTGACTATGGGCAAGCGCTGGTAAAACAAAGGAACAACGACGGATTAAATGCACTGATGCTTGCTGCGTTCAAAAATCAAGCAGCCGTGGTGTGTGTTTTGCTTGAATTTGGTTTTGTCGAGGAACAACTAGCCGGTATTTATCGTGAGCGCAGCACAATCGACAACGTCATCAATCTAGGCTTTTTAACCGTAGCAGAGGTATTGATTCGATATGGCGCTGTTGCGATGCAGAGTAAGGCCGGTGGTCAGTCGACGACGTCGACCGACCCCGGCCAATAAATCAGGTTCACAGCGGCTTGTAGCGAATACGTTTGGGCTTGGAGCCGCGCGCATCGACAAGACACGCGACTATCTTGGTGCTGCTGCTGTTATGTGCCGCGGTGTAAGTCTGTTTCAGTTCTGAGAACATAAAGCCAAACAAAAATATCAGATGAACGTGGGAACTATTGTCAGAAATCATTGACTCATAAAAATTAAACTTTTATGGAGAAATTATTATGAAACGTAGCTTCGACCAAAGCTTTGGCCGCAGACAGTCTGCCTTTCAACCGTTCTCTCGCCCTCAGAATGTAGATCGTCAAATAAATACCGAGACGCTAGCTCATGACGCTGCGAAGGTGCGTCCAGTCATGAGAACGATTGCGCAGCGGCCCTTAATCCGTGTTGTCTGGCCAAGCGCTCCTGATAGTCATGCTTCAGTTCCACGACAGCTACCAACTGCCGCGACCTCGACGGGAGTTGCGAATGAAAATTCGACTAAGGCCTTGATTGCCCAAAAAGCAGGCGAGCTGCATGCAGCAATCCGTGCAGATGATAGGGAAGTTATACAAGATATTTTGAATGGCCCAGGCGCGAGCGAGATCGCGATGATGGCTGATGCGGAAGGTAAAAATGCCTTGTTTCATGCCATCGAAAAAAATGATCTCTTGACACAAGATCGCTTGCTGAATCTATCCTCCAGCAGTGAGATGGCCATGCAGAAGTCCAAATCAGGCCTGATGCCCTTGAGCCTTGCTGCAGCAAAAGGTTCAGTGGTCAGTGTTGCACTTTTGCTGGGGCTCGGCTCGGCAAAGGAGCAGGTTTTGGCATCGTTGGAGACTAAAGAAGGAAAGAAATTGAGTAACCCGCTGGCACTTGCCTCAGCAAACGGCCATGTGCAAACAGTGAAGTTTTTGTTGTCGTCATCCTGTGCGGAGATACTTACGAAGGGTAGTCGTCGTGCCGGAGCTAATGCGATGGCCCTTGCTGCAAATTGGGGGCATGTAGGTTTAGTAAAGCTTTTTCTCGCATCACCCTATGCAGAAAAACTGGCGAATTGTAAGATGCGAGATGGATACAATGCGCTGATGTTTGCGGCACGGCGAGGACATGTGGACGTAGTGCGAGTGCTGCTGGAGTCTCGCTTTGCAACGCAGCTTGCGGCAGGAAAGAATAGATACAATGAAAGCGCATTACTGTGCGCTTCAAAGCGAGGGCGCGCAGAATCAGTGCAGATGCTGCTCGATTCTCCCTTTGCGGTGCAGCTTGTGCGAGGCATATCCCAAGAAGGATTCAATGCGCTGACGTATGCGGCTTACTTCGGACATGAGGCCGCGGTGCAAGTGTTGTTGCAATCCTCGTTCGCATCGATGCTGGCGCATTATAGAGACGAGCTTGGCTTTAATGCGCTGATGTATGCAGCACAACGAGGTCATGCGAATGTAGTAAAGACTTTGTTGGCATCACCTCAAGCGGACCTTCTAGTACAAGCTAACAGTGCTCATGGAGTCAATGCGCTGATGGTTGCTGCAATCAAAGGGCGGGCAGAGGTAGTGAAGATTTTGCTGAATTCAATTCACGGAGCTGCATTGGTACAAGCGAAGAGTGTCTTAGGAGCAAATGCTTTGATGTCCGCGGCAAATGGTGGGCACAAAGAAGTTGTGCAATTATTGCTCGACTATGGCTTTGTTGAATGTCAGCTGGCCCCTCAAGGGCCGTCTGGTGGGGCGCTTGATATCGCGCTCGCTGATGGCCATCAAGAAGTCGCAGACCTACTTCGCAGCTACGGCGCAGTTTGCTTTGTAAGTGATGTTGGCAACTCATCATCTGCCAACATCACTCCCGGCCAATAAATCAGGTACGCAGCGGCTTGTAACGGATACGTTTTGGCTTAGCGCCTTCTTCACCGAGGCGCTTTTTCTTGTCCGCTTCGTATTCCTGATAATTCCCGTCGAAGAAAGTCACTTGCGAGTTACCTTCGAACGCCAGAATGTGCGTGGCGATACGGTCAAGGAACCAGCGATCGTGCGAGATCACCAGCACGCTGCCGGCGAATTCGAGCAAGGCGTCTTCGAGTGCGCGCAGGGTTTCGATATCAAGATCGTTGGAGGGTTCATCCAGCATCAGGACGTTGCCGCCCATGAGCAACGTCTTGGCCATGTGCAGACGGCCGCGCTCGCCACCCGACAGATTGCCCACCAGTTTTTGCTGATCGCCGCCCTTGAAATTGAAACGGCCCAGATAGGCGCGCGATGACATTTCAAAGCGGCCTACGGTCAGCATATCGGCGCCTTCCGAGACATCATCAAAGACGGTTTTCTTGTCATTGAGAATATCGCGCGACTGATCCACCAGCGACAGACGGACGGTCGAGCCGATGGTGATTTCGCCACTGTCTGGTTGCTCTTTGCCGGCCAGCATGCGGAACAGCGTCGATTTGCCCGCGCCGTTCGGGCCGATGATGCCGACAATAGCGCCGGGTGGAATGCGGAACGACAAATTGTCGATCAGCAGGCGATCGCCATAGCCTTTACTGACATTGTTGAATTCGATGACTTCATTCCCCAGTCGCTCGGCGACGGGAATGAAAATTTCCTGTGTTTCATTGCGCTTCTGGTATTCGTGTTCAGACATTTCATTGAAGCGGGCGATACGCGCCTTGCTCTTGGCTTGCCGGCCTTTCGGATTCTGGCGCACCCATTCCAATTCTTTTTGCAGCGCTTTCTGGCGTGCTGATTCAGAGGCTTCTTCTTGTTTGAGTCTGTCCTGCTTTTGTTCTAGCCACGAGCTGTAATTGCCTTTCCACGGAATACCGTGACCACGGTCGAGTTCGAGTATCCACTCCGCAGCGTTGTCGAGAAAGTAGCGATCGTGCGTAATACCGACCACGGTGCCGGGAAAGCGTTGCAGGAATTGCTCCAACCAGTCGACGGATTCGGCATCAAGATGGTTGGTGGGCTCATCGAGCAGCAGCATGTCAGGCTTGGACAGCAGCAGTTTGCACAAGGCCACGCGCCGCTTCTCGCCACCGGACAGCACCGCAATGCTGGCGTCCCATGGCGGCAGGCGCAATGCATCGGCGGCGACTTCAAGTTGTAGATCCAGATTGCCGCCATCGCTGGCTGAGATGATCGCTTCAAGCCGCGCCTGCTCGGTGGCCAGCGCATCGAAGTCGGCATTTTCTTCAGCGTAGGCGGCGTAGACCGCATCAAGCTTGGCGCGCGCTTCGAAAGCTTCGCCCAGACCGCTTTCGACTTCCTGACGCACTGTCATGGTCGGGTCGAGCTGCGGTTCCTGGGGCAGATAACCGATTTTCAGGTTCGGCATGGGGATGGCTTCGCCCTCGATATCTTTGTCGATGCCGGCCATGATTTTGAGCAGCGTGGATTTACCCGAGCCATTCAGGCCCAGTACGCCGATCTTGGCGCCGGGGAAAAAGGACAGGGAAATATCTTTGAGAATCTGGCGCTTGGGCGGGACGATCTTGCCCACGCGGTTCATTGTGTAAACGTAATTGGCCATGAGGAACGAAGGGAAAATTGATCTGAAAAGCCGGTCATCGGCAAAGCGCGAGGATAACGTAAGCCAGCAAGCCGGTACAGCGTGTGCAGTGATTTATTGGTGCTTACTTACGAATGGGATGGCGTTCAACGAACGGCCGGCGCTGTGGCTGCGGCTGCGGCCGTCACCGCCTTAGGTATGCGTTGGGTGCGCGTAGGGTATGCCTTAGGTACGCCTCACGTGCCCCTTACGTGCGCGTCATTGACCGTCTCGGTCGGCGGAGGGATTGGCCGCTGCTGGTCGCCATGCCCGCCACAGCGCTTCGACCGAATACAAAGCCAGCGCGGTCCAGATTAGCGCAAAGCCTATCTGCCGGTTGATGCCGAAAGCCTCGTGATACAGCCACACCCCCAGCATCATCTGGATACTCGGGCCGATGTATTGCAAAAGCCCGACGACCGACAAAGGAATTCGGCGCGCGCCGAAAGCAAACAAGAGCAGGGGCACGGCCGTGACCGGCCCGGCAGCCACGAGCATGAGCATCAAAGACACACTGCCACTGGCAAAGGCATGCGAAGAACCACTATCGGGCAGCAGAAGAAAGAGCGCCGCCAGCGGCAGCATGACCAAGGTCTCTACGCTCAGACCTTCCAGCGCGCCCAGCGCGGCGGTTTTACGGATCAGACCATACAGGCTGAAGGTGATCGCAAGCACCAGCCCTATCCATGGTAATTCTCCGGTGCTAAGTGTGAGCCAAGCGACGCCGCCACCGGCCAGCGCAATCGCTGTCCACTGCAGGGGTTTCAATCGCTCGCCGAGCAGTACGCCAAAAAGCACATTGAATAAGGGTGCGATGAAATAACCGAGGCTGGCGTCGACAATACGATCCGCATTCACCGCCCAGATGTAGATCACCCAGTTCGCGCCCAGCATGGCGGCACTCGTGACAAACGCCAATGCGATGCGCGGTCGTGCGCGTATGCTCTGCACCCAATCCCATTGACGTCGGTAGGCAAGAATCAGCCCGAGAAAAATGGCTGACCACATGACCCGATGCGACAGTATTTCGAGCGAGGGTACGCTTTTAAGTAACTTCAGATACAGCGGAAAAATTCCCCATAAGGTAAATGCAGTACCCGCACTGAGTATGCCGAGGAACATCGCTTAATCCAGTGCCAGCGGCAATTGAGGTTGGGGTTCTGCTGGCTTGTCTGCAGATGATTTGGCAGCGGAGCGTGAGCGGCCCTCGCGCATCGGATTGCGACTGCCGTGTTTAACGAAGACCTGGCGCGCTTCTGCGCGCATCTTAGGATCACGACGCATTGACCAGAGCAGCTCACGCGCCAGTTTTGCGCTAGTCAGATGATCGACGATGGGTTCTGGATAGTCCGGACCGATCAGGAATTTCAGTTCTTTTTGCAGATCCAGTGGCATGGTGGCGGGTTCAAAGATGAACTCGTCCGGTACGCGTTTGAGCTCGGGCAGCCAGCGTCGCACAAAAATACCTTTCGGGTCCTGGTCTTGCGCCTGCTTGACCGGATTGTAGATACGCAGCGTGTTAATGCCGGTAACACCCGATTGCATTTGTATCTGCGAATAGTGGATGCCGGGTTCGTAGTCCAGAAATTCGCGTGCCAGATGCAGTGCCGGCTCACGCCAGTGATTCCAGAGCTGATAACTGGAAAAGCTGATCAGCATGGCGCGCATGCGAAAGTTAATCCAGCCCGTCTGCGCCAGCATTTTCATGCAGGCATCAATCAGTGGGAAGCCTGTTTCGCCCGCACACCAGCGTTCGAAATAATCTCGATTGAAATGTGGCTCGCGCAGCCCGTCAAATCCACGATGCACATTACGCATCTCGATATCTGGTTCGGATTCGAGTTTTTGAATGAAATGACAATGCCAGTGCAAGCGGCTTTCGAAAGATTTCAGGCTGGCCAGCGTGCCCGAAGGTCGTACTGTTTCCGGCAGCGCCTGAAGTTGTTCGCGCGTTTTCCAGATCTTGTGCATCAGCTCACGTACCGACAATACGCCATACGCCAGATAGGGTGACAGACGCGAACAGGCAGTTTCAGCGGTCAGCGGACTGGACATCGCATAGCGATAGTCGGCGAGATGCTGACTGAAAAATTCTTTTACCTGCTTCGAAGCCACGCGCCGGCCACCACGCTGTCGCAGCGGTTTGTCTGGGCCATCCAGTCCCAGTTGGCGTGGCGTCATGATTCCGGAGGGCGATAGCGTCTTACCGGTCGAACGCAGAAAGTCAGGTGCATTGAGTACTGGCGCACGCATGCGCTGCATCCACTGGCTGGCCCAGTTATCGCGCGATTCCAGTCGTCGTACGACACCATTGGATGGATATTCTTTCCAGCGCAGACCCTGTGTGCGACACCAGTCGGCTACGCGGCGATCGCGCGCATAGCTGATCGCATTGCCAGTTTCTTCGTGCGAGTAGAGCGTGAAATGGCCAAACTGTTCATGGACGCGCTGCAAAGCGGAGGTGATCTCACCATGAAGAATCAACAATGAGGTGCCACGACCGGCTAGAGCCTGACCTAGATCTTCGAGGCATTCATTGATGAAGGCGACATGCTGAGTAGCGCAATCCGGCGCGCGGAGGAGTTCTGGCTCATACACGTACAAGGGCAGCACGGCTGAATGACGACTGGCTTCGAAGAGCGGCACATGATCGAACACGCGCAAATCGCGCTTGAACCAGACGACGGCAATGCCGGGTGATGTCATCGATGCCAAGTGCGCCGGGGCGCGTCAGTAGAAGCGGCGGTGCAATGGCTCCAGAAAGCCGAAAACGAGCGGCAGGCCGTTTCGGGATCAGGAAACCGGCGTGGTGAATCTTGCAAGTCAGAGCAAAGCACGGGCAGTAATTCGCGATAACCAGGATTAAATGTGGCCACCGAGCTAATGTCAGCAGCGTTGGTGAACATTGTACTGAGTTCTGTCAGATCACCGACGAAGATATGGTCGGTGACGGCCTGCATGCGCTGCATGACGAAATCCCAACGCTGTTGCGACCACGGGAAGCGCTGATGAAAGGGACGATGAATGATGCCCAGTCGCAGTCCATCGAATTCAGAGTCTGCGAGCATCCAGGGATGCACCAGTTGCACTCGACGATTCTGACTCAGAACGTTTTTGTCAGCACTCAGGCTATCGGGCGGGGCGCTGAGTAGCGGCTCGCTGATGCCCAACAAGGATGGATGGATGCCCACGGTTGTCTGGCTGCGCGCAATCGTTTCCAGTGCTTCATAGCTTGTGTCGATCACGCTGCGTGGGCAATGCCAGGCCTGGGCTGCATGTTTGGCGACGTTCTCTGCATTAAACAAATACGGCTTGCTGCTGAAGGTCGCTGCAATCCACTGCCAAGACAAATGATTCGATGCCAGATCGCCATCCAGCAGATGGCCGTACATCCAATCGGCAGCAACCCGCCAATGTACTTTGCGCAGATGAACTGTGTAACTAGCGAGCCACATGCGCGCGTGGTTATGCAAATAGCCCGTCTGATAGAGGGTGTGTACCGCGCGATCGATCACGGGCAGTCCGGTGCGACCTTCGCGGATATCGTCGGGCAGTGTGTCGCTGTATTGAATGCCGGGCAAAGGCGTGCGCATGTCGCTAAAAATCGCATCGCCAGCGCGGTGCCAGACATGATGAAAAAATTCACGCCAGCCAAACTCGAAAGCGAGCTTGTCTTCAAGCGTCAGCTTGGGTAGCTGCTTGAACAGCTCGGGTATCGAGATGAACCCATGCGTCAGATATGGCGAGAGTCGCGTGACCTTGCCATCGAGATGATTGCGGGTTTTGGTATAAGCCGCGATGTTAATCGCGGCGATGGTATCGGCCAGCGCTGATTCAGTGGGAGACATTCATCGCCGCCGAATCACATGCTGCGCCGGTACTGTCCACCCACCTCGAAAAGCGCATCGGTAATCTGACCGAGTGAGCACACTCTGACGGCTTGCATCAACTGAGCAAAGACATTCTCGTCACGAATCACAGCTTCCTGCAGCGCGGCCAGTGATTGCTTGGCAGCGTCGCTGTGAGCGGCATGGAAATCTGCCAGACGCTGCAACTGCGATTGCTTTTCATCGTCGGTCGAGCGCGCCAGCTCCAGCTGTTGAATGACTGTGTCGCCCTTCGGATTGCGGAAGGTATTGACGCCAATGATGGGCAGGCTGCCGTCGTGTTTCTTGTGCTCGTAGAGCATGGATTCTTCTTGAATCTTGCCGCGCTGATAGCCGGTTTCCATGGCGCCCAACACACCGCCGCGTTCGGCGATGCGCTCGAATTCCTGCAACACAGCTTCTTCGACCAGATCAGTGAGCTCTTCGATGATGAAGGAACCTTGGCTGGAGTTTTCATTTTTTGCCAGACCCCATTCGCGGTTGATGATCAGCTGAATCGCCAGCGCACGGCGCACGGATTCATCGGTCGGCGTGGTGATCGCTTCGTCGTAGGCATTGGTATGCAGCGAGTTACAGTTGTCGTAGATCGCAATAAGCGCTTGCAGCGTGGTTCGGATGTCGTTGAAATCAACCTCTTGCGCATGCAGCGAACGACCGGAGGTCTGAATGTGATATTTCAGTTTTTGCGAGCGATCATTCGCGCCGTATTTCTCGCGCATGGCCACGGCCCACAAACGACGCGCCACCCGGCCCAGTACGGTGTATTCCGGGTCCATGCCATTGGAGAAGAAGAACGACAGATTTGGTGCGAAATCATCAATCGACATGCCACGCGCTAGATACGCCTCAACAAAGGTGAAGCCATTGGAGAGTGTGAACGCCAGCTGCGAGATCGGATTCGCACCGGCTTCGGCGATGTGATAGCCCGAGATCGATACTGAATAGAAATTGCGAACCTTGTGATCGACGAAATACTGCTGAATGTCGCCCATCACTTTCAAAGAAAATTCAGTGGAGAAGATGCAGGTGTTTTGACCCTGATCTTCTTTCAGAATATCGGCCTGCACCGTGCCGCGCACATTCTGCAGTACCCACGCGCGGATTTCTGCGGCTTCTTCCGCCGTGGGCTCGCGACCTTTTTCTGTTTTGAATTTGGTTAGCTGTTGATCAATGGCCGTATTCATGAACATCGCAAGGATGGTCGGCGCAGGACCGTTGATGGTCATGGATACTGACGTGGTCGGATCGCAGAGATCAAAGCCGTCGTACAACACCTTCATGTCATCCAGCGTGGCAATCGACACACCGGAGTTGCCGACTTTGCCGTAAATATCGGGACGCAGCGCGGGGTCGGCACCATACAGCGTGACCGAATCAAATGCAGTAGACAAACGCTTGGCCGGCATGCCTTCGGACACCAGCTTGAAGCGACGATTAGTTCTGAATGCATCGCCTTCGCCGGCGAACATGCGCGTCGGATCTTCGTTCTCGCGCTTGAATGGAAACACACCGGCGGTATACGGAAAGCTGCCGGGGAGATTTTCTTTCATCAACCAGCCGAGCAGATCACCCTGATCCGCATATTTTGGCAGCGATACTTTTCGAATGCGATTGCCTGACAAGGTTTCCCATTCAAGACGCGTGCGGATTTCTTTGTCGCGAATTTTGACGACATGCTCATCACCCGAGTAGGTGGCTTGAACAGCAGGCCATTGGGTCAGCAAGTTTTTCGCTTCGCTATCGAGCGCGTTCTCGCGCTGCGTAATCAGATCATCCATGTCCACGGTTTTGCCGGCAGCGAGCATCAGTCGTTTGGCTTCGGTCAGTTGCTGACGCTCGCGCGCGATGACTGCTTGTTTATTCACGCGGCGGTGATAAGCGCGCAGTGTGTCGGCGATCTCCGCCAGATAACGACTGCGTGCTGGCGGCACGATGGCATTGCGGCCCGAAGAAAAACGTACCGAAACGGGCGCGAGCTTGCCGGGCTTGATGTTGAGTCCTAATTCTGTCAGGCGCGGCAACAGACCCTGATACAGCGCGGTGACGCCATCATCATTGAAGCGTGACGCTTGTGTGCCAAAGACCGGCATTTGATCGGTGGACTTGTCCCACTGCTCGCGATTGCGCTGCACTTGTTTGGCGACATCGCGTAGTGCGTCTTGTGAGCCTTTGCGGTCGAATTTATTGATCGCCACAAAATCGGCAAAGTCCAGCATGTCGATTTTTTCCAGCTGCGATGCGGCGCCGAATTCAGGCGTCATGACATACAGGCTGCAATCCACATGCGGAACGATGGCAGCATCACCTTGGCCGATGCCGGACGTTTCAACGATGATCAAATCAAAACCAGCAACGCGACAAGCGGCGACCACATCGGGCAGTGCCTGTGAAATTTCTGAACCTGCCTCGCGGGTAGCGAGCGAGCGCATAAAGACGCCTGGACGAGCACTCCAGGGATTGATCGCGTTCATACGGATACGGTCACCCAGCAGTGCGCCGCCGGATTTGCGGCGTGAAGGATCGATAGAAATCACGGCGATATTCAGCGCGTCGTTTTGATCGATACGCAGACGGCGAATCAGTTCATCCGTCAGCGATGACTTGCCCGCACCGCCGGTACCGGTAATACCTAGCGCAGGAATGCGAACTTTTGCTGCAGCGTCGTGCAGTGATTTTTTGAGTGTGGCAGAAGCTTTGCCGTTTTCCAGTGCCGTGATCAATTGCGCGAGTGGGCGCTGGCGCGCCACCATGTCGCCTGTGGTCAGCACGTCGAGCGCAGTAGGCGCATGGACTGATAGGTCGGTGTCGCAAGCTTGAATCATGTACGTGATCATGCCGACCAGGCCCATGCGCTGTCCGTCTTCCGGACTAAAAATACGCGCCACACCGTAGTCGTGCAGCTCTTTGATCTCGGAAGGCACGATCACACCGCCACCGCCGCCGAAAACTTTGATGTGCGCACCGCCGCGTGACTTGAGAAGATCAATCATGTACTTGAAGTACTCGACATGACCGCCCTGATAACTAGAAATCGCAATGCCCTGCGCGTCTTCCTGCAGCGCGGCGGTGACGATTTCATCGACCGAGCGATTGTGGCCTAGGTGAATGACCTCCGCGCCTTGCGACATCAGGATGCGCCGCATGATGTTGATCGATGCATCATGGCCATCGAAGAGCGAAGCGGCCGTCACGAAGCGGACTTTGTTGGCGGGGGTGTAGGCAGTCAGGTTTTGCGATACCGACAGGTCGGTCATGGGAATTCTCCGGAAGTAGCGGCCGTGTGATTACGGGGCCGGTTGCGGGTCAGGTCAGGGCCCGCCGTACGGGCTAGCCTAGTTGACGCTTACGTCAACGTCAATTG
>JAIXYM010000045.1 GCA_027490255.1 Oxalobacteraceae bacterium | reverse complement strand
GCTCACCGGCGAGCAGCTTCAGCCATTTGTATTGCAGATCATTTGTATCCTGAAACTCGTCGACCAGAATATGTTTAAAGCGCGCCTGATAGTGTTCGCGCAAAGGCTGATTACGTGACAACAGCTCGTAGCTACGTAGCAGTAGTTCAGCGAAATCCACCACGCCTTCGCGCTGACACTGATCGTCATACGCCTCGTAGAGCTCGGCAAATTTACGCTGGTAGTCGTCACTGGCCTCGACATCTTTCGCGCGCAGACCCTGATCTTTCGCGCTGTTGATGAAGTACATCAGATGCTTGGCTGGATATTTTTCATCATCGATATTGAGTCGCTTGAGCAGACGCTTGATGGCCGACATTTGATCCTGCGAATCCAGAATTTGAAATGTCTGCGGTAACGCCGCATCGCGATGATGGGCACGCAGTAGGCGGTTACACAGACCATGGAAAGTACCAATCCACAGGCCGCGCGTATTGATGGGCAAAATCGCCGACAACCGCGCCAGCATTTCCTTGGCGGCTTTGTTGGTAAAGGTTACGGCCAACAGACCGCTGGGCGACACTTGGCCCGTCGTGATCAGCCAGGCAATGCGGGTGGTAAGCACACGCGTCTTGCCAGAACCGGCACCCGCCAAAATCAGTGCGGGCTGGGCGGGCAGCGTGACGGCGGCGAGTTGTTCGGGATTGAGGTTTTGCAGGAGATTTTGCATCTCCGGATTATACGGTGCGAGACGGCGCGAGCGAGTCGCGCCGTTGCTTCGTGTGGAACTTACTGATTGAGCGAGGGGTCGCCGTTAAGCCGCTCAGGCATTTCCTCATAAACAGTGTAAGGCCCTTCCGTAACTTTCATGAGTCCACTCTCTTCAGACCACGATACTTCTTCAGACCACGAAACTTCTTCAGACCGCGACACCTCTTCGACGGTCTCTTCGGGCAAAGACGCAACCTCCAGTTCAGAGCCCATGCTGTTCTCCATCAAGATGGGGGCGGCAGTTTGTTTGCGCCCGGAAGGAAGGGACGTAAGACCGGCATCATCTGCATCAAACACAGCATCACTCTGTTGCCTAGGCTTGAAGGGCGAAAACAAGTCGGCCTCTGCGATGTCAGCGTTGGCATCTGAACGTTTGAACATTTTGATAATCGCAGCAGACCTTTCAGGGCTAACAGATAAGTGTCCCTGGTCGCGGTTGTCGATGGGCTTGGCATATTTTTCAATGGTCTTGGCGAGACTGGTCATCGTCTTCTCCCAGCTGAAAGTAACTAACGTGTTGCCATATTTGAATTCTTTGGCTTTATCCAAAGAATTCAGCCAGGCATGCGAAAACCGCAGTAACAAATCTTGCTGAGGACTCTTGCGAATCAGGCTAACCAACGTCTGTTTGTTATCTTTATGATTAAGGTAAGTGTGCAGCAAAGTATCCACGCTTTTCATAATGGCGCGCTCCTCAGCCAGCGATATACGAGCACCTTTAGGGAACAGGGCCTGACGCAAAATGCTTTGATCTGCCGGGCTTTTTTTCAGGAATTGCGCAAAATAATCGGTGGGTTTCTTAGGTATCGGACTGAATTTTTTATCTAATTCTTTTTTCTTCACCAGGCGATCGCGAGCACGAACCCGATCATTCAGCGGCTTCAGATGCGATTTCAGCTCACCTGCGTTGAAGTCTTCTCTGCTCACGTCCTTCATGCTTAGCCGGCTCAGTTGCAGAATGCTGAGCTTGTCTGGGTTGAAAAGCCACTGCTCTTTTAGAAGTACCTTACCTGACTGATCCAAGAGGTTAGCCAGTGATTGACGGTGATTACGGATACTGGCTGCCTTATAAGTTAAAGCGGCGAAGGGATTCTCGTGCTTAGGCATATAGACATAGTAATTACCCTGTCCGTCCGAGCCAGCGCGGACAATGGCCTGATCATTTTTTTTGCGGACCGCGTCATAAATTTCGCAAACGGTTTTCTTGTTGATTCCTGGCTGAAGTGCAACTACATCTCTTTTGTTTCTGGTGGCATGACCAAAGGCTGGTTGCATCGCGATACTCCTTTATGTGTTAAATGTTAATTTCAATTCGTCAGCAACTTAGGCTCTTAAAAAATCTCTTTCGCTTATTTCGTGTGTTACCTCATCGTCCACAATCAAGTGAATCTCTTCCATTAATCGGCTGGCATGCTGATGAAAATGCAATATGCAGTTCTGCAAGCTGGCAATAGTCCAGTCAGTTAGCGAAACTTCGCTAATTAACATCAACTCACCACTTGGTCCTGTCAAAGCAACGCGAAGTGAGTGATCTTCTGCATGCAGTAAATTCACGCAAAGCATCGTCGTGTAGATCGCCGATTGATGCGCCTCCTCGGGTTGCCCTAGTAATGCAGACAAAAAAAGGTGCGATGTCTCTAGGTTGAAGGTCATTGCTATTGACAGACCATCGCTGGATTGCAAAGTCCAGCTGTCACTGGCTTCTTGAATTAGCGAATCAACCCAAGATGAACTTGGACCCAAAGAGTGCATCAGCTCTTGTAAGTGGATAAGTGCGATAGACAAAATAGGCCTCGTTCATTTAAGTGTCGAATATCGAACATATTGTTCGGAGATAGGTCACGGAATCTCAATAGCATTAGTGCGACTCTCACAAACTATCCAAGAGACCGCAGCTTAAGTCGCAAGAGTTGAATGTTGGTTCCAAGAACGCCAACAGAATTCTCGAAAGAGGGATTAAAAATAGAAGAAAATCTTTTGATGGCTGTGAGCGGCCATCGTTAACCATGGGATGGCTTGCTGCTAGCTGAGCAGCGAGATTTGGCTTTGAGTCGTGAGAGGGAGGTGTCAGTAGAAAGCGTTCAGTTGCCTGATGCTCGTAGATAAATCAAAGACACTGGATCCCCCCTTTGCAGGGCGCGCACTAGCTTGCAAGCCAGTACCGTTGCGCGGGCAGGTTGCATGCGATCCGCCCACGCAGCAGTTATCACATGCAGGTGATGACAGTAGCTGTTAAGGCGACCGTAAAATTCCCACCGTCATCCCGGCGAAAGCCGGGATCCAGTGTCGTTCGTCGTTCAGCTGTTGATTTTTTTTATTCTCCAGCAGCTAGCTCTGATAATTAAAAGTACAAAGCTTATCTAGCGAAGAGCCTGACAAATTCAGACACAGCAGATGCAGGGTGCTCGTGCTGATAAACACTGCTAATCGCCGCCACCATGTCAGCACCTTCAGCGACCAGAGGCACCGCGTTCTCAGGTGTCATGCCACCAATCACGCAAATGG
>JAIXYM010000147.1 GCA_027490255.1 Oxalobacteraceae bacterium | reverse complement strand
TTATCCGAGCCAGCTTTCATGATGAGTCGATACACACCAACGGTTTTAGGATTCTTGCGGATGATTTCATCGGCAATGAAGTCCTTGCGTACTGAATTAGCTTCGACGATGGCGCGAATTAGATTTTGCGGGACTTCGCGATAATTTGCCAACAATTGCTTGGTATCTTTCGGCAGGCAATATCCACCATACCCAAAACTTGGGTTATTGTAGTGCGCACCGATCCGCGGATCTAGGCACACGCCATCAATAATCTGCCGCGTATCCAGACCGTGAGTCGCTGCGTAAGTGTCAAGTTCATTGAAATAAGCAACCCGCATCGCCAGATAGGTGTTTGCAAAGAGCTTGATGGCCTCAGCTTCGGTACTGTCAGTGAAAAGCGTTGGAATATCCTTCCGCACTGCACCTTGCTGGAGTAGCGCAGCAAAAACTTCGGCACGTTCCGACTGCTCACCAACCACAATGCGGGATGGGTGAAGGTTGTCATGCAGCGCTTTACCTTCGCGTAGAAACTCTGGCGAGAAGATCAGATTCGCAGCACCCAAGGCTTCGCGCGTCTTGGCCGTATAGCCAACCGGTACGGTCGATTTAATCACCATCACTGCCTTAGGATTGATGGACATGGCATCACGAATCACTGCCTCGATCGATTGCGTATTGAAATAGTTAGTTTCGGGATCGTAGTCTGTTGGAGTGGCGATGATGACGAAGTCGGCGCCGGTGTAGGCGTCGTGCTTGTCCAAGGTCGCTCTAAAATTTAGCTGATTTTGCTTCAGAAAATCAGCAATATCAGCATCTTCAATCGGCGATTCCTTTCGCTCAAGCATGGCCACTTTGTCCGCGACGATATCGAGCGCGACCACCTCATTGTGCTGTGCGAGTAAAACGGCGTTAGACAGACCTACGTAGCCTGTGCCTGCGATGGCGATTTTTGGCATTAAAGAAATCTCGATAGTAAAGCAGGTGTTAAGTTTATATGGTGCGTTTGGAGCCTCGTTTTCTCACGCACTTAGGCTGGCCTCGACTTGAGACGAGACGGTCGTGTCTGCTATCGAAGCGCTGATGGGCGGCACAAACATCACATGTGTCAAAGCACGCGATGATATAGGCCCTGACATTCACAACCTATATATCGCACGGCATAGCGGAAGGGAGTGCCACTTTGTTGTTTTCAGAACGGGCGAAGGCAGGATCATCGAAATTCTTAGGGTACTTGATGAGAGCATGGATCTGGTCCGGCACGTATCGGAGATCACTAACGATTAATTAGCCAACTCGACCCAGAACAAGGGAATCCGCAGGACATTACCCCGCCAGCCCCATCGCTCGAGCCTCAGCCTCCTGCTCCATGTACACCCAATCCACAATCGCATCACTCGGCGTATAACCAGGCACCAACTGCTGCATCATCGTGCGAATCAAACTCACGTCGTTCACATTCAGCGCCACCTCCAGCGAACCCAGCTTGGCTTCCAGATCGCTCCATGCAATGAAATCTTCATTCGCCTTCATGATACGCGGATGCGAAGTTTGCTTGGGGTTGTCACCAATCAGCAGCTCTTCGTAGAGTTTTTCACCCGGACGTAAACCGGTGATCTCGATGCCGATATCGCCATCTGGATTTTGTTCATCTTTAAGATTCAGGCCAGAGAGCTCAATCATGCGGCGAGCCAGGTCCATGATTTTTACTGACTCACCCATATCCAGCACAAAGACATCGCCGCCCTTGGCCATCGCGCCCGCCTGAATCACAAGCTGCGCCGCTTCGGGTACCGTCATGAAATAGCGCGTGATCTCAGGATGCGTGAGCGTAATTGGTCCGCCATCGCGTATCTGCTGCCGGAATTTAGGTACGACAGATCCAGAAGAACCCAGCACATTACCAAATCGGACCATCGTAAATTTGGTACTACTCTTTGAAAATGACTGATTCGCCGCTAACGCCTGCAACACCATCTCTGCCAAACGCTTGCTGGCGCCCATGATGTTAGTTGGGCGAACGGCCTTGTCCGTACTGATCAACACAAAGTCAGCCACACCATTTTCTACAGCAGCCTTAGCGGCTTTGAGAGTACCCAAAACATTATTCTTAATACCCTCGGCAGGATTATGTTCAACTAGTGGCACATGCTTGTAAGCAGCAGCGTGGTATACCGTATCTGGCTTCCAGGTCGACATAATCTCATGCATGCGCTGCTCATCCTGAACCGACGCGAGCAAGGGTACTAACTTTATTTTGGAATCGGAGAGTTTTTCTTCCAACTCCTGATGGATAGCATAGAGCGCGAATTCGGTTTGCTCAATCAAGAGCAGACTTTCCGGTCCCACACTCAGAATCTGGCGGCAGAGCTCACTCCCTATCGAGCCACCTGCACCAGTTACTAGCACGACTTTGTTAACGATATTCTTTGAGAGCAGAATATGATTGGGTACGACGGGCTCACGGCCCAGCAAGTCATCAATATCCAGCTCACGCAAATCTGAAATACTAACTTTGCCCTGCGCAAGATCAGTCACGCTAGGTAAGGTGCGAACAGACACATGCGCACTGCGCATGTCGCTGAGTATTTCGTTACGACGCTTGCGGCCTATGCTGGGCATGGCCAGCAATACAGCAGTTACGTTGAATGTTGATACGAGATTAGGTAAATCACCCGGACTATATATCGGCTGACCATTCAGTACATGGCCATGCAGGCGGTCGTCATCATCCAGAAAACCTACCACCTGCATTTCGTGGCTGTTTGCCATGGCGGTAGCCAGTTGGCGACCGGTTCTTCCGGCGCCGTAGATAAAAACTTTTGGGCGTGCGGCGCGTTTGAGGATGCTTTGGTATTCATCACCTAACCATACTCTGACCAGCGCACGTGAAGCACCGACAAACAGAAGCAGCAAAATAGGCTGGATGATGCCAATGGTGCGAGGCACTCCCTCAACGCCGATCGCAGTAAAGATTGATGCATAGAGAAGGCCGTACACAGCTATAGCGCGCGCCACAGCCAGTAATGCGGGCCAGCCGCTATAGCGGAAGATGGCACGATAAAAACCAGAAACGATGAATATGGGCAGCGCAAGTCCCACTGAAGCTCCAGCCGCCCATTGCAAGCCTAGGCGCCACTGACTCTGGTTTGTCATGCTAACGAAATCACCCAGACGCAGGTAAAACGCCAGCCAAACGGTAAGCACACACAGACTGAAGTCGACTAGCAAGGCCACCATACGCTTTGCCATGCGCGGCAATCCCAGGACCGGGACGACGAGTTTATGCAGAGGTTTTTCCATGATGCTCAGCCCGCCGAATTCCGAGCATAATCTTTTTTCAATGGGATACTCCCGCACCAACGCGAACCTTCAATGCTGTCATCCACAAAATCTTCAAATCAAAAAAAAGTGATCTTCGCTGCATGTATTCCGCATCTAAATGAACTTTTTGAGGAATCGGAAGCTCATCCCGACCATTAACTTGAGCCCAACCTGTCAGGCCTGGCACCAGTTCATGCACACCCAACTCAGTTCTCAGAGCAATCAGATCATCTTGATTGAACAACGCAGGCCTGGGGCCGACGAAGCTCATGTCGCCTTTGAAGATGCTCCAGAGCTGAGGTAATTCGTCCAGACTCGATTTGCGCAGAAAAGAACCAATGGGGGTTAGCCAGTGATCAGGGTTCTGCAGCAAGTGCGTAGCAACCGCTGGGGTATCGATCCGCATACTGCGGAACTTGGGCATTTTGAAAATTCGGTTATGGCGTCCCACCCGGTTGCTCCAGTAGAGCGCGGGCCCGGGAGAAGTAAGGCGCACCAGAATCGCCACGAGCAAAAGCAGCAAGACTATCACCGGAGCCAAACTCAAAACAAGAACAAGATCAACTAAGCGCTTCATCGCCAAGCATTTCCCGTATTCCTTCTTTCAATTCAACATCTGCCCGCCAACCGAGCTCTCGCGCAATCCGTGCAGGTGAATAGCATGCAGAATCCAACAACCGGGACACCGATTCCGAGTTGAGCAACAACGGGCGATTTATCAATCGCCCCAAGACATCGCCCATACAGCCGCCGGTGCGCAACACCACTGCCGGAACACTCCATTTGTAAGTCGGTACTACCGAAATCGCACGGCTCAGCGCATCATAAATATCCCTTCCCGAATAGGAATTCGGAGAGGCCACAATATAGGTTCGACCATTCGCCGCAGGCGCTTCGACGACCAAGCGCAACGCCGCAACCACATCGTCTACATGCACAATCGAACGCCGGTTACCCGTCTCCGGTAATGGGGGAAACCAACCCGACCGAATCCCCGCCACCATGCGCTCCAGATTACCCCTCCCCCCCCGGCCATACACCATCGGTAGGCGAAGGTTTACCACGTGCATGCTGAACTTCGCGCCAGCTTCAAGCACCGCATCCTCGGCAGCACGCTTGGCCCTACCATAAGGCGTTATCGGTTCGCCGGGCCAATCCTCATCTGCACACTCATCACCCGGTTCAGCCATCGCCTTAACGCTGGAAAGAAACACGAAGCGCTTCACGCCTGAATTACCTGCAGCCATTAAAAGATTACGCGTCCCCTCAAAGTTGATGCGCCAATGCGTATCAGGATCAGATGAGGTGAAGGCATGAGCGTAGCCGGCACAGTGAAAAATAGTGTCGATACCATTGCAGGCTACGGCCAGTGAGGTAGGATTGAGCAGGTCACCGACCACAGTATCGTGGGGACTAGTAACTGCTCGTGTCAAAGCAGTATCTCCGGGCTGCAGGAGGCGACGGCCAATGAAACCGGTGGCCCCTGTCACCAGCGTCTTCATTGGACTAACTCGCGATAAACCGCCAGAGTTTGCTCAATGATCATCTCCTGTCCAAATTCAGTTTCAGCTAGCAATCTACCCTGTTCACCCATGCGACGGCGCAGATCAGCATCGTTAATCAACTTTTCCAGCGCCAATGCCAATGCAGCAGCATCTCGCACCGGCACCAACAGACCATTTACGCCATGCGTCACAACTTCACGACAGCCGGGCGCGTCGGTCGTCACGATTGGCAAGCCGCAGGCAGCAGCTTCCAGCAAAGACTTGGGTAAGCCCTCGCGGTAAGACGGCAGACAGGCGATGTGCGCCGCCTGCAACACCGACGGCATATCTTCCCGCCGCCCCCACCACTCAATGCCATGCTGTCCGTGCCAAGCGCGCAGGGTCGATTCGGGTACTGAGGCAGGGTTGGCAGGATCGGGAGCGCCCACCAGCACAAAGCGCGCGTTGACACCTCCTCGAATCAAGGAATGCGCGGCCTCGACGAACTCGCCCACACCCTTATCCCACAACATACGCGAAGTCAGCGCAATGCAAACCGGCTCTGGTGGCGGCAACGCCGGATAAAAGGCACAAACATCCACACCAGCACCCCGGATCAGCCGCAGCCGTGCGGTAGTCAACCCCGAGCATTCGAGCAAAGCCAGATCTTCTGAATTTTGCACAATAGTCAGACTACATGGCTGCGCTAGCAGGCGCCCTAGTGCTCCACCAAAGATCGGGCGAAGCAAGCGCACAAAGCGCCCAGAGGAGGTGAATAACCATCCCAATCCGGCCACCGCATTCACCTGTGCCGGCACGCGCGCCAGCCACGCCGCCAGCGCACCCAAAATGACAGGTTTTAACGCTACGTGGTGAACCAAGTCTGGACGCTCTAGGCGATAGAGTCGCCACAGCGCTATCACTTCGGCAAGTGGGTTGCCGCTGCGCCGCGACAATTCAAATGGAATTAGGCGGATGCCCGCATTGCGGATGACATCCGCATGCTGCCCCTCGCGGGTAGCCACCGCCACATCGAACTCCGCAGCCTGAGCTGAAACGGCGAGCGGCAGGCGATGCGAAACAAAGTACCAGTCTTCGGTAACAACAAAAAGCAGGCGTTTCAAACCCTGGATTCCTCTGCCAGCCAGGCCTGAAACATCAGAACATCCCAAAGCAGGTATTGCCAGTTTTGTTGACCAGACAAATGTTGACGCCACTTTTCTTGAATGGGCGCAGGATCAAAGAAACCTTCCGACCTCAACCGGGCTGGGTCAAGCAAATTCTCGGCCCAATCACGCAAAGGTCCGCGTAACCAGTGATCGATCGGCACGCCGAACCCCATCTTGGGCCGCTCAATGATGGCTTTAGGGACATGACGGTATAGGACCTGCTTTAACAACCATTTGCCCTCCCCATTACGTACCTTCATGTGAAACGGCAGGGACCATGCAAACTCAACTACTCGGTGATCCAGAAGTGGCACGCGGGTCTCCAAACTCACCCCCATGGCGGCGCGATCGACTTTGACCAAAATGTCGTCTGGAAGGTAGCTAACCGAATCCAGATACATCATGCGCTCAACAAAATTATCAGTCTCAAGGAAGTGCTGTTCACCAGTCAATGCGGTGGGCGGCTCATATCCACCTAGCACAAGAGAAGATGGATCCTGCCAGTGGGAAACAAGTTGACGATAGATTACCTCCCTTCCATCCGAGCCCAGTATTCCGGCCAGCTTATGCAGCTTGTCGCCAACATTTTGATGCCCATAACGTGACGGCAAGAGAGGCCTCAAAATACTTGCAAGCAGGTTCCATCCCCTAGGTGACAGGCCACGAATCAAGCTTGCAACCGAATTCCTCAGGCCTACAGGCATACGGCTCATCTGCCGCCAGAGGTCCCCCGTAACGAAGTAGCGGTTATAGCCACCGAACAACTCATCTCCGCCATCACCAGAAAGGCTGACCATCACATGTTGCCTCGCCAATTGCGACACCAAGAATGTGGGTATCTGGGATGAATCTGAAAACGGTTCGTCATAGAGGGACGGCAAGAGGGGTATAACGTCTTGTGCCTGCTTGGAAGTTACATAAAATTCGGTGTGATCCGTGCCGACATGTTGAGCTACCCGCCTCGCATGCTCTGCCTCGTTGAATCCTTCCTCGAAGAAACCGATCGAGAAAGAACGGACAGGACGATCGCTTTGGGCCTGCATCAATGCGACCACCGTCGAGGAATCAATCCCCCCTGAAAGAAACGCACCTAGCGGGACATCTGCTTCCATCTGATCCCGGACAGACCGCAGCAAACGAGCCTCCAATGCATCGATCGCTTCCTGATCATTCCCCTCAAATAGATTGTTCTGCCCGCTGCGCACTGAATCAGCCAAAGACCAATAGGCATGGGTCTGAACCTCCCCTCTCGCCGTGATCCTCAAAAAGCAGGCCGGGGACACCTTCTGGACATTCTTGTAGATGGAATATGGTGCCGGAATGTAGTTATGGCGCATCAGCAAACTCAATGCGCCACGATCGACCTCCCTGCGGAAATCCGGATGAGCTCGCAGGGCCTTGAGCTCCGAGCCAAACATCAGCGTGGAGCCGAATTTGCAGAAGTACAAAGGCTTCTCACCCATGCGGTCTCGCGCCAGATAGAGCGCACGCTCTTGGCGATCCCAAAGCGCTATGGCAAACATGCCTACCATTAGCTTTAACGCTGCTTGGAACCCCCATCTGGCAATCGCAGCCAATATCACTTCCGTATCGGAATGACCCCGCCAAGTTTTGACATACAAGGGGAAATACTGGTCAGATTCGATCTGCTTGCGGATATCTCGATGGTTGTAAATCTCTCCATTGAACAAAATCACGAACCTGCCACACGAGGAGTGCATCGGCTGGTGGCCGGCAGGCGATAGATCGAGAATAGATAGACGTCGATGCGCCAGCGCAACGGGGCCCTCCGTCCATACGCCACTGTCATCCGGGCCGCGATGGAAGATCCTATCAGCCATACTCCGCACGACCCCAGGGTCAGCCGCCATGCCATCCACCAGGTTCAGGAACCCTGTAATTCCGCACATCAGTATGGCCTCCTCTAACGTTGTCTCAGTGCGAGCCGGCAGAATCAGGCATCATGAACGTTGGAATAGCGCGAGCCTCTTGACCAGAGGTGCCTTATCTCGCCACCGGCGCCGATCAAAGAAACCAGCAAGGTCACGCCTTGCAGAACCAGTGACACTACGATTGCCTGGTGGGCTGGTACGTCGTAAGTGGCCAATGCCAGAACGGCCGCTAGTTGGTATACACCCACATAACCTGGTGCCGTGGGCAAGGCCGAGCCAGCAGCCAGCATGACCCAAAGTAACAAAGGCGCCTCCCACGGCAAGACCAGACCAATACTCCAGAGCGCGGCAAGAACTGCAAGGTAATCTGCGAGCCAGACCAGCAAGGCCACAGCGACAACTGAGGATCCGGTGCGCCAATGCATTAAGCGCCCCACCATCGCATTAAACACGCACACAAAGGAATCCGGTCGCAATGACCAGCGATGCAAGTAACGCTCGGACCACGCTGTCAACCAAGCATGAAAACGATGTGTACGAGCGAGCAATAGGCCTATGCTTAACAGCGCGAGCGCAGCCCCCAGTCCAAGAAGCCAGCCCTGCGGCAGGAACGCCCTGACCATCAGCGTGGAAACGAGCCAAGCAGAGATGAACAAGACGACCGTATCAAAGATTCTGTCAATCAATGCGGAGCCCACTGACTCGGACAAGCCTGTCTTCAGGATACGGTTAAGCGCGACAATCCGTATCACTTCGCCGAGCCGCGCCGGTAGCAACTGGTTGCCAAGAATTCCAAGATTAGTCGCACGCACGAAAGAAGTAACTGCTTGGGCATCACGGTCTGCGATCAAACTCCAGCGCCACCCGCGCAGCAGAATACCAATCGCAATCATCCCGGCAGAGAGGGCCAATGGTTCCATCTGAACGCCGAGCAGGGTCTGACCCAGCGCACGCCAATCCATGTCCCGCAGCGCCAGGTAGAGAAAAATCGCGCTGATGACAATACCCACTCCTAATAACTGGATACGCCGGCTACTCATGTGACGCATACTAGGTATCGAGTCACTTCCGCTCCAACTCGATCAAGGCAAACATCGCCCAGCGATCAGGGACGAGCCAACTTTCAAGCTTGCGCAAAACATCATAAGACCATCCCGGCATCAGTGACCTGAGCGAAACTCCGCCTGACAGCAGATAAGCGAACGGCATGATTGGTTCGACGGATTCAATGGACCATTGTGGAAAGTCTGTTTCGAACTGATTCCTGTCTCTGGCAAACAGAATCCACGGTAACGCCCCATTGGCACCCGACAAAGGCCCTGTTTCCGGAATAAGCCAGTCGGCCTCTGGCTCAAAAGGCTCCGAATGCAGGTTCTTGTAGACCCATTTGGACCAAGGTGTGAGCCATGGTTCGACCATCACCATCCGGCCTCCTGGCCGAACGCAGCGCGTGGCTTCTGCAAAAAACACCCTGACATCCGGAATGTGATGCAGGACATCCGTCATGGCGATGCCATACAGTTCTGCTTCCCCGAAAGGAAGCCTAGTGCCATCCAAGAGGACATCAATGCCTGGTAATTCAAAAACTTCACTGGTAATGATGCGGGGTGACATCTCGCCGAAAAAACCCGCGCCTGATCCAACCTCCAGAATGGGCCCCTCATCAGGAAGGGCGGACAGCAGCAGCTTGTACCACTCACGGTAAATCGCAACCAGGAAAGGCTTGCTTCGAATAATCTCGCGTCGTAGCAGAGTGGTCCTGGGGTCATCAACCGACATACCTTTGGTCAGCGGATGCGCCAAAAGGCTATTCAGGAGACTAGTCATGGCCTGTTCCTATACAAACTTGATACGCCGTGCGGCAAACACCACCATTCGCAGCAGGAGCACACCATGCCTCCAACGCTGGATGTTGGTCTCGCCATATCGACGCGCACGGTAGCGGATCGGCACTTCCATGATCTTGAGGTTCAGCTTGGCGGCGCCGAACAGTAGATCAAAATCCCCGAACGGATCGAAGTTTCCGAAATAGGCACGATTCGCCGCCAGCCGCTTATAGTCCTTGGCCCAAATGACCTTTGTGCCACATAGCGTGTCGCGAATTGGTTGCCCAAGCAGCCAACTAAATGCCGAAGAGAAGAATTTGTTGGCGACGAGATTGGCGAAACGCATCGCATCGTCCTGCATTGGGTAGACAAGCCGCACCCCGTTGGCGAACTCGCCTCGGCCTGTCGCCAAAACATCATAGAAACGCGACAGATCCTCGGGAGGGACGGTGATATCCGCATCCAGAATCATCAGGATGTCGCCTGAGGCAGCATCGAACCCGGTACGCACCGCATCACCTTTGCCTTTGCCCGGCTGCTTGAGCAGCATACATTTGCGCTGAGGGTTGGCTTCGATGGCAAGCTCGATCGCCCCCCAAGTATCGTCAGTCGAGTTACCTTCCACGAAGACGATCTCGGTGCCACTGCCAAGCTCAGGAATGCGCGCCATCAGCTCGTCGATATGCCCCTGCTCATTGCGTGCGGCAACCACCACTGACACGGAGGGCTTGGCCTCGGAAACTGCCGCCGGGCGTGCAACCAGGAACTTGGTCATCGCCATCCAGCGGAAGGGGGCAATTTTTGACAGGAAACGGTTTGCAAAATTGCTCAACAGTGGAAATGGCAGTGGCGCAACAATCTCATCAAAGCTTCGCAATGACTCATAGCCAGACAATTCCAACAAGCTCTCGACATCATGCCGGGTGAACCAGTTTTGCGGCAAATTTGGCGTGGCGACACCTAGGGTTTGAGCCAGGGCAAGGGGAAACTGCCAGAAATGGCTGAAAAAGTTGAAGAGAATCCTTGTTTGAGGATGGCAGTAGCGACGCAGTTGCTGGAGCACCAACTGCAGGTCCCACACATCGTTGATCACGTCAGACAGAATAATGAAATCAAACGTATGGTCGCCAAGATCCAATTCATGCGCATCGGCCACCAAGAAATCTAGCCCCGGATATCGACTACGAGCTGCAGCTACCATCTCTGGGGAAATATCAACCCCAATGCAATGAGCCGGCTTTAGAGCGGCCAACAAATCTCCACGGGCGCAGCCGATTTCGAGAACATTGCTTCCTTCCGGTACAAGCAAGCGAAAAACCTGAATCAGACGCTTGCGATAATAGCCACCCCAAGATCGTGGAATGTCACGAGCTACGCTGTCCCAATGAGCACGCCGTGAATCCTGATATTGAGAAGATTCCGTGTAGAAAGTGTTAGACATATGTTTCGTCACCAGTTATCAATCAATTCAGATCAACTCTTTATAGAGCGCCTCATAGCCATTAAGGCACGACTCTGCGGAAAATTTCTCAAGCACTCGGACTTGGCCACGAACGCCCATTTCTATCCGACCGGGATTATCCGCCAAATACAGAATGGCTTCACCGAGCGCCTCAGGGTCATGAGGCGGAACAACGTAACCGGTCACCCCATTTAGGACCGCCTCGGCATTACCACCAACATTCGTGACAACCATTGGCAGGCAAGCCAGCATGGCCTCGAGGATTGCATTGGAGAACCCTTCCTCGTGTGAGGATGAGACCGCGATATCCGCCGCAGATAAAATGCTATGGACATCCAGACGAGGCCCCAGCCAGTGCACATTTTTTGTGATCCCGAGCGATTCAGCCAAGTCCCGCAGTTCGTTCAGAATTCCATCATCGCGCCCAGTACATAGCAGATGCCACCCCCCCGGCAACTGCCTGTTGACATACGCCAACGCCTTCAGCAAATCCGCGTGCCCCTTGTAAGGGATCAGATTCGCAACGATAGCAATGACCAGCTCCGTTTCCTGAATGCCAAGAATTTTGCGGACAACAGCCCTACCGCCCGCATCGGGCAAAGCCGCTTTATCTATCCCGTTATAAATGAGGCGAACCGGGGTCTCGCCCCGAGATTCAATCTCAAGCTCCCGCACCACAGCGCTTGAATTACCGACAAGCCGATCCATGCGAGGGTGCAGCCAACGCTCGATTTTCCCGTATAACAGGTTCTTCAGCTGGTAGCGGTTTAAGCTGCGCCTACTCATAAGCCGGGGACGCGCGCCCGTCACCCAAGCAGCCAAACCACCCACAATGTAGGCAGCGGGCAGGAAAAAATGCACAACAGTGCCCCGGTATCGCACCATGTGGATAGCCAGCAAAAAGAACGCCAGGATCAACCTTGTCCACGCACTGAAGCGCCGCCCGAGCAACCGTTCAACGCTGCCGGGCAGTGCCGGTCCCTTGATTAGAACCTCCGCATCGGCAAGCTGCTGCAGAAGAGGGCCCTGTGGTGAAAGGGCAAAGACGCTGGTTTGCCATCCGCGCGTGCGCAAACCAGCAGCCACCGAAACGACATGACGCTCCGCCCCCCCCACCGCAAGAGAGCCAATTACAAACATGACGCGCTTAGGTCCGCTTTGCGCTGTTGGCAAATTCACCGCTCCATCGAACTGAATTACTGGGCTAGAGGCTTGGCTTCAGTAACCCGTCGCCAGTAGTTACCAGGAGCAAGACGGAACAACCAGGGATGGTCATCCAGCACAACAAATACATGCGCTGGCAAGACCAGCAAACCATGGCTTTTCCCATCAACAGCAATTGCCGAAACCAGGGCGAACGGCGGCTGATGGACCGGTGTCGGGGTCACCAAAGGCTCATATTGCTCAATGGACGAGAAGCGGATGATTTTTACGAAATCCGCTTGGTGGATTGCCGGCACCTGCGCAGGCAGGGGTTCTCCGTCAGGGACCACTAGGAATCCGGACATATGCCGGGTACCGAGAAATACTGCCTGATCCGGCGCACTCGCCTGGAACGAAATCCGGTTTTGTCCCAGCCAATCCAACCTGTGAACGGCACCAGGCACCGCCAGGCACAGAACAGCCACTGTCGTCAGTACCGTGTAATGGCGCCAATTGGCGGCCCTGCCAGGCGGCGCATCTGGAACAATAGGGCGGCTTACCGGGCCGGAAAACCCGGCCGCAATCAAGACTGCCAATAGCGGAAAACTTGCGCTCAGGACCCGCCAGCCGTCATCGAACATGACGAAGGGGGCCGAGGCGAGCAGACTCAGGACAAAAAGCAGCCAGAACAGGGGTTCGTGCTTTTCCCGCCGCTGCCGCATGGTCAATCCGACACCGGCCAATGCCGCCAGCCACCAGATTGAAGTCGGGAAGGCATCTGGGACAGAACCAGTGTAGCCGGTAAGCAACCTGTTAAAAATACCCCCGAGAAATTTGAGTTCGCCTTGCCAGAGCCGTGCAAACAGTACTAAAGGCTCAGCAACAAACTGCTCTAGGGCCTTGCTGTAATAGAGCCTCGCCTGTTCTGCCTCAGAACTTAGCGAATCAAACTCATCGGCATAAATCCTTCCGCAACCTGTCCAGTCGGTGCCATGCGTGAGGCCACAAAGGGTGTGGGAGAAATTTGATCCGGTCGCACCGCTCGTTGTGCCATACAGTTTCGCCAAGCCTGTTATGAAGGCAGCGTTTAGCAACAGCAGTGCAACTATCACCAAGGCGGCCCGAATGGTCTTACGACGGTCACCCCACTGAGACAGGACTGCCCATAAACCAAGTGCCGGCAGAGTGAACATACTGCCCATGCGCGTCATCAATGCCCACACTGTCAAATGAAAGCCCGTGGCCGTATCGCTAAGGCGAGAATGTCGGATTGCCCGGATGAGGAAGGGAATCGCCACAAGCGCCCAGAAGATGCCCAAGGGCTCGGTCAGATTGGTCGGGAGATAAGGGCGAACCAGAATATGTACCAAGCCGAGGAAGGTCAAACCAGCCCAGATGCCTCGCCAGTTGACGACCGCCCGCGCCGCAAAAAAGGTGGCCAGGGCCAGCGCAGCGGTTTGCAGCAGCAGGAAGTGAAAGTTGTTGTAATCAACGGCGGCAACTGCCACGGTGCGAAAAGAGGCAGCCAGCGGCCGCCTGGCCACAAAGGACTGCCAATTGCCTTGCAGTGCTTGCGAATATACCTGCTCAAAATGGCCTTTTGCATCACTAAAAGGGAGTAGGCCGGCAATCGCGTTGCCCCCCAAATCCTGCGGCCTTGGGATTCCCGACCAGGTTGCCCCGACCGAGTAGAGAAACAGGCCCACCAGAAACATCCACCCAAAACGAAGGAAGCCAGCAGCGAGCTTCGCCTCGACAAGGGCGAAAGCTGACGCATGTTGCCCGGTCGTCGAAGCCAACCAAGCGGCCCCTGCACCAATCATGGCGATGATCAATATGACATGACCAAAAGCGGGCTCCTGAAGGGCCAGCCCGTTCAGCCCAGGCCACCAGCGGAAAAAAGCGGTAGCCGGCAAGGCAAGACCGGCCCAGCAACCTGCGATTGTTG
>JAIXYM010000001.1 GCA_027490255.1 Oxalobacteraceae bacterium | reverse complement strand
TTTCGGCCGAGACAATAATTTTTAGAACAACAAAGCCCCTATCTCGTGGGAACTTTTTTTATTACATTCGTTTTCATTAAACAAAAACTGAACTGAAAAAAATAAGAGGGCAACACTATTTTTTTAATCACAAAGTTTTCTGGATTTTTCAATCAGAACCTATTTGATCCAAATCAAGATTTGATAGAGAGTTATTGGAATCAGCATCGCTTCAACGCCGATTCCATCGCCGAGGCCAACAGGAGGCAGCATGGATATTGAGTGGCTGGAAGATTTTCTCGTGCTGTCTGACTTATCCAGTTTCACGCGCGCTGCACAAACTCGCAACGTTACCCAATCTGCTTTTAGCCGCCGCATTCGCTCTCTCGAAGAATGGATTGGCATACCTCTCGTTGACAGGGATACCGTGCCACCACGCCTCACGATGGCCGGCCATTTGTTTCGGGATGCCGCGCGAGAAATGGTTCGTCAACTTCAAGAAACCCGAATTGCCCTAGGGCACCGGAGCAAGGTTTTCTCTGGCATCAAGCTTTTCGTCGCGCATTCTTTGTCCCAACATTTTCTTCCGGACTGGATAAACGATATCAACGCGCGTATCAGCGGTCTTAAATTCGAGATATCTGCCGGCGAAACCTACGAAGGTATGGTCGCTCTGTCGGGAAGTCGTTGTGATCTTCTTATGGTGTATCACAGCCCTACCGCACCGATGGCCGTTGATGAAAAATCCTGCCCTTCGGTTTCACTCGGATCAGACCGATTAATTCCAGTTTGCAAACCGAATGAGATGGGACAGCCTGCATACGCTCTGCCCGATGGCGAGTTGCGCAGCTTGCCCTTGCTGGCATATCCACCTGAAACATTTTTCGGGCGGATCTGCAATGGTCTCATCAGGTTTCGTCCAGCTGCGCCACACTTCAATGTGGTTGCCCAAAGCCCGCACACACGCGTACTGCATTCGTTGGCTCTCAATGGTATCGGAATAGCGTGGTTGCCTGAACGCTGCGTACTGGATGATTTGTCGTCTCGCCGACTGGTTATCGTAAATCACGATGCAATTTGGTCTTCGTCACTTGATATCAGGTTGTATGCATCGCATGAAAGAGCACGTCTTTTGCAAACAAACCTGTGGGAAGACATCAAGGATATTCAGGAAGCTCTTGTAGCGAGCGGATAGCTGATCGCTTACACATCGCTTCTCGTGTCTTTGAAGTCTGAAAGTCGATAACAAAATGAGCGCCGAACAGCGGCGCGGTCGCTTGCCAAGGTGTAGTGGAGCTTGCGTCCAGCATTGGCTGCTCGCAGTTTGCCATCCATACGGGAGGAATCATGGTACGAATTTTTTTGAGAGTCATGGGTCAAACTTTGTTTGAGCGCATCACCAAGGAACTTGCTGCACTAAATTCTGCCTTTCCACGAACTCATTTGTACGGCAAGCCAATCAGTTGGCAGCTGGAAAAAATTGAACCTCCCTTCATTGCTGACCACCTTCGACACACCTCACAGGGCATGCCCGTCGTCTTGATGGAAGCAGATGACACTCGCATCATTGATCACCTGTGGGTTATCAGTAACCGTGAATTTCTCGGGATGACTGCATCGCAGAATCATCTAAACGCTCCCGCGCCGCTGATCATGTTTTTACCTGAGGACCTGCCAACGACGGAATTGCTCGAGATGCCTCCGGTAGTATCCGATTGGGTGACTCGGGCATCCATGCATGAAACTGTGAGACGAATATTCAGTAGCCTTAATCGCTTTCACCGCTTTCATGCAGAGGTTACGGGTGGCAAGCTAGCGCTGTCTGCAGAGTCACGCATGCTCTGCTTCAGTACCGAATCCATACAACTAACCCCCTCAGAAGTGGCCGTAGCCGAGTTGTTTCTTCATCACTTTGGGAGTGTCATTCCTCTCGAGGAGATCCTGCTGCTGTTCAAGCTGTCGGGTAGATCGACTGAAGGCAGCAATGTCCGCGTCACTATGTTTCAGTTGCGCTTCAAGATTGAAGCGGTCACGCGGTGTCAGTTCACACTCACCAGCGCCTACGGTGAAGGCTATGTCTTGCGCCATGCGCGCGGTCCCAGCCCCGGTCTTGCCTACTTTCCTCTGGAGGCAAGGCAGGATGTCGCGGTTTACAACAGCTGATGCAATTTGCCCGCTTTTCTAATGATTCCCCCTAGCAGGACGTCGCACTGCCGTCACCGCAGCTGACTGCCAGATCTGTTGGCCAAAAGAGGCTAAGATTCTGGTTTTTGTTTTCGGCGGGATCCGGTAGCGCCTGCTCGACATGCGGTTCGGATTGACTTATCAACGTCCGCCAGTCAGATTCCAAGAAAAATTAAAATTTAGGCAATATTCCGATGCTCGGATTATTGGACATCTACACGCACACCCTGCACCGAATACACCATGATCGAATTACGTAAAAGTGAAGACCGCGGTCTGGCCAACCTTGGATGGCTGCATTCCCATCACACATTCTCGTTTGGGCATTACTACGATCCCCGCCACACCGGTTTCGGCCCTTTGCTGGTTATCAACGAAGACAGGGTTCAGGCTGGCAAAGGCTTTGGTACCCATGGCCATCGGGACATGGAGATCATTTCCTATGTACTCGACGGCGAGCTCGCTCATAAAGACAACATGGGTAACGGATCCGTCTTGCGGTACGGCGATGTGCAGCGCATGAGTGCGGGAACGGGGGTCATGCATAGCGAGTTCAACAACTCCCCCGACAAACAAGTTCATTTCCTGCAGATATGGATAGAGCCCTCGGCCAAAGGCATTAAACCGGGCTACGAAGAAAAGCATTTTGATGTCGCGTCAAAAGAGGGGCAATTGCGCTTGATAGCCTCTCAAGATGGCAGCGAAGGGTCCGTGACTATTCACCAGGATGCGCGGCTCTATGCCTCCATTCTGCAGAATGATGCATCGATCGTGCATCCACTCGCGCCGGGTCGCACCGCCTATGTACACTTGATTCGCGGACAAATGACTGTCAACGGTCAGCGCCTTGTCACCGGCGACGCGCTCAAGATCACGGGCGAAAACAATGTCACCGTAGACCAGGCAGAAGCGGCCGCATTCTTGTTATTTGACCTACCTTACTGATAGCCAGGCCGCAACATCATCGGTCTGGATTTTGCGTAACAACGACCATATCCCGTTGGGAGAATTTCGAAGGCCATGAGGCCATCTATTCAGCGTTCGCAACCGGTCCAAATGCCACTGACTCGCTGATTGCGGCATAATCTGTGCTGAGCAACTGCAATGCGGTGATCGCGAAGGCTCGCGACGCCGCATTTTGTTTTGAATGCCCAATGAATCCTATCTCCATGCAGCGCGCTGAAACCACCGATACTTCGCCCCCGACGTGCCCACAGATCGAGCATCTTGCCAGCTGTGCGCTACCGACGCCTTGGGCTAAGTTCCAACTCCATGCCTTCCTTGAACACAGTACTGGCAAAGAACATCTGGCCATGGTGCTGGGTGACGTGGGCAACGGCGAACCGGTATTGGCTCGACTGCACTCCGAATGCCTGACTGGCGATACGCTGTTTAGCCAGCGCTGCGACTGCGGTGCGCAACTCGAAAGCGCACTGAAACGGATTGCTGACGAAGGACGGGGGATCTTGCTCTATCTACGCCAGGAAGGCAGGGGCATTGGTCTCATCAACAAAATTCGCGCCTATGCACTTCAAGAAAACGGCGCGGATACGGTTGAGGCAAATCATCAACTTGGATTTGCAGATGACATACGCAACTATGCAATGTGCGAACCCATGCTTGCACACTTCGGCATAAGCGCACTCAAGCTGATGACCAATAATCCGCGCAAAATGGACTCAATGAAGCAGCTCGAGATCCAAGCTGAACGAGTCGAACATGTCGCGGCAAGCACCCAATTCAATGCGAAATATCTGGCGACCAAGGCCAACAAGCTTGGCCACCTGCTGACCAGCACCCCCACACATTCAGCCCCCAAAGACGATCAGACGCCCTGACTGTAAACCAGCCAGTTCGCAGTCCCCTCCGGTCGGATGGCTACTGATCCTTCGATTTGTTCAGGTCGATAATTCTGCTGCGTCGCAACGCAAGCCGTGCGTGCGACGGTATAAATCGACTTTTCCAAGGCTAAAGTCAAATTTTGCAGCGCATCACGCAAGAAAAAACGATGAGCAAGAATCCTTGCGCGTAGTAGTGCATTACTACCCAAAACCAAATTGCACGGTAAATAATCCTTAACAGTAATTCCCTCCGGATGTACATTATTCACGGCTGGGTTACCCAAAGAAACGAAGACCGTTTGAAGTCCGCCCAGGCCGTATTGGCAGAACCAACATCGTTTTCACAACAATAAAGCGCAGAGGAGATAACAATGTCATCACCCCAACAGCCGAAACGCCGGCAATTTTTCAAAATCGCATCTGCTGGAACAGTGGCCACCGCCAGCGGCGCCCTGCCCATGATGTTGATGCCCGAAGCTGCACTGGCGGCTGAAGTACTAGGCGCCGACGCACTCAAAACGCTTACCAAGATGGCGCGCGACATCTTCCCGCATGATCGTTTCGAGGACACGCTCTACACCAACGCAGTCAGTGGCTATGGTGAAGCGGCCAAAGCAGATGAAAAGCTGAAGAAGCTGCTGCTGGATGGCGTTGCTAAGCTGGATGCCGAAGCGAACAAGAAATTCAAGAAGCCCTATGCAGAGGTTGAAAAAGAAACCGATCGTGTTTCCATCCTCAAGGCCATGGAAAAGGCTAAATCCCCGTTCTTCGCCAAGCTGCGCGGCGACCTGGTCGTTAGCCTATACAACCAGCCAGCCGTGTGGGCCAAGCTGGGCTATGAAGGCCCATCGGCCGATAAAGGCGGCTACATCAACCGTGGCTTTAATGACCAAACCTGGATGGATCGCGCGTAATTCGCATTCCTGAACCCACCGACAAAAACACAAAGGCAATAGGAGACAAGCATGGCTTCCAAAAAATTTGACCTCAAGGATGAGGTAGTCGTCATCATCGGCTCGGGTGCCGGTGGCGGCACGCTGGGCAATGAGCTCGCACAAAAAGGTATCGACGTAGTAATTCTCGAGGCAGGTAAGCGCCACGAGATGAATGATTTCGAAAATGACGAATGGCCGATGTTCAGCAAGATTTCGTGGCTCGACAAGCGGACCACCTCCGGTTCTTGGCGTGTCGCGAAAGACTTCCCCGGCCTGCCCGCATGGATCGTCAAAGCAGTAGGTGGATCGACCGTTCACTGGGCTGGCGCATCGCTGCGTTTCCAGGAGCATGAGTTCAAGACCAAAACGGTCTATGGCACTGTCGCCGGTGCCAACCTGCTCGACTGGCCTATCACGCTCAAAGACCTTGAGCCGTACTACGCGCGCGCTGAAGACAAGATGGGCACGACCGGCACCAATGGTATCCCTCGCTTGCCAGGTAACAACAACTACAAGGTACTTGCTGCTGGCGCGAAAAAAGTCGGCTACAAGAAATTCCACACCGGGAATATGTCGATCAACTCCCAGCCTCGCGACGGTCGCGGCTCCTGCCAGCAGATCGGCTTCTGCTTCCAGGGTTGCAAATCCGGCGCGAAATGGTCGACGCTGTACACAGAAATCCCCAAAGGCGAAAAAACCGGTCGTCTCGAAGTTCGCTCTGACGCACAGGCACTGAAAATCGAGCACGACAGCTCGGGCAAGGTCACTGGCGTTCTGTATGGTGATTCCAAAGGCAATCGCTTTCTGCAAAAAGCACGCGTGGTCTGCGTCGCCGGCAACTCGATCGAATCGCCCCGCCTGCTGCTGAACTCGGCATCGACCATGTTCCCGAACGGTCTGGCCAACTCTTCCGGTCAGGTCGGCAAGAACTACATGCGCCACATGACCGCTTCGATCTATGCAATCTTTGAAAACCCGGTCCACATGTTCCGTGGCACCACGATGGCAGGTATCGTTCAGGACGAATCCCGCCACGATCCGAGCCGGGGTTTTGTGGGTGGCTATGAGATGGAAACGCTGTCATTGGGTGTGCCATTCATGGCGGCCTTCCTTGAGCCAGGCGGCGGCGGTGTCGCTCCGGGCTGGGGTCGTGATTTCGCCAGTGCCATGGATGCCTACGACAACATGGCCGGCATGTGGCTTGTTGGCGAAGACATGCCTCAAATGAGCAATGGCATCACCCTGCACAAGACCGAGAAAGACCAGTTCGGACTTCCTGTGCCGAATGTGAATTTCAGCGATCACAAAAATGACATTGCGATGCGTAACCACGGCTTCAAGCAGGCCAAAGCCTTGTACGAATCCATCGGTGCCAAGCGCGTTATCTTCACACCGCCTTATCCTTCGACACACAACCTCGGTACCAACCGTATGAGTGAAAAAGCCAAGGATGGCGTCGTCAACAAGCACGGCCAAACGCACGACATCAAGAACCTCTTTGTGTCCGATGGCAGTCAGTTCACGACCGGCGCAGCTGAAAACCCGACACTGACGATCGTGGCTTTGGCCATCCGTCAGGCCGAGTACATCGCCAACGCAATGTCACGTAAGGAGCTGTAATGAAAGCAGCATGGTCCACACCGGCCGTGCTGGCTGCTGCCCTGTTGTTTGGGGCAGCAGCAGGTACAGCAAAGGCCGAATCTGTCGGTGAAAAATTATTCAAACAGCAGTGCGCCGCTTGTCACGCCGTGGCAAAAGACGCGCCTATCGGTGCGGGTCCTACTCTCGCCGGTATCGTCGGGAAAGACGCCGGCATCATGGAGGGTTACCGGTATTCAGCCGAATTCAAAAAAGGGCTCGATGGACAAAAGTGGACGCCAGAATTGTTGGATGCCTGGCTCGCCGATCCGCAAGAGCTCGCGTCTGGTACGTACATGATGTACAAACAAAATGATGCCGCCGTTCGCAAGGCCATCATCGAGTATCTGAAGACCGTCAAGTAATTCAGACTGCATGAACTTTCAACGGATGCCACAGTGCGTCCGTTTATTTTTTTGGAGAAATCCATGTGCGATATCTACACTAGCGCCGATCCTATTCATTACGAGCAGCGTACGCGTTCCATGCGGATTCGTGGTGTCGTTACTAGCATACGTCTGGAAAATCTGTGTTGGGATATTCTTGCGCGCATCGCCTCCAAAGACCAGATGACCACCAATCAGCTCATCAGCAAACTCTACGACGAGATCATTGAGCGTCAGGGACGCGTCGACAATCTCTCTTCCTTCCTGCGCGTATCGTGCATGCGTTATCTGTCGTATGTCGCCGAGCAGCAGGAAAAAGATCACCTGATGATGAAGCAGAGCGCGCTGTCCAACGCCGGTCAGGTGCATCCTATGCCGACGCGATTGCAGCTCAAATCAAGCTGATTAGATCAGCAGCAGCCCACGTAGATCAGCCGGCAGGTACGTGCTCAGTCCGGCTTGATCCGTCCGATCGCCTCTTAAAATGCAGGGGCCCTCAATCAGCCGAACAGACCTCTTTTGTCCTCGGCCCCTTATACTACGTGCGGCGCCAACTTAAAGTGGCGGTTTTTCACTTGCCTGCACGTACAACATGAACTCACCTTTGCTATTCACACCGATCACCGTCGGTCCCCAGACGCTCCCCAACCGCATCATGATTTCGCCTATGTGCCAGTACTCAGGCAACGATGGCAATACCAATGACTGGCATGTGGCGCACCTCGGGTCGCTCGCGCTATCTGGCGCTGGTCTGCTTTTCGTAGAGGCGACTTCGGTCAGCCCCGAAGGCCGCATCACAGCCGGCTGTCTCGGTTTGTATAACGAAGAAAATCATCAGTCACTAAAGCGGGTAGTCGATGCCCTAAGGGCCGTCTCACCGATCAAGCTGGCGATACAGCTCGGCCATGCCGGCCGCAAAGCATCCAGCCACCGTCCCTGGGAGGGCGGCGCCCTCATGGGTGCAGACGAAGGCGGCTGGCAAACCATTGCACCTTCGGCGCTGCCCCACAAAAGCGAAGAAACCCCACCCAAGGCAATGACGACAGAGGACATCGCCCGCATTACCGCAGACTTCATTACTGCCACACAACGTGCGCGCGAACTGGGCTTTGATGTGATCGAAGTTCATTGCGCGCATGGCTATCTGCTGCATGAATTCCTTTCGCCACTGTCCAATCAACGTACCGATGACTATGGCGGCTCACTAGAAAACCGCATGCGTCTGCCCTTGGCGATATTCGATGCGGTTCGTAAAGCGGCAGGTCCCGGCATTGCGGTCGGTGTGCGTCTCTCTGCGACCGACTGGGCCGAAGGCGGCTGGGATCTGGAACAGAGCATCGCGTTTTCCCGTCAACTGCAAGCGCATGGCGCAGACTTCGTTGATGTCTCGTCAGGCGGCGTCGCAGCGCATCAAAAAATCACGCTGGGCCCCGGCTATCAGGTGTCATTTGCTGAGGCCATTCGCAAAGAAGTCAGCATCCCCGTCATTGCCGTTGGTCTGATTACCGAACCGCAGCAGGCAGAAGACATTCTTCAAGAAGGCAAGGCCGACATAGTCGCACTGGCCCGTGCATTTATCAGTGATCCGCGTTGGCCGTGGCGCGCCGCCGCTGCCCTTGGGGGCAAAGTGACTGGTTCACCGCCTTATTTCAGATGCCTGCCACATGGATTCCCCGCGATATTTGGCGATGTAAAAACCAACCAGCGATGATCCTCCTTGGTCAGATTTCAGCGAGCTGGAAATGTTCATTTTGATAATCAACGCTGGCTGAATTTGACCAAATCACAAGCATTTGACGCTGAAACTGACGTCAAACCTCGAATTCTCCAGCGCTGTGCTTAGAACTGCTGCGCAAACTCAATTCGAAATCCGATGCCAATAGCGCATGCTTAAAATATTTTCAAAAGTAATCCAAAGATTTTTCACTCGATCCATGGCAATTCAGCCTTCCACGCCGGAGCAAACGCGTGGACAAGGTTTCTCTAGTTCAATATGATGTTGTGTTTTGCCGAATAACAAACAATCACGGGGAGATGCATCATGTGGCAACAGGTTTATGACCCGTTCAACAATGTCTGGCTATCGACGTTCATTGCCGCCATTCCAGTCGTCGTCATGCTGGCGGCGCTGGCCTTTTTTCACATCAAGGCACACATTGCTGCCGTCATGGGCTTGGTGTCTGCGCTCGTGGTTGCCATCTGGGCCTTTACGATGCCTTTCGACACGGCGGTGGCCTCTGCGCTCTATGGGGCTGCTTACGGTCTGTTTCCCATTGGTTGGATTATTCTCAACGTTATTTTTCTCTACCAGCTGACCGACCGAAAAGGTCAGTTCAAAATCCTGCGCGAAAGCATTGCAGGCATTAGCGGTGATCGTCGCTTGCAGCTACTGTTGATTGCATTTTCATTTGGCGCATTCTTCGAAGGTGCCGGTGGCTTTGGTACCCCAGTCGCTGTCACGGGCGCCATGCTCATCGGTCTAGGTTTTGCACCACTCGCCGCATCGGGTTTGTCCCTGATTGCGAACACTGCACCAGTGGCTTACGGCGCACTTGGCACACCGATCATTGCGCTAGCTGCCGTCACCGGACTGGATATGCTTGAGCTCTCAGGCATGGTGGGTCGGCAGCTGCCTGTGTTCTCGCTCATCGTGCCCTTCTGGCTGATCTGGGCCTTCTGTGGCTTCCGTGGCATGCTGGCGATCTGGCCCGCTATCCTGGTGGCTGGCGCAGCCTTCGCGATTCCGCAGTACCTGATCTCCAACTTTCACGGTCCATGGCTGGTCGATGTCGGTGCAGCAGTAGCTTCCATGGTCTGCCTGACGTTGTTCCTGAAAGTATGGCAACCCAAAGAAATCTGGACATCGGCAAGCGGCACCTTCGGAGATGGCACACCGTCCGTACCGACCGTTGGCGAACATCAATACACCCGCAAGGAAATCATTGACGCCTGGACACCCTGGTTGATTCTTTCCGTGATCGTTCTGCTGTGGGGTATTCCGGAATGGAAGAAACTCCTCGACAGTATTTCAATTGTGAAGTTCGAATGGGCCAATTTGCACATGCTCGTGCAGAAAATGCCGCCTGTCGCCCCAGCACCTAAAATCGAAGAAGCCATCTTCAAATTGAACTGGCTATCGGCAACGGGTACCGGCATCTTTATCGCGTGTATCGCGTCCGCTTTCACGATGGGCTACAAGATTCGTGAAATGCTGGCCGTCTACTGGGACACACTGAAACTCCTGAAGTATTCGCTCATCACCATCGCCGCCATGCTGGCACTGGGCTATTCGACGCGTTATTCCGGTGTGGATTCCACACTCGGTCTGGCGTTCGCGAATACAGGTATGTTCTATCCTTTCTTCGGCACAATGCTAGGCTGGCTGGGTGTTGCGCTGACAGGTTCCGATACAGCGTCCAACGTCTTGTTCGGTGGTTTGCAAAAAACCTCTGCCGAGCAACTGGGTCTGTCGCCTGTGCTAATGGCTGCCGCCAACTCGTCAGGCGGTGTGATGGGCAAGATGATCGATGCGCAATCCATCGTGGTTGCATCAACGGCGACCAAATGGTACGGGCACGAAGGTGAAATCCTGCGTTACGTGTTCTTCCATTCCGTCGCTCTTGCTGCGCTAGTCGGTGTTCTCGTCACGCTGCAAGCCTATGTGTATCCTTTCACATTGCTCGTGAAATAAATCACGCAAGCATTTAAATCCGCAACCGTGCAGCGCTTCTGGCCTGCACGGTTTTTTCTTGTCTGTATTCCTTTCATTGATGCGCTTGAGAGCTATCAATTGAATCGTCGATTCATTTGCAAAGCTCGTCGCAGCCGACAAAGATGGCTTGGAGCGGCGTGCACTTCTTTTATTGCGCCGTTTTCTATCAATACACAGGAGACGACATGAATGGTATTTCGCAATTAGGTGGGTACAGTGGGCAACAACTTGCGCCACAAGGCCTATTCGGTGGATTATTTGGCGCTCCCCTTGGCGGTCTGATAGGACGCGGCATCGGCGGCATGTTGGGCAGTGCTGGGCTAGGTAGCCAGATCGGCCAAATGGCTGGGGGCATTGGTGGCGGACTTCTGCCATTCCAAGTGGATCCCATGATGCAAGCCTATGCACAGCAACAGGCACAGCAACAACTTCAACAGCAACTGCAGCAGCTTCAGCAACTGCAACAATTACAGCAACAGGACCAGCAGAATCAGCTGGGTCAGCAACTTGCGCCTCAAGGCATCTTCGGCAATCTACTCGGCCAGATCGGTCAGCCTCTGGGTACTGCTATTGGCAGCATCTATGGACATCCCGGTATCGGCAGTCAGATAGGCAGTGCTGCAGGTCATCTTGGAAGTCTGCTGCCCTTCCAGCAAGATCCTATGCAGGCGTACGCGCAGCAACAGATGCAGCAACTCTCACCCCAAGGATGGTTTGGCAATCTGATCGGACAATACGGTCAGCCTGCAGGCAGTGCCATCGGTGGCGTCTTCGGACAGTCAGGATTAGGTGGACAGATAGGCGGCGTTGCCAGTCAACTAGGCCGTCTGCTGCCGTTCCAGCAGGATCCCATCGCGCAGGCTTATGCACAGCTCGCTCAGCAACAACAATTACAACAGCAACTTCAGCATCTCCAACAACTCCAGCAGCTTCAGCAACTGCAAGCCCAACAAGTACAACAAGCGCAGAAAGGACAGCAGGGGCAGTCACTTGCGCCGCAAGGCTTCTTTGGCAATCTGCTCGGTAATATTGGCCAACCACTGGGCGGCGCTATTGGCGGCCTCTTTGGCCATTCCGGTATCGGCAGTCAGATCGGTGGCGCTGCAGGTCAATTGGGTCGGCTCTTGCCTTTCCAGATGGATCCGTCGCAGCAACAAGCATGGTCACAGGCGTTGCAGCAAAACGCGCCCTATCAGGGTAGCGGGCAGCAAAGCTATGGACAGCAAGCGTATGGACAACAACAGCAAGGCTATGGACAGCAACCGGGATACGGTGCTGCTCAGACCACCGTGCACTGAGTCGATGTAGTCAGTTACGCGACGGGTCAGCCTGTCGCGTACGACCATCATCTTCATTTCGTCATTAGCACCTCACGCCAGACAGGAAAAAGTATGTCCACTATCCAGGGAGGACCCGGTCGCGGTCGCTATCTGATCATTGCAAACGACAATCGTCGTTTGCGTCGCTTTGTCGATGATGCGCACAGAGATCCTGAACTTAATTTGATTGAAACAATCGGGCCCAACGATGCACCTCACACCGCCGTGTTTGAAATGGCGAACAACAAGGCTGCCACCCTGCAGCAAGGCTTTCAAGCCGAGGGCGTGCTCAAGATAGAACCCGACAAACCCTTGTCCCTGTTTTGCGACGCCTGAATTTTTGCTGTTCCATGAAAGGATCACCATGTCATCCAAATCCGAATCCGGTCGTAGCGGCGCCTCAGAGCCCACTGCGGCCACCGGTGCCGGTACGCCCGTCACTGTGAAAGACACATCATCATCTGCAAAGGATACAAGCAGCACGGTCAAAGAATCCGCCGCTGCATCCCGAGACAACGTAACTGCAGAGAGCAAGTCCGGACAGCGCGAACTTAAAAAACGCAAAGGTCAGTTCCTTGTCGCGCCCCGACACAATCCGACCTTGCAGATGATGGGTATCGCACCACTGCAATTTTCAGTCGTTGAGCAGGCGCTGCGTGATAGCCCCGATATTGAAATCGTTGATCGCGTCGGCCCCAAAAATGTTGTTGGTGCACTCGCTGCCGGTGTGCCGGGTGGTGCTGGCGTGCTCGTGGCTCGCATGGCAGAAGAGAAAGCTGCTGCTCTGGCCATGCAATCGCAGGGACAGTTAATTGTCGAACGCGATCAGAGCTTGCATCTGCTGGATGTCAATTACCCACAAGGTGAACTGGTCAACTACAGCCTACCAAGTAACGGTAGCGCATTGACGGCTGAATTTCTGGTGACTGCTCAGGACAAGCCCATTGAGGGTGCCGAAGTTTATTTGTTCGGCAGCCTGCTACCTGCGCATGGTGTCACTGATGCAAATGGCAAAGTCAGACTCACGCTGTTTGGTGAAACGATCTCCAGCGTACGCCGTTTGTACATCAAGCCGCGCATGGACTACTGGAGTTTTTATCAGGAACAGCCCGACATCAGCGACGAGGAAATCAATGTCGTCAAGTTGCGTACTTTGTCAGATTGGCCTTCTCTGGCCAATTTTCCCAAACAGCAGCAACTCAGCTGGGGACAAAAAGCCATGCGGCTCGATCAGCTGCCACCTCAATTTCGAGGTCAGGGCATACGGATTGCCATCGTTGACTCAGGCGCCGCTAACCAGCATCAAGATCTCGCCAACATCACGCACGGCTACGACATCATCAACAAACAACGTGACACCAGCACCTGGTCGGTCGACACGCTCGCGCATGGCTCGCACTGTGCCGGTGTGATTGCCGGAATAGATTCGGCTGTAGGTATCCGCGGCTTTGCGCCTGATGCAGAAATACATGTCTGCAAACTCTTCCCGGGAGGGCAAATCAGTCAGCTGATTGATGCGCTCGAATACTGTATCGAGAAACAGATCGACGTAGTCAACTTGAGCCTCGGTGGCACTGAACCCTCTGAAGCACTGGAGCAGCAGTTGCTCCGTGCACGCCAGGCGGGCGTTGCGTGCATAGTCGCAGCAGGCAATTCGGGCGGTGCGGTTCAGTATCCGGCCGCCTCGCAGCATGTGCTGGCGGTCGCTGCAATTGGCCGTCTGCATGAATTCCCTGCCGACAGCTATCACACCCAAAGTCTGACGCCGCAGATCGATGCCAATGGTTTCTATGCAGCGCGCTTCAGTTGCTTTGGTCCCGAGATTGCTGTGTGTGCGCCTGGTGTCGCGATTACCTCTTCCGTCCCCGAAAACAATTACGCGGCATGGGATGGCACCTCCATGGCGGCACCTCACGTCACCGGATTAGCGGCACTGGTACTGGCACATCATCCTGATTTTCAGGGTGCAATTCGAATGCGCAATACCCAACGCGTCGATCGTCTGTTCCAGATCATCAAAACTTCCTGCCGTCCCGTAATGGTTGGTGATCAACGTCGCACAGGTTTCGGCCTGCCAGATGCTCCGCGCGCAGTAGGTCTGATGCCCACACAGCAGCAACCCGTGGCTGAGATGGGTAAAACGGTTGGTGGTGCAATGGGAGGATTTATAGGCTCACCGACAGTCATGCAAGCACTGTCCAACGCCTATCGTGATCTGCCGCAGATGATGCCTCAGAGTGCCAACTTCGGACTAGGTAACTATGACCCCTACGCTAACCTGCTAGCCGTCCAACAGGCGATGACGATGCAAAACAACATGCCGAACGTCTACTCTTACCGAATGTGGTGACGGCAATACCTTGACCCGCCATGCGATGTAAAAAACATCGCATGGCGAAGCAATGAAATCACAAAAATACGATGCAGCGATGTTTCTTCGGAACTTGTCCACCACCAAGGTGGTCATTTCATATACGCAATCGAAGCATTGCGCTTTTATGACCCGACCGACAGAGGAACATCATGGAACATCAGCAACGATTAACATCACCATCTCACTCACTAGCTTCGCAGTCCAGCTACGATCCCAGCCATCTGCTCGACACCTTACGAGAACGCATGAAGCTCAAGAACGATGCAGCGCTATCCCGCGCACTTGAAGTGGCGCCGCCGGTGATCAGCAAAATACGTCACCGCACACTACCCGTAGGAGCATCTCTGCTGATTCGCATGCATGAGGTTACGGAGCTGAGCATTCGAGATCTGCGTGACCTGATGGGTGACCGGCGCACCAAATATCGCTTGTCGGATGCTCAGGGAAAACCGAAGCCTGTGATTACGGCACAAAAATAAGCGGCTTGCTCAGAGCGTGCTCGGTTCGCAATGGTCGTCAGAACACCACCAGATCGCGCATGCTCTCGCCCGCATCCAGTCGGTCAAACGCTGCATTGATGTCATCGAGTTTCATACGCTCGCCCATCAGCTTATCGACTGGTAATTTACCCGTCATATAAAGGCCGATGTAACGTGGCACGTCGCGTGCCGGTACGCAGGAGCCGATGTAACTGCCTTTGACCGTGCGCTCTTCTGCTACCAAGCTCACCTGCTGCAGCGGCCAGTTGTGCTGCGGGTGCGGCAAACTGGCGGTGACGGTCGTGCCGCCGCGGCGTGTCATGCGATACGACATTTCCATCGCTTGAATCACGCCGGCCATTTCAAACGCAAAGTCCACGCCGCCGCGTGTGGCTTCTTTGACTTTGGCGACAGCGTCCGGATCGCGCGCATTAACGGTGATGGTCGCGCCAAGTGAACGAGCAATCGCGAGTTTGCTGTCATGCAGATCCACCGCCACAATGTCGCGCGCACCTGACGCCACCGCACCCAGCAAGGCGCAGAGCCCTACGCCACCCAACCCTATCACCGCTGCTGTTTGGCCGGGCTGCACTTTGGCCGTATTCACTACGGCGCCAACACCCGTCAGTACCGCGCAACCAAACAGGGCGGCTTCAACCGGATCGATATCCTGTTCCAGTTTCACGCATGAGCGACGCGAGACAACGGCATGCTCGGCAAACGCAGACACACCCACATGATGATTCACCGCCTGAGAACCCAGATGCAGACGACGCTCGCCCGAGAGCAAGGTACCCTTGCCGTTTGATTCAGCACCGGGTTCGCACAAGGCAGGACGTCCTTCCATGCAGGGCATGCAATGCCCGCAACTCGGCACAAAAACCAGCACCACCCTATCACCGGCTTTCAGATCGGTTACACCCTCACCCACTTGCACCACTTGCGCGGAGGCCTCATGACCGAGCGCCATCGGTACCGGGCGTGGGCGTACGCCACTGATCACCGAGAGATCCGAGTGACAAAGACCCGCTGCGATCATCTTTACCAGAACCTCACCCGGCCCCGGTGCGTCAAGATCAATTTCTTCGATCTTCAGCGGTTTGCTCTGCGCAAAGGGCGCAGGATTTTCCATCGAATGCAAAACAGCTGCGCGGGTTTTCATGTGGGTCTCCGTGAAAGCCTAAATGGTTAAATTGTGCGTCCGCCATCGACAGGCATTTCCAGCCCGGTCAGAAATTCGGCAGCATCGGTGCCAAGAAACACCGCCGCCGCGGCCATGTCTTTCGGATCACAGAAGCGTCCGAGTGGAATCGTGGAGACAAATTTCGCACGGTTTTCCGGCGTATCAGGCACGCCCATGAAATCACTCAGCAACCCCGTCGCGCCCATCACCGGGCACAACGCATTGACGCGAATCCGATCCGGTGCGAGTTCGACCGCCATGGACTTCGACAGCAGATTGACCGCGCCCTTGGACGCGTTGTACCAAGAGAGACCTGGACGAGGACGAATGCCCGCGGTCGAGCCGACGTTGAGGATCACGCCGCCCTTGCCTCGTTCGCGCATCAACGGAAGCACCGCGTGCGTCATGAAGTAAATCGATTTGACGTTGACATTGAAAACACGATCAAAGGTTTTTTCGTCCACATTCAGCATCGGCTGGTTCTTGTGCGTGGTACCGGCGTTGTTAATGACGATATCCGGCACACCAAACGTATCCACGCATGCCTTGACCATTGCATTCACCGAGTCGGCGTTCGCCACATCGCAAGCGACGGCTTTCGCATTCGCGCCCAGTGCTTTGGCTACGCGTTCACCCGCCTCTGCATTGAGGTCAGCGATGATGATTTTTGCACCTTCGCGCACGTAGGCAGCTGCCATGCCTTCACCAAAGCCGCTGCCGGCACCTGTAATGATCGCGACCTTACCCTGAAGCTGTCCCATGATGTCTCCGTATTCCTGTGAATTAAAGCAAACAACGTAGTTAAACGAATAAATTAACCGTGATGCAGAACGACCGTCTTGGTCGTGCTGAACTCCTCAAGCGCGAGGAAGCCCTTCTCGCGGCCATGACCGCTGCGCTTCATGCCGCCAAAGGGCAGCTCAACCCCACCGCCCGCGCCGTAGCAGTTGATGAAAACCTGCCCGCTGTGCAAACGCTGCGCCATCCGCTGCTGACGGCTGCCGTTTTCTGTCCAGACACCTGAGACCAGACCGAACTCGGTAGCGTTCGCCAGTCGGACCGCGTCTTCTTCATCAGAAAATGGCATAGCCGCCAACACCGGACCAAAGACTTCCTTGCATGCGAGTTGATGATCGCGCGGCACGGCACCGAACAAAGCGGGCGCGACAAAATAACCTTCGGGCGATACGCCATCAGCCAACACACCACGTGCGAGTAGCGGCACACCTGAAGCGACCGCTTGATCAATAAAACCTTTGACGCGTGCGAATTGTTTAGCGTTGACGATGGGGCCGCAATCCAGATCCATCTCCGGTGTACCGACTTTCACTTTTTTGAAGGCCTCGGCAACACGCCCAACGAACGTTTCGTAAATATCCTGCTGTATCAGCAAGCGGCTGCCGGCCGAACAAGTCTGCCCTGCATTCTGCGTGATCGCCTTAACGATAATGGGCACGGCCTTGTCCATGTCCACATCATTGAAGACGATTTGTGGTGACTTGCCGCCGAGTTCCAGCACACAAGGCACCGCGTTTTTAGCAGTCGATTCCTGCACCATCACGCCGACTTCGGGTGAACCCGTAAAGGTCGCAAAATTGATTCCCGGATGCGCAGTCAGTGCAGCGCCCGCCTCATACCCGTAGCCGGTCACGACATTCAACGCCCCCGGTGGTAAGCCTGCTTCCATCGCGAGCTGCGCCAGTCGTATGCCCGACAAACAAGCATCTTCGGAAGGCTTGAGCACTGCGGCATTGCCCATCGCGAGTGCTGGCGCCAGTGTGCGGCCGAACATCTGCGCTGGATAGTTCCAGGGAATGATGTGGGCCGTTACGCCATGCGGCACCCGCACAACTTGCACGTTATAGCCGTTCAGGTAAGGAATCTGCTGACCATGAATTTTATCGGCAGCACTGCCGTAAAATTCGAAATAGCGGGCAACGGCGACGATGTCATTACGCGCCACAGTCATCGGCTTGCCGGTATCGCGCGCTTCGATCAGTGCGATCTCTTCTGCATTTTTGATGATCAACTCACCAAACTTCATCAGGATGCGGCCACGCTCAGTGGCCGTCATGCGTCCCCATGCACCATCCAGTGCACGCTGGGCTGCAGCTACGGCCAGATCAATATCTGCCGATGTCCCACGAGAAATCGTCGTAAAGGACTTGTTATCGCAAGGATTGATGACTTCAATGGTTTGCCCGTTAACGGAAGAGCGCCACTGGCCATCAATGAGAATGGTGGACATGCAAAATCTCCTGAAAATCTTTGTAAGTCAATGAAAATGCGACGTCGGTGGGTTGAGGATAACTAAGATCGCGTGAAGGCCAGCGTCAAGGGTGACAACCCTTAAATCGTCATCCCGGCGAAGGCCGGGATCCAGTGTCGTTCGTTACTCACAAACAGCTTTAAATGTTTACCTAAAAGCGTCCTACTCATACCAATCAATTAAGAATCACAAAGGGCAAACAGGCGTGCATCAAATCAACCACGCTAACTATCCTCACCCTCAACCAACTCACCACGCTCCAGTATCAACGTCGCATCCGGCAAATCCCGCAACAAACTGCGGTTCGATTCCGTCACCACAATACACAACTCCGGCGAAATCTCATGCAACCTGCGCAGGGATTCGGCGTACTGATTTGCCAGCACCGGCGCCAGTCCCTGAAAGGGTTCATCCAGCAGCACCAGACGTGTACCCACCATCAGCGCGCGACCTAGTGCCGCCATCTTCCCCTGACCACCCGAGAGCGCTGAACCGGAACGCGGCAACATCTCGCGTAGTTGCGGCACAACCTCAAGTACGCGCGCAAGGCGTTGATCAATTTCGGTGACATCGAGTCCAAGCACGTCACAAGGCAGGCGTAAATTTTCTTCGACGCTGAAGGTCGGGTACATCACCCGGTCTTCCGGTGCGTAACCAATACCCAGGCTGGTACGACGATGCGCCGGTACGCGCGACAGATCGTCGCCATTCATCGCGATCGTTCCCGCCGACAGTGGCACCAAACCCATCATCGCGCGCAGCAATGTAGTCTTGCCTGCGCCGTTACGACCCACAACTGCAAGCAATTGGCCCGCATTGAACTCGGTCGAGATACCCCGCAATACGGTATTACCGGCGATGCTTGCGCTGACATGATCGATCTTCAGCATCTCATTCCCCGATCACGTTCTTGCGAATTTCCGGATCCGCCAACACTTGCTCAGGCGTGCCATCCGCTGCGACACGGCCAGCAATCCAGGCAGCGACGCGGGTCGCATATTGCGAGACGATGTCCACATCATGCTCGACAAAGATCGCCGTAATTTTTTGATCATCCAGCGCCGCCATGATGGTGCCCATCAGCGCATGCTTCTCGTCACTGGAAACGCCTGAAGTAGGCTCATCCAGAATCAGTAAACGAGGCCGCATTACCAGCGCCATCGCAATATCGAGCAGTTTGCGCTGGCCTTCGGGTAGTGCACCAGACAGCTCGTCCGCACGTTCAGACAAACCAACCATCTCAAGCACATGATCGACGTCCGAAGCCGGCACTGCATTGGCCAGCGAGGTCCAGATACCCAGCCCACCTTTTTTACCTGCGGCTGCAATCCGTATGCAATCGCGCACCGTATGCTCGACAAACAATTGCGGCAACTGGAATGAGCGCACCATGCCGCGCAGCGCGATCTGGCGGGGAGACAGTTGAGTGACTTCACGACCCTCGAAAAAAACCTGTCCTGCCTGAGGCCGTATCAGACCCGTACAAATGTTGATGAAGGTGGTCTTGCCCGCGCCGTTCTGACCAATCACGGCAAGACGCTCGCCCTCTTCCAGCGTGAAATCAATGTGGTCAGCAACCACCACGGCACCAAAGGCCAGTTGCAAGTCTCGGGTTTGCAGGAGTGGCGCGCTCATGAGCGGTCCCTTCCCTCTGATTTGTTCGTCTCAAGCATCGCGCAAATGCCGCGCGGCGCGAGAAAAACCATCGCGATCAGAACAATACCCAGCACCATCTGCCAGGCACCCGTCAGGTAGGCTGCAGCAAACAGCTTTACGAACTCAAAAATACCAGCGCCAATAAATGCACCGACTGGGTGACCCACACCCCCAAGAATTGTCACAAATACGATCTCGCCCGAGCGTACCCAATAGCCCATTTCAGGCGTAACCAGTCCTTGTGCAATCGCGAACATGGCACCCGACAACCCGCTCAATGTCGCCGAGATGATGTAGCCGATCCACATCGCCTGATAAGCAGAGATACCCACATACTCAAGACGCGTTTCATTCGTCTTGACCGCTGCCAGCGCCTGACCTGCCACCGATCGCAAATAGCGTTGCACCAGCCAGCCCAGCAACAGTGCGAGCACCACGCAAGTCACTAGCAATACCGTTTCAAACTGATCGCGCGCCATCGCAACACCAAAGAAGGGCGTGCGTTCCAAGCGCAGACCGTCGGTACCACCGGTATAAGTAAAGAATTTACCCAGCACAGCAAACAGCACCATAGATAGTGCAAGATTGAGCATGCCAAAGAAAATACCGCGATAGCGGACGACGAAAGAGCCAATGATGACGCCCAGTACCGCACCCGTGAGCGCGCCAATGCACAGCAGCACCGCACTGTCGAGAAACGCCCACTCGCGCACAGCAAAGGCGGCAATATACCCACCCGCACAAACGTACAGCGCATGACCAAAAGAGATCTGCCCTGAAATAATCAGGATGGAAATCCCCAGCGCGGCAATACCAAACGCCGTCGCCATGATCAGCGGTGTCTTGATCCATGGCAGCGCTATCGGCAGCAGCAACGCCGCCAGCGCGAGCACGACCACAGCAATCTTTGCGCGCGTCATCAGACCCGCCTCGCAGTGGCTACAGAGAACAGACCCTGTGGACGGAACAGCAGGACCAGCACCATGATCAGGAATGGCATCAGCACTTCACTTTCGGGCAGCAAGTAGACAGCAAACGAGCGCGCTAAACCAATCAGCACGGCGGCCACCAGCGCACCCTCAATCTGCCCTAGCCCGGCAGTGGCCACCACTGCAAACGACAGCACAATCATCTCGCCACCGATGCCGGGTACCCATGACACCGTGGGCGAAGCCAGTGCACCTGCCAGTGCGCCGAGGATAGAGCCGACTACAAAGGTCAGAAGAGAAACCCGCTTCACATTAATGCCAAGCGCCGTGGACACTTCGCGATGGTGCGAGACTGCGACGATTTGACGTCCCACGCTGCTGTACTTGAGAAAACTGCGCAAGGCAACGAACACCGTCAGCGCCACGCCAGGCAGCAAGAAGAGTTGGTAGCGTGTGTAGGTAATGCCGAGCACCTCTGCGGTGCCCAAATAATTCACAATGTCAGATACAAAGTACGGCTGCGTACCCCACACCAGTCGCTGCAGATCTTCAAAGATCATGAAAGCAGAAAAAGTTACCAGCAACTGCAGAATCGGATCTTTGGTGTAGATACGCTGCATCAGCGTCGTTTCCATCAGCGTACCAAACACCGTGCCGATGATAATTGCTGCCAACGGCAAGATCAGCAGCGACCAGGCCGGCGATGCGCCCATAGAAGTCGCCAGCAAGCCCAAACTGGCGGCCATGTAGCCGCCGAGCGCGTAGAAACTGCCGTGCGCCATATTGATGATGTTCATCACGCCGAAGACCAGCGTCATCCCCAGCGCGACGAGAAACAGCACGGCGGCATAGGATAGGCCGTCCAGAATCGCCAGTATGTAAAGCTCCTGCGGCATTGATCGCTTTCTATATTATTTGCGCATCGGCCCGACGCGCGTATCGAATCAATACTGTTTGAAGTCCGGATGATTAATCAGCTCCGGCTTGAGCGTTTTGACCCACTCAGGCGATTTTTTGCCGACCGGTGTCGTGATCAGATCCGCTGGATAAATCACGATTTTCTCCAACGTCTGAAAATCATAAGCGGCTGTTTTGCGCGTAATGCCGAGCAACTGATCCTCAAGACCCTGACCATCTTCACGAATCTTCACGGTGTTGGTTAAACCGCGGAATTCCAGCCCACGCATGGCATCGGTGACTTGCTCGGTCGTAGGCCACTTGCCCTTGTTCGCCTTGATTGCTTTTTGATAGCCGGCTACCAGCGCATCCAATGCCTGCACCATGTGATGCACGGCGTAAATAGGATACGAACCGGTTTTCTCGCGATATTTTTTGGTGAAGCCCTTCAGCTTAGGATTACCCGGGTGTTGCGGATGCAGGAAATAGTGATCGCCACGCGCACCGACAATCACGCCATCAGGCAGCGAATTGCCCACGCGCTCAAGCGAGCTTTCTGCCAGAGGCAAAATGAATTGCGAGCTCTTGAACAAGCCCCGCTGAGCAGATTGCCGAATCAGCGTGTCGAGGTCACCACCCCAGGCAGTTGAGAGAATGACTTCGGGACGGAGCGCCTGAAGACGGCTGATCTCGGTTGAATAATCCGTTGCACCAAATTTCGGGAACAGCTCGGCCACAATTTTTACATCGGGCTTGAGTGCCAGCAGCGTGTTGCGGAACAGCTCCCAGGAATCACGACCCCACGCGTAGTCCTGATTGACCACGGCAATGGATTTGATATCAGGCTTCACTCGCAGCAGATAAAGCACCGACGCCACCATTTCGGTTGTCGCGTTGGCTTGTGTACGTGTTACGTAGCGATAGCGGCGGTCCTCCAGCACCTTTTCGGTACCGCAATCCCACATGATATTCAGTACCTTCAGATCTTCAGCCACGGGCGCAAGCGTATTGCAGTTACCGCTGGAAATGGCCGACAGCATCACCCGCGTTCCGCCCTCTTGCACTACGCGCCGATACTCGGACAGCAGCTTGTCCGGGCCGATGCCTTCGTCAATAAATGTCGGCACGATCTTCACACCATCTATCCCACCCGCTGCGTTGATCTGCTCAATATAAAGCTCAGCGGCTGCCTTGCCGGGAACGCCAAAGACGGACGCAGGCCCGGACAGGAAGGTCGTGATGCCAACCTTGAGTTCAGTGGGCTTGTTCTGCGCAAACGCGGTCGATATGACCAGAGAGGCAATTGCGCCCAACAAAAGGCGGGGAAGTTGATGCGTCTTCATGTGTAGTCTCCGACGAAGAAGGCGGTTTATCTGAGGGGTCTCCGGCACGCAATGGGTCACGCACTGCCGCTATTTACCTTTGTTTTGCTTATGGCACCGCCAGCGACAGTCTGACCGAGCCTTGCCGCTCAGACAAGCCACGTTTTTTAAAGCCCGCATTTTGAATTGATGAACGCTGGCTAAACACCATTTATTTGTCGCGGTGCAGCATGCGCCGCGAACTCATCTTGGCTCATCAATTTGGGTTATTTGCGGGTTCTGTCAACGCGCAATCTTAACTTGCTGTTGATATGAAGAAAAGTACCGGACAAGAACCGGCTCACATCAATACTTCCGTGGATGCACCGGGTGTTGTCATTTATAAAAAACTAGAATTGAAGGCGTAATACCCGCTTACAGCAAACGACCCACGACAGGCAGCTTGGTCACATTCCAAAGCTTGGCAAACACCGCGCGCATTTCCGCTTCCGTGGCTGCACCACCAAAATCAGCCAGAGCGAGTGCCTTTTGTTCCAGTTCAGGTCGCGATAGCGTGTTGCCAGGATCGCCCTTGGGCTCATCCACCCTGCCATGCAATACGCGGCCATCGCGTGTGTGTAGCGTGACCTTGCCTATCCAGCGCTCAGGGTAAGCGCCATCAACTTCTTCATCCAGCACCATTTTCACGCGTACACGAAAATCTGCGACTGCGGGGTCCAGATACAGTCGCTCGAATTCCGACACACCGGCTTTGTCATGCAAGGCAATGATGCCCAGCACCGTACCCATAGAGAATTTCGCCTGATGCACGGTTTCCGGTGCGATCACTCGACCCAGCACATCAATCGCGCCCTGATGCACATGGGTGATGACTTCGGTGATATCCGATGCTTTAAGTTTGTGTTCACGCATCGCCTGTTGCAAGGCATCCGCAGCAGGATGCGTGTGGCGGCAGGAAGCATGAAATTTGAATGAGGTCTCTATCGTTGCCCAGCGCTGACCCAGCCTGTCTGTCAGGCGTGCCGGATCGGCATCGCGCGACATACCCGCGCCCATGCCTTGCGGACCCTCGAGTGCTTGCTTGGCACCGGTAAATCCTTTTTCTGCCAGCAGTGCGGCGAGCAAACCGTCGGCGGCGGCTTTGCCTGTATGCAGCTGTTTTGAATCGGCCGCATCGCGCAAGAACTCCCACAATCCCGCGGCCTGCGTGCCTGCCGAGCCCATGGCGTGCTGCATCTGCTGCGCATTCAGTCCCATCAGGCGCGCGGCTGCTACGGCAGCGGCGACCGTACCTGCGGTACCCGTCGTGTGAAAAATCCGGTAATGCGAACGCCCTAAAAATTCGCCGATACGTATACCGGCTTCATAGCCAGCCACCGATGCAGTGATCAGATCCTGACCACTGCATCCACGATCCTGCGCAATCGCCAGCGCTGCGGGAAAAACCACGGCCGCGGGATGAAACACGGAACCGTTATGCACATCATCCTGCTCTGCATAATGTGACGAGGCACCATTGACCAGCGCAGCAAACAAAGGCGAGGTCATGCGATGCGAGATCAATACTTCGGCACGACCTTCCTGTGGCCCCATCTCACTCGCAATCGCTTCAATGACCTGCACGGGTCGTCCGACCTTGCCAGCAAGCGCAGAGCCAAACCAATCGAGTAGCAAATCTTCCGCGCGACGTACCACCGCTTCTGGAATATCGCTGAACTGAAGATTCGCGGCAAACTCGGCCAATTGCTGGCTAGGAGCGATGGTAGCTTTCATTACAGTCTCTTAAAAGGAGCGCGGCATACCGAGCACATGCTCGGCGACATACGAGAGAATCAGATTGGTCGAAATCGGCGCGACCTGATAGAGGCGGGTCTCACGGAATTTACGCTCCACATCGTATTCGGACGCAAACCCAAAACCACCATGAAACTGCAAACAAGCATTCGCCGCCTCCCAGGAAGCATCAGCGGCCAGCATCTTCGCCATATTCGCTTCGGCGCCACAGGGCTTGCCCGCATCAAACAGTTCGCAAGCCTTGTAGCGCATCAGGCTCGCTGCCTCGAGATTGACATAGGCTTTTGCGATCGGAAATTGCACACCCTGATTTTGTGAGATGGGTCGACCGAAGACGATGCGCTCATTAGCGTATTTGGTGACCTTGTCGATGAACCAGAAGCCATCACCAATACACTCCGCAGCGATCAGTGCGCGCTCGGCATTCAGACCATCGAGTATGTACTTGAAGCCCTTGCCTTCTTCGCCGATCAAGTTTTCTACCGGTATTTCAAGGTTTTCAAAAAAGAGCTCATTGGTCTCATGATTCACCATATTGCGAATGGGACGCACGGTCATGCCATGACCGATCGCATCGCGCAAATCAACGATGAAAATAGACATTCCTTCGGATTTTTTTGTCACGTCAGCCAGCGGCGTCGTGCGCGCCAGAAGAATCATCAGATCGGAATGCTGTATGCGCGAGATCCAGACCTTCTGACCATTGACCACATAGCGGTCGCCCTTGCGAACAGCGGTGGTCTTAATTTTGGTGGTGTCCGTACCGGTGGTGGGTTCAGTGACCCCCATCGACTGAAGTCGTAACTCACCTTTAGCGATTTTCGGCAGGTAAAAATCCTTTTGGGCTGTCGAGCCATGGCGCAGCAAGGTACCCATGTTGTACATCTGCCCATGGCAGGCACCAGAATTGCCGCCGGCACGATTGATTTCTTCCATGATCACCGAGGCCTCGACCATGCCGAGTCCTGATCCGCCGTATTGCTGAGGAATCAGCGCCGCCAGCCAGCCCGCTTGCGTCAGCGCGTCGACAAAGGCTACTGGATAGCCACGTTCTTCATCGATCTGGCGAAAATACTCGGCTGGGAATTGCTCGCACAATGCGCGAATGGCGTCACGAATATCCTGATGAGCGTCGCTGGCGTGGGACATGGGCTTTCCTTGGGGTGGCTTACTAGAGGGCACAGAGTATCCAACATTTAGATACCCTCAGCGCTCGGAGTCTGACCTATCCGACAAGGCCCAACAATTCAGAAATTTGGAAGCGCCGCTTAGAGGCGACTTAAGGAAGCAGGACTTGGATCACGCCACATAAAGTTTTTGTGATGAAAGCATCGACAAAGCATTGATTTTTATAGTTTTCTCGCCGCCAAGCTACGCTAATTCCCCATGAAACGCGACTTAAGATTGATACGAAAAGACGCTGGATCCCCCCTTGCAGGGCGCGCCATGGCGAATACGCCATGGCCGTTCCGAGGGCAGACCGCGTGCGGTCTGAAACCCCCACTACACCTTTCGCCGGGAGCGAGTGGGGAATTCGGATCGCATGCGATCCGCTCACGCAGCGGTCATCACCTGCAAGTGATGACGATATTTAGGTCATTAGCTTTTCAAATGTCATCCCGGCGCATGCCGGGATCCAGCGACGTTCGAGTTTCCCACCTTGCCCCTCAACTAACCGGCAAAGGTCCCGGATTGAATTCCGGTCCCGTCTCAGACAACTTCGTGCGCTTCAGCGACCAGCAACTCAACCAACTCGCGCGCGAATGCCGGCAGCGACTGCATGCTGCGCACACACACCTGCAGCTTGCGGACTGCCCATTCATCGGACAATTCAACCGTCTTGATCCGCATGCTGCGCGCATGTCGGCTGGCGGCGGAGAATGGCACCACGCCGATACCC
>JAIXYM010000067.1 GCA_027490255.1 Oxalobacteraceae bacterium | reverse complement strand
GTGAACAAAAGCGACATATTAGGGAATACGCCGTTAATCATGGCAGCACGGGAAAAAAATACGCCATTAGTTCAACTTCTTCTATCGCAAGGAGCAGACATTAATGCGGTAAACAAGAAGGGTTATACCGCGCTGCACTATGCACTAGAAAAACAAGATAAGAATTTTAGTAAATACCTCCTTGAAAATGGTATCGATCTCGACTCCGCGAGCTTTAACCTTGACTCTGCGCTTGCACTCGCCACAGCATCAAATGACAGCCTTGCTTCCAAACATATCAATGCTGCCATCGAGAAGAGAAAACTTCTTAACATTTAGTTGGCTATCTATCGGAATTGACAGTGCTAGCCTGATCACGAGTCATCGTTCAGGCTGGCGCTGAAAAGATCTACTTATCTAGTATGTCGGGCACCTACGCCAATCCGGCCAGTGCTTTCAGATGCGCGACAACGCTGCGGCCGAGCGCCGACAAATGATAGCCACCCTCAAGGCAACTGACGATACGCCCCTGCGCATACTGGTCTGCCACTGCAACCAGCTGCCGCGTGATCCAGGCATAGTCGGATTCGATTAGCCCCATGGAGGCCAGTTCGTCTTCACGATGTGCATCGAAGCCGGCGGAGATGAATATCATTTCCGGGCGATGCGCATGCAAGGCAGGAAGCCAATCCCGCTGAACCAATTCGCGTACGCGATCACCCCGAGTGTAGGCGGGCACCGGAATATTCACCAAATGCGAAGGACGGTCGCCATCAGGGCACTCACCACTGTAGGGATACAAGGGCGACTGGAAAAAACTGACCATCAGTACGCGCGGATCATTAAGAAAAGCCGCTTCGGTGCCGTTGCCGTGATGGACATCGAAATCAACGACCGCCACGCGCTTCAATCCATGCACCGCCAATGCATGGCGGATCGCAATCGCTATGTTATTGAACAGGCAAAAACCCATGGAAGCATCTGGCGTTGCATGATGACCGGGTGGCCGAACGGCACAGAATGCCGTACTGAACTCTCCCGCAATTACAGCATCAGTTGCAGCAACTGCCGCGCCGGCAGCGCGCAAAGCAGCTCGCCAGCTGTGCGAATTGATCAAGGTATCTGCATCGAGCGCGAAGTAACCTGTATCGCCTGGGGCAGGAAGATGGATCCGGATCCGTTCCAGGACGGCTTCTGAATGCACACGCCGAATGTCTTCGATTGCGGCGAGCGGTGCATCCCGGCGCTCGATCAAGCCGGACAGGCCGCTGGCAATAAGCTGATCTTCAATCACTTGCAGCCGAGCCGGCGACTCGGGATGCCATTCACCCATTTCATGTAGCAGGCAGTCCGGATGAGAAAAGTAGACGGTGGACATAGAAAGCGCCTGATAAAGTCAGCGTTGATGATGCGCCTGCGGCGGCGTCAACGTTGAGGTCAGTAAAATTAAAAATCTGACAGCGGGCTCGTGCTCGCAAAATTTATGTACTTGTTTCATCGGTAGCCCCGGGGTATTTGATTACGCACGATGGGCCTTAGACGTACCGATCTGCGCTGGCTTATCGACTATACTTGTAGCCGCCATTTTTGATGCTTTATGCCGGCCTTTCAATGAAAAATCTCCGTTTTGATCCCTGCCTGTTCGCTTTCTTAGCCCTGCTGATGCTGGTCATGCCGCTGCATGCGCATGCAGCAAATACGGGCAAGGCACACAAATCCAAAGTAGCTCAGGTAACAAAATCGGCCGATGAGCCCGAGTTCACTAATTTTACGCAATGGGGTGGCGTGGCTGAACTGATCGACGAACTCAGCGACCAACATGGCCTGCAGCGCGAAACACTCAAAGCACAATTTTCGAAAGTTCACTACCTCGAAAGTGTCGTCAGACTGATCAATCCTCCTCCTCCGAGCAAAGTCAAAAACTGGACGGTTTATCGAGAACGGTTCATCGAACCCATCCGCTTGCGTGCTGGATTGGCTTTCTGGAAAAAGCATGAGGCCGCGCTAAACCGTGCGCAAACGGAATTCGGCGTACCCGCCGAGATTATCGTGGGTATTCTGGGTGTGGAAACGATGTACGGAAAGATGACCGGCAATGTCCGCGTGGTTGATGCACTGGCAACACTGGCTTTCGCTTATCCGCCTACCGCCAATCGCGATGCCAGGATGAAATATTTCCGTGGTGAGCTCAAGCATATATTTCTGCTGGCCCGAGACAATGACATGGATCCGCTCAGCTTTTATGGATCCTTTGCGGGCGCGATAGGTTTGCCCCAATTCATGCCGGGCAGCATACGGCGCTTCGCGGTAGACTTTGACGGCGACGGAAAAATTGATCTTCGGAATTCACCCGCTGATGCAATTGGCAGCATCGCCAGCTTTCTGTCGCAACACGGTTGGCGCGCGCAAGAGCCGCTGGTCTTCCCGGTCAAGGTGTCCCCTCAAACCGACGCCACTTGGCCAAGCATGATAGGACAAAGCCTCGAGGCAAAATTCACACGAGATGAATTCGAACAGGCCGGCGTTGCAATCAATGACACCATCCCTGCTGAGATCAGTTATGGACTAGTTGATCTGCAAGACGGTGAACGGCCGACACTTTTCTGGCTGGGAACCGCCAATTTTTTTGCAATTGCCCAGTACAACCGCAGTTTCTTCTATGCGATGACCGTCATCGAGCTAGGTAAAGCGGTCAGACAACAACGCCAACATCCGTGAACCCTTCCGTGCCCGATCAGCCAGCACCGGATAATCAAATGACCGATGATCACATCACCGCATTGACTCGCGCATGGCTTGAAGAAGCCGTGATCGGCTTGAATTTATGTCCGTTTGCCGAACAGGTTCATCGCAATGGGCAGATTGCCTACTATGTCAGCCATGCAAAGGATGCGCCTGCTCTGATGGACGATCTGACCGAAGCGATTGATTCACTGATGAGCGCAGATCCTGAAAAGATCGATACCGCCTTGCTAATTCATCCCTATGTATTACAGGATTTTGAGCAATACAATGAATTTGTAGGTTGGACGACAGATTTTCTCGAAGAAAGTGGCCTTGAGGCAGTGTTGCAGATTGCGAGCTTTCATCCCGACTATCAGTTTGCCGGCACCTCACCCGAGGACATCACCAATTGCACTAACCGCTCTCCCTTTCCCATGCTGCACCTTTTGCGGGAAGCCAGCGTTGACGCAGCGCTGACCGAATTGCCGGAAGCCGCACAATTGGTCGAAAAAAATCTGGATACCCTGCGCGATTTGGGTGCTGATGGTTGGGACACATTGACCCAACGCATTCATGCTCTGGCGAAGTCAGCTCAATGAATTTTTACAACTGCTGACGCGTCTTCCCAAGCACTGAGCACTAGCCATCTTAGTTCGCTGTTTTACGTACTTTATGTACTATGAACGGCCGCTTTTGCTACAAAGCCATGGATCAATGCTTTGCGCGTTCTTCGCGAGTACTGATAATCGCACCGATAGACAGAAACTTTGTCACGAAAAAATCATCGGATAAAAGAATGCGTTTTCCGAATGAGCAAACTGATTGCTTTGCCGACTTGCGGATTCTCAAAACTGGATATTTTTGTATTAACTACAATAAACTTGTGATTCAGAAATTTACTGACGGCAATAAGTTAGCCTTCGGGAGACTATCAGAGGGCAAATGATCGGCTTGTCTTGTTGAATATCGAAAAATCACAAGTTCGCAGCGTCTCGGCAGCATAATCAACGCAAGAGACTTGCTAGGACGTAAGGCTTTAAAAGTTTTTCTTTTTTATCGAAACTAGCTCAAATTTTTTAACAAACTAGAATAATTTATAGATATCGGTTGCACTGGTTGGGCGGGATCATTGGGGGACTGCTGTCTGTCTTGATGCAACCAACCAGCGCGTTTGATTCATCATCAGCTTTAGAGAATGCCTACTCAAATGACGACACAGTTTGAACATCAAGACAGCAATCGACTCTCCGATCAAGTGGCTTATGATCCTAACAATCTGCTCGATTCCCTCATTGAGAAGCTGCACCTGAAGAATGATGCTGCACTGTCGCGCGCTCTGGAAGTTGCCCCACCAGTGATCAGCAAGATCAGACATCGTCGACTGCCGGTGGGCGCATCATTGCTGATCCGTATGCATGAAGTCAGCAATCTGACTATTCGGGAATTGCGCGTACTGATGGGCGACCGAAGAGAGAAATTCCGCATCAGCGATAAACAATTCAAACCTAAACTCAACGGATGAGAAAAAACTCGATTTGTCTTTAGGTACTGTTATGCAAGTACATCGACCAACCGCACCAGTCGTTATGCTAGGTAGTGCATTGATCGACTTGGTGCGGTTTATCTGACTCAATCGCTACGCAGGAAAGACCCCTGTCGACAGATAACGATCACCCCGATCACATACAATAAAAACAATTACCGCATTTTCAGTGGTCTGAGAAATACGCAGCGCAACTTCGCAAGCACCCGCAGCTGAAATCCCGGCAAAAATACCCTCTTCCACCGCCATGCGGCGCGCCATCTGCTCCGCAGCAGCCTGACTGACATTTTCGACCTGATCGACTCGACTGCGGTCGTAGATTTTCGGCAGATAGGCTTCAGGCCATTTGCGAATACCGGGAATCTGGGAACCCTCTTCGGGTTGGGCACCAATGATTCGGATATCCGGATTTTTTTCTTTCAAAAACTTCGATACACCCATGATGGTACCGGTCGTGCCCATCGCGCTGACAAAGTGAGTGACCCGCCCTTCGGTATCGCGCCAGACTTCAGGCCCGGTACCCTCGTAATGTGCTCGAGGATTATCGGGATTGGCAAACTGGTCCAGGATGATGCCCTTGCCTTCTTTTTGCATCTGCTCGGCTAGATCACGCGCATATTCCATACCGCCCGTCTTGGGCGTCAGAATAATCTCGGCACCGTAGGCTGCCATGCTCTGGCGACGTTCAAGGCTGAGATTTTCCGGCATCAGCAAAATCATCTTGAAACCACGCATAGCGGCCGCCATCGCCAAGGCAATCCCGGTATTGCCGCTGGTGGCCTCGATCAGCGTGTCGCCCGGCTTGATATCGCCGCGCTCTTCGGCATGACGGATCATGGACATTGCCGGCCGGTCCTTGACCGATCCTGCCGGATTGTTGCCTTCCATCTTGCCCAGGATAATGTTGTTGCGCTGCCGGGCATCCTCACCCGGGATGCGCTTGAGTTGCACGAGAGGCGTGTTGCCGATCAGGTCTTCGATTGCGAGGTAATGCATGGCGGAGTCAGCCCGTCTTCAAAGGTAGAAACCGCCATTTTAATCGCTGAGCCCATGGTGCGTTGGGGAAGAGACTGCGGGCTGCCCCCGCCCCTCCCCCTCAAGGACAAGGTTCAGCGGTTTAGTTTTTGGCACCACTTGCTTTGACCGGTACTGGCTCGGCTTTGGCGGGCTCAGCTTTGGCAGGCTTGGCCAGCATTGCAGATGAAGCGCCCTGATTCCGGGGCTGGCCGTTGACTATCAGTCCAGCAGCCGACAATTTGACAGAATTTTTCTCACCGATCCCACGGACACGCTGCTCGAGATCCGCCCAGTCCTTGAAATTTCCGTTCTTTTTTCTTTCTTCCAATATGGCTTTTGATGTCGCAGGGCCAATACCCGCAACACCATCGAGCGCCGCCTGATCAGCCGTATTTATCTCAACAGCAGCCCAGGCAGATGCCGCCACAAAAAATACACCTGCAACCAGCGAGAAAAATTTCTTGAGCATTCTATTTCTCCGTATCAGTAGATTAAATATTCACGGCCAACATTTTTATTGGTCGCATACGGATTAAACGCGAAGAATGAGTGCAACTCGACTGAAACAAATATGATTAATCTGCATGAAGCGAAATTCGAGCAGGTTTCCGCTAACCGGTGTCTGGCGATGTAGCAGCAGGCATTGATCAGGATTTTTCCAGTATCAAATCAGAAAAATCTACTTGCATGGAAGGCGCAGTTGCTAGCTAAGCGAGTCGACGCAGACAGTACTACCCAAGACGGCAAGGGTGTAACAGGGAACTCGGGGTGCATACAAGGCACCGGCGGAATGGCACTGACTATCGATTCAGCGAACGTCCTGCATGGGACCTGAACGCCGGAAATGAGATTTTTTCACGGGTGATTAATTCATCACAGACAGCTCTTCAGTGCGGCGCGGCGCATAGCTTTCCCAATGACTGCAGCCGGGACATTGCCAGTAAAACTGCTTGGCTTTGAATCCGCAGTGATTGCATTGGTAGCGCGCTAGTTTTTGCGCGTAGCCACCGACGAGGCTCTTGATAAGAGAGAGTTCGGCGCGGCTCTCTGGCGGCGCATACATCAGACGTGCTTCGATCAGCTTGTCCAGTCCCAGCAGTGTTGGCGTTCTGCGCAGTTCATCGCCGACGAGCTGATTTGCGCTGTCTGGACCATCGAGTTCCAGCACTGCTTTGAAGGTAACCTCCAGCAAATCAATCGAGGGCGCTTCAGCAAGATAGCCTTTGAGCAGATTCAAACCCTCACGCGCACGATTGACAGCGCGGTAGCCATCCATGAGTCGCTGCGCGACAAGGGCGACATGGGGCACACTTTGCTGCTCCACACGACGCCAGGCCAGCAGTGCGCCTTCGACGTCTTCCTTAGCGAGCAGGCAATCGCCAATCAAAATCGTGGCTCGCACATTATTGCGATCGTAAGAGAGGGCTTTATCGAGCGTGACCAGCGCCACATCCGGATTTGCATGAACCAATTCATCTTGCGCGAGCTCGCAATGAAACTGCGCGATTTCTTTCTGATAGGCGCCGGCGCCAGATTCCTGCAAAGCGAGCGCTGCCAGCATGGCCCGCTTCCATTCTTTTTCGCGCTGATAGATTTCCAGAAGCGCCCTGCGCGCTTGGGTACCGTATTGCGACTGGGCGAGCTGATCAAAGGTTTCTTCGGCTCTGTCCAGTAAGCCAGCTTTCAGATAGTCCTGACCGAGCTCATAGCGGGCTTGGCTGGCCAACTCAGACGACAAATCCGCGCGCGCCAGTAAGTTCTGGTGGACGCGAACCGCGCGCTCGATGTCGCCGCGCCGGCGAAACAGATTACCCATAGCGAAATGCAACTCAGCCGTTTCCGGATCCAGACGTGCGATCTCGACAAAGAGATCAATCGCCTTGTCAGGTTGCTCGTCAAGAAGTGCATTGAGTGCTTTGTAATAACTGCGCGGCAAACTGCGTGATTCAGCAATGACGTGACGGATATCGACACGAGCAGCAATCCAGCCCAAACCAAAGCAGACAGGGATGACCAGCAGCCACCAGACTTCAAATTCCATGGCGGTATCCGAGTGAGAAATGTGGAGTCATCACAAGCCAGTTTGCTCCATGACAGCATCAGGCATTGGGGGCTGGGCTCGAACCCGGGCGATAGTCTCCGCAGCCTTTCGCTGTTGTTCGGTTTCTTTTTTCTGTCGGATCAGCGTCTGGCGGTAACGAAGGACGGTACTGGTCATTGCCAAGACACCGAGCACCGCACCGGCAATAAAAAATGCCAGTAACAGCAAAATCAGGGGCGCCTTGGCGCTGGTGCTCCAGAAAAGATGCAACACCACCTCATCGGTATTCTTCAGCGCGAAGCCAAAAAACACCAGGAACAAGCCTATCGCAAACAGCCTGAAAATTATCTTCATGAGAGCGGGCGGATCAGCAAGGAAATACGTGCGGGCATTTTACGCCAAAAAAAATGGCATCCTCTCGGATGCCATTGAAATTTGTAACATACGCTCAGTTATCGATGATGGGCTGGCCCACCATCGCATCCACCCGTTCGCGCAACTCCTTGCCCGGCTTGAAGTGGGGTACCCGCTTTTCAGGCACCATCACTGTGTCACCGGACTTGGGATTGCGGCCAATTCTGGGTGGCCGGCTGTTGAGCGAAAAGCTGCCAAAACCACGAATCTCGATGCGCTGACCTGTCGTCAGCGCATCGCCCATCGCGTCGAGCAGCGTCTTCACCGCGAAATCCGCATCTTTAGCTACCAGCTGCGGATAACGCTCGGCCAGACGGGCAATCAGCTCCGATTTGGTCATCAACGACTTCCGGATCAGCTCTTGTTATCGAGCTTGGCCTTGAGCAGCGCGCCCAGGCTGGTGGTACCGGAAGCAGCCGCCGAGTCATTGGACATTTTTTGCATAGCGTCCTGTGTATCGGCACTGTCTTTGGCCTTGATCGACAACTGAATGCTGCGAGCCTTGCGATCGAGGTTGATGATCAAAGCCTCGACCTGGTCGCCTTCTTTCAGCTGAGTCGTAGCATCTTCCACGCGGTCGCGCGAAATTTCGGAAGCACGCAGATAGCCTTCGACTTCTTCGGACAAGGTGATCACAGCGCCTTTGGCTTCGACCGACTTGACCACGCCCTGGACCAGTGCGCCTTTGTCATTCATTGCGCAATAGTTATTGAACGGATCGCCTTCGAGCTGCTTGACGCCCAGCGACACACGCTCACGCTCGACATCGATAGCCAGCACGACGGCTTCGAGTTCGTCACCCTTTTTGAACTTGCGCACGGCTTCTTCGCCGGTTTCAGTCCATGAAAGATCGGACAGATGGACCAGACCATCGATGTTACCGGCCAGACCGATAAAGACACCGAAGTCAGTGATCGATTTGATTGCGCCAGAAACTTTGTCACCCTTCTTGTGCGTGATCGCGAAATCATCCCAAGGGTTTGCCTTGCACTGTTTCATGCCGAGGCTGATACGGCGACGCTCTTCGTCAATTTCCAGAACCATGACTTCGACTTCGTCACCCAGCTGAACTACTTTGGATGGTGCAACGTTCTTGTTGGTCCAGTCCATTTCGGAGACGTGCACCAGACCTTCGATACCCTGCTCGACTTCCACGAATGCGCCGTAGTCGGTCAGGTTGGTCACTTTGCCGAACAGGCGAGTGCTTTGTGGATAACGACGTGACAGGCCTGTCCATGGATCGTCGCCCAGCTGTTTGACGCCCAGCGAGACGCGGTTCTTTTCCTGATCGTACTTGAGGACCTTGGCCGTGATTTCCTGACCCACTTGCAGCACCTCAGACGGATGACGTACACGACGCCATGCGAGGTCAGTGATGTGCAGCAGACCATCGATACCACCGAGATCAACGAATGCGCCGTAGTCGGTGATGTTCTTGACGATACCGGTAACGATGGTGCCTTCTTTCAGGGTTTCCATCAGCTTCGCACGCTCTTCGCCCATCGAGGCTTCGATAACGGCACGACGCGACAGCACCACGTTGTTGCGCTTGCGATCGAGCTTGATGACTCGGAATTCCATGGTCTTGCCTTCGTACGGCGTGGTGTCCTTGACCGGGCGAGTGTCGACCAGCGAACCGGGCAGGAAGGCACGAATACCGTTGGTCAGAACGGTCAGACCGCCTTTGACCTTGCCGCTGACAGTACCAGTTACCAGCTCGCCAGACTCCATCGCTTTTTCGAGCGAGAGCCAGCTTGCAAGGCGCTTTGCCTTGTCACGCGAGAGGATGGTGTCACCGAAACCATTTTCGAGCGACTCGATGGCAACGGAGATGAAGTCACCAACATTGACTTCGAGCTCACCATTGTCATTTTTGAATTCTTCGATAGGGATGAACGCTTCGGACTTCAGTCCGGCGTTAACGATCACGAAATTGTGGTCAAGGCGAACGACTTCAGCCGAAATGACCTCTCCGGAGCGCATATCCTGGCGCTGCAGTGATTCAGCAAATAACGCGGCAAAGCTTTCCATGCCGGAAGATGCAGGGGATTGAGTAGCAATAGACATAAGTTAGGAAGGTTAGCCAACCAAAGCGGAATTGCCGGGGCTGGGTTAGGTTTTTCAACACCTTGCGACGCATTGCGCATCACGAGGCACCGGGTACAGCATTTACTTCAGCACTGACTGATACCAGCCCAGTACTTTTTCTACCGCTTGCTCGATGGTCATATTCGACGTGTCAAGCAAATGAGCGCCTTCGGCGGGTTTCAGGGGGGCCACGGCACGCTCGGTATCACGCGCGTCGCGCTCTCGCAAATCCTGCAAAAGGGCAGGCATAGTAGCAGGAAAACCTTTGCCAATCAATTGCTTATAGCGCCTGTCCGCGCGCGCTTCGACGCTCGCTGTCAGAAAAACTTTCAGATCGGCAGCGGGGAAAATCACGGTGCCCATGTCCCGGCCATCTGCCACCAGACCGGGGGCTCGATGAAAACCATGCTGCAGGTCCACCAACGCGCTGCGCACACCGGGCAGCGTTGCGATCCGAGAAGCTGCAACGCCCACGGCTTCGGCGCGAATAGCATCGGAAACTTCGCGTCCTGACAGAAGTATGCGCTCACCTTCGAACCTGACATCCAGCCCTGCAGCAATGCGCGCCAGCTCGGGCTCATCGCCCAGATCCATGCCCGACTCTATCGCCGCCAGTGCTGTGAGGCGATAAAGCGCGCCGGAATCCAGAAAAGCGAAACCCAAAGTCTGCGCCACCCGGCTCGCGACCGTGCCCTTGCCGGAGGCCGTCGGGCCATCGATGGTGATGACGGGGATGCGGTTCATTTGGATGCTGCTCATTGAAATTCAGTCTTGGTGAACGATACCGGCGAAGGCATCGAAGTAATCGGGGAAGGTCTTGGCCACGCACGCCGGATCATTGATGCATACCGAGGTTCCCTGGCGCGCAACGCCATTCAGGCTGGCAAGCGAAAAGCACATGGCCATGCGGTGGTCGTCGTAGGTGTCAATGGTCGCCGGCTGCAGCACGGTGGGTGGTGTGATCTGCAAATAATCACTGCCCTCTTCTACCACCGCACCAAGTTTACGTAGCTCGGTGGCCATGGCGCTGAGCCTGTCGGTTTCCTTCACGCGCCAGCTGCCAATATTGCGCAGGGTACTGGTGCCGTCGGCATACAAGGCCGCGACGGCAATCGTCATTGCCGCATCGGGAATGTGGTTGAAATCGGCATCAATGGCTTTCAGCGCGCCACCCGAGCGAACTTCAATCCAGCTGTCGCCCATTGTGATGTGCGCGCCCATGCTTTCCAGCGCCTCGACAAATCGCACATCACCCTGAATACTGGATTTACCCACGCCCTCAACCCGAACCGGGCCGCCGGCAATCGCGCCTGCAGCGAGGAAGTAAGATGCCGACGATGCATCCCCTTCGACAAACAGCACACCCGGACTCTGGTAGGCCTGCCCGGGGGCGATACGAAACGCCGCCCAACCATCACGTTCCACCGCCACACCAAACCGCTGCATGAGGTTCAGCGTGATTTCGATGTAAGGCTTGGAAATCAGTTCACCCACCACATCAATGCGCAGCGCATGGTCGCGCGCAATCAGTGGTGAGGCCATCAGCAGCGCCGTCAGAAACTGGCTAGAGACATTGCCACGCACCTGCATGACCTGCGGATGCAAATCGCCCGCATGAATATGCAGCGGCGGGAAACCCGGTTGACCCGTGTAATCAATGCGCGCACCAGCAGCATTAAGCGCATCCACCAGATCACCGATAGGCCGCTCATGCATGCGCGGCACACCGTGCACAGTGTAATCACCACCGATGGCGGCCAGCGCTGCGGTCAGTGGACGAATGGCCGTCCCCGCATTGCCCATGAACAGATCCGCAGATTTCACAGGAAATCTGCCTGAGGCACCGGTCACAACATAGTCCTGACTCTGCCCATGCTGCTGCCACGACACACCCAGCTTTTGCAATGCGGCCAGCATGACTTGGGTGTCGTCAGAGGACAGAAGCTCGCGAATCTCAGTAGTACCACTGGCCAGCGCCGCCAGCAGGAGCATGCGATTCGAAATACTTTTAGAGCCGGGCAGTCTTACGACACCGCGCGCGACAGATCCCGGCGTCAGTGCCAGCTCATGAGGATAGGTTTTCATGACATCAGTCTCCGCCCTGCTCAAACGATCGCGCTTGCTCTGCCGCCTCAATGGCAGCGATCCACGCCTGTCGTGCCGCTTGCGCGCTACCAAATATTTTTTCCAGTGCAGACCCATCACCTTGATCGAGCAAGGCACGGATCTGACTCAGCTGGGCCATGTAGGCATCCAACTCACCAAGCAAAGCGGTACGGTTAGCCAACGCAATGTCGCGCCACATTTCCGGAGACGATCCTGCGATCCGCGTGAAGTCACGAAAGCCACTGGCGGCATATTGAAACAACCTTGCAGCATCCGGACGCGCAGCGATATCCGCTACCAGCGCATAGGCAAGCACGTGGGGTAAATGACTGACTGCGGCAAACACCGCATCGTGTTCTTCGGCAGTGAGATGGTGAACCAGCGCCCCGCAGCGCTGCCACGCATCGGTTACGCGATCAAGCGCTGCTGCCGGATTTTCAGGCAAGGCGGTGAGGATGATTTTCTTGCCGACATACAGATCGGACAATGCAGCTTCAGGGCCATTTTGCTCACGCCCTGCAATCGGGTGACCGGGCACGAACTGATGAATTTTGCTTCCCAACGCAGCGCGCGCAGCCAGCACGACATCCGTCTTGGTACTACCCGCATCGGTGACTACGGTGTCTGGCTCCAAATGTGGCGCCATGGCTTGTAGCAGCGATGCAGTTTGCGCGACGGGCGCTGCAATCAATACCAGATCAGCACCGGCGACTGCCTGCGCAATGTCATC
>JAIXYM010000141.1 GCA_027490255.1 Oxalobacteraceae bacterium | reverse complement strand
GGATTTCGAGGCTTGGGTACTTTGAGCTTCGTGGTCACGATCGCAGTAATCAGAGCACGTAGCGCGACAGGTCTTCGTCGACCGCAAGCGCTGCAAGTTTGTCATCCACATAGCCCGCATCGACGCACACCGTTGTGCTGCCCTGTTGGCTTGCACCGAATGACACATCTTCCAGCAGTTTCTCCATCACCGTGTACAAACGGCGCGCACCGATATTTTCTGTTTTTTCATTGACCGAATAGGCAATCTCGGCAAGCCGACGTATGCCTTCGTCGGTAAACTCGACTTGCACGTTTTCAGTACTCAGCAGCGCTTGATATTGGCGTGTGAGACAAGCATCGGTAGAAGTCAGTATGCGTTCAAAATCGGCAATCGCCAGCGACTCCAGCTCGACTCGAATCGGGAATCGCCCTTGCAGCTCAGGAATCAGATCCGATGGCTTGGCCAGATGGAAGGCACCGGAGGCGATGAACAGGATGTGATCGGTTTTCACCATACCGTATTTTGTATTGACCGTTGTACCTTCAACCAGTGGCAGCAAATCGCGCTGTACACCCGCGCGTGACACATCCGCCCCCTGCGCACTGGCGCGGGAGGCGATTTTGTCAATTTCATCCAGAAATACAATACCGTTTTGCTCGATGTTGGCAATGGCTTTTTGTCGTAATTCATCTTCATTCACCATACGCCCCGCTTCTTCTTCAACGAGTAGTTTCATCGCTTCGGAAATTTTCAGCTTGCGCGTTTTTTTGCGACCCGCGCCCATTCCAGAGAACATGGATTTGATTTGCTCGGTCATTTCTTCCATGCCGGGTGGCGCCATGATTTCCATTTGCGCTCGTGGCTCGGCGACGTCGATCTCGATTTCGCGGTCATCCAGCGCACCTTCACGCAGGCGTTTGCGGAAAGTCTGTCGCGTTGTGTTGCTGGTTTTTTCTTCGGTGGTGTCCGTGCTGGAAAAACCAAAGTCACGCGCCGGGGGCAGTAGTACATCCAGAATGCGGTCTTCAGCCGCATCTTCGGCTTGTGCACGTACGTCGCGCATCGCCTGTTCGCGGGTTTGCTTGATACCGATTTCGGTCAGGTCGCGAATGATGGTGTCGACATCGCGACCGACATAGCCGACCTCGGTGAATTTAGTCGCCTCGATTTTTATAAACGGCGCATCCGCCAATCGCGCCAGCCGCCGGGCGATTTCGGTTTTGCCCACGCCCGTGGGACCGATCATGAGAATGTTTTTTGGCGTAATTTCATGCCGCAAAGGTTCCGGTACTTGCTGACGACGCCAACGGTTACGCAGCGCAATCGCCACAGCGCGTTTGGCGCGGGATTGTCCGACCACGTGTTTGTCGAGTTCGGTAACGATTTGTTCGGGGGTGAGATTCATCTGTCGTCGCTCTTGTCTAGTCTAGGCTTTCGATGGTCAGCGAAAGATTGGTGTAAATGCAGAGCTGGCCTGCAATGGTCAGCGATTTTTTGACAATCTCGGTTGGCGACAATTCAGTGTTTTCCTGCAAGGCCTTCGCAGCCGACTGCGCGTAGCTGCCACCGGAGCCGATCGCGCCTATGCCATCTTCAGGCTCAAGCACATCGCCATTGCCGGTGATGATCAGTGTCGATTCACGATCTGCGACCAGCAGCATGGCTTCAAGCCGTCGCAGCATGCGATCGGTGCGCCAGTCCTTGGCCAATTCAACCGAGGCGCGCATCAGATTGCCCTGATGCGTTTCGAGTTTGGATTCGAAGCGTTCGATCAGGGTAAATGCATCCGCCGTACCGCCCGCAAAACCGGCCAGTACTTTGCCGTGAAACAGCTTGCGCACTTTGCGTGCAGAGCCTTTCATGACCACATTGCCCAGCGTGACTTGACCATCGCCGCCCAGCGCCACTGTCTTACCGCTTCGCACCGAAAGAATGGTCGTGCCGTGAAATTGTTCCATGTCGGATCTCTCAAAAAATAAGCACCTGTCGAGATAAGCCGCCAGGTGGTTCGTCATCCAATTCAAACAAACAGGTGAAATTACAGACAGCATGAGGGCTGTCTGACTTTCAGGTTTTGCGATGGATGATCTTCAGCTTGCCGTCTCCACCCACGAGTCGCAGCAAGACTGAGACAAGAAAGCTCGTATGGCGCAATTCTACCGGTTTGATGCCGGCGAGTCGGTTCAAGTCCGTGAGCAGGGGTGACGCGGCATTGAAATCCACGCGGCGCAAATCCCTACAGTCCAGCACGATACGTTCATGGCATTGTGCATGGGCGTTAATCTCGGCCAGCAGGCCACTGAGGGGCATCTCGATGGTGGCAGGCATGATAAAAGCCTGGTCTGAGCGGGCAGTGCTCGCGTCCTGCGTGGGTATCTGGCTTGAGCGCGGGGATGGCGGCGACACTTCATAGGTGATGCTGTAATCAATGCAGGCGGCTTCATAGGCTGTCGTGTCCTGTATCAGCCAGAGCAATTCCATCAGAAGCCGCCAGCCGGTCTCGTCATCATCACGCCTTCCCGGTTGGATCAGACCGTTAATTTTTTCCGTCAGCGTATCAACATTCTTGAGGCTCACTTCGCAGGTCTGTGCTTGCCATTTAGAGAGCGTGTCCAGCAAGGCGCGGCAACCGGCCAGATCAACCTCGCTGACACTGACAAACTCAAGACGGAAGCGCCGATGCCGGCAGCCCATTTGAAACAGATGGTCCAGCATGGGTTCACTGCTGCTCGACAATTTGCCGCGGAAGCTTAGTACCGGCAGTTTGTCAGCGGAGGCGTTGGCTGTCATTGTTTCGACGCATTGCCATGGGGGTGGTGACGTTTCAAAGCGCTCTGCATAAGCCAGTGCATGTTGTTCGAATGCTGCTTGATTTCCTTCGGCTTCATGTAGTTCCAGCAGCATGCGCCAAGCGAGTTTTTCATCCGACTTTGGTGCTGGCTGAGTTATAGCGACTGACAGCAGTTCTCGTGCGGCGGCGGTTTGACCGCTGCCAAAGAGAATAGAGGCTTCTTCAATCGTTTGCCGAAGATCGGTAGCTTGTGCTGATAGAGATGATTCCGTACTTTGCGAAGGCAGGCTGGTGCTGAATTCGGCAGACATTTCGCATTCGATCTCATCGATTTTTTTTGAAGTGCTGAGTGCCTGCACATCCGGCTGTAATGCCTGTGCCGAAGCATTTCGCACATGGCGTGTTGCAGTTTTGCCGAATAAGCCGAAGATTTTCACGTTTGATCAGGTCGATGGAGAGAAGCGAAGGCAATGTGAGCTGCCGGGCCGCGCAGATTGGGCCATTGGAGGTGCAGTTCAACTACGGATCAATATGCCCGTCGCAATTACAACGATGCGTGTCGCTTTTGTCAAACAGTGCGACGTGTAGTGTAGGCTTTTGTTGACGCAGCATCAGACACCACGAGGTGTGGCCACTGATGCTGCGTATTTTTCAGAATTGCTTTCTGGAACGACGTCGTATTAAAAACGGGTACGCAGACCGATCATGAGATTTCGACCCGGCTGCGGCACGTAGTCTTTCAGCAGCGAAGTCGATAGCCGAATTTCTTCATTGAGCAGATTGCGGGCCAGCAGGAACCAGGTGACATCGGTAGTGCCGTAGCGCTGCACATAATTGATGCTGGCATCGACGCGGGTATACGCTGGCGTCGTCGTTTCTTCCGAGATGCTGCTGCTGGCAATGCGATTATGAGCACTGGCATGCAGTACGGAGAGCGATGAACGCCATTGCGAATCCTGATAACCGAAACTCAGGCCCGTCCGTGTTGTGGGTTGCAGTGGCAGATTGCCTAGGTTATCCAATGTGCCGCGCGAGGTGTCGGCGAATAAGCGGCCAAACCAGCCTGGATCGTAATAGTTGTAACTCAATTCGGCTTCGGCGCCGCGCAAGGTGGCGTTGGCTTGGCTGAAGGTGCGGTCGAACTCCATGCCATCAGCAACCCCCAGCACTGCATCGGACAGCGACCCGTAGACAAAGTTTTTCACTTTATTCTGAAAAACATTGGCCTTCCAGCGCAGCGCTTGGGTTGTTTTCTGCAGGGACAGATCGATATTTTTCGAAGTCTCTTTTTTCAGGTTGGCATCACCGATGTCATAGGTTTCGGTCGGGTGATGGGCGCCACCTGAATAAAGTTCTTCTGCTGTGGGCGCGCGTTGTGCGACAGACGCGGTGGCGCCGATGCCATAGCCGGGCATGAAAGCCCATAGCGCCCCGGCGGAGTACGAGCCCAGATTAAATGATCGTTTGGTATTTGCGAGCGGACTTCGCGAGACAGATTCAAATCGTCCGCCGACGTTGATTCTCAGGTCACCAAAGTCGCGTTCTTCTACAATAAAACCGGCGGTCGATTGCGAGCGAGTCCGAGGAACGGTGGGATTGTCTCCTTCGAGATTCAGTGCTTGGACCGTCGATTGCTCGGTTTGCAATCCGAATTTTCCGCGCCATCCGGCGATCGGCAGGTGGCTTAATTCCCAGCGCGATTCGAAAGCTTTGTTACTGAAGCGAACATGCGGGTCAGTTCCGCCCTCCAGTTCCGTGTGACGATAATCCGTCTGTCCCAGTTTCACGCGCAAGCCATCGAAGCCTGCAAATGGCGATTTGATCAAACTGTCTACATCAAAGCGGGTTTGTGCGAGGTCAATTTTGGAGAGCTCATCGCGGCCATGAATTCCATAGACTTTACCCAGCTGGGAAAGCGAGGCACCGATATGTCCCCAGTCCTGGATCAGCGAGCCACCGACGGCGATATTGTTTTCGCGGTTGCGAGAAAAGCCAAGCCTGCCGGTATCGTTGTTCGCAGCACTTGAGTCGACCGCACTACTTCCCGGAATGCGATAGTCACCGGCATTCATCACATTGCCATCAACGTGCAAGCCGATGTTCCCGGCAGATCGATCAGCCGAAAAACTCAGGCCGGTGCCTTGATCGACGGTGCTGTAACGCAGCTCTGCTTCGCCAGTGGCGCGGGGCTCGAGCGCGGTAGGAATGCGGCCATTGACGATATTGACCAGCCCACCAATGGCTCCCGATCCGTACAGTAAGGCTGCGGGACCACGCAAAATTTCGATCTGCGTTGCACTCATCATCCCGCTGCCGACCGCATGGTCATTGGAGATTGCCGACAGATCGCCAGTGCTCATGCCGTTTTGCAGAATCTTCACGCGCGGTCCTTCCAGTCCGCGAATAATCGGGCGCGATGAGCCCGTACTAAATCCCGAAGCGTTCACGCCCAGCTCACTGCCCAAGGTGTCGCCGAGCGAGCTACCGAGTTTGTTGCGTAATTCGTTGCCCGATAACACTTTGGCGGGCGCCAGAATCATCGCATTTTCATTGGCACCAAACGGATCGGCAGTGACGATCACGGGTGCGAGGCGTTTGGTTTGTTCCTGACTGTGCGCTGCGACCGCAATACCTGCAATTGCGCAGGCGACCGTATGCGCCAGAAAATTCTTGCGTAAGTTCATGTATTTCTCCACTGATAAATAAAGCACGCACCGCCGAAGCGAGTTGTCGCTGGCGGTGGTCCTGATGCGGGGTTCAGGCTTTCAGTGGGGGTGCGCGGGAGGAAAAATGAGCGAAAAAGGCTGGCGCATGGCCGATGTAGGTCAGTGCCGCAGGGGCAAATGAGGGTGCGGGTGCGACAAAGAGAGTGATTGCAGGCGAGTGCAGACCTGCGCCCAAGGTGGCTGCATCAAAAGCAGCACAGGCACTGGCCGCCTTCTGGTGATCGGCGACGCCGGCTTTCGATATCTCGACAGTGGTCGCGTCATTCCGGGTGTGTGCATGGGCAACCGCGTGTGAATAGCCTAGCCACTGCGTCAGCAGTAGGCTCAGCATCAGAACCATGCTCAAAAAGGCAGCAGGGCGATGCATTTTTCGGCGAGTTAGCACGGTTGATGACATGCGTCTGGCAGAATGAATAACAAAATCACAAGTAGATTAAGGCCGGATTTTACTGCAAACAGTAACCGATTGTCACGACAGGGATTGCTGCGTAGTAGTGAGCTCGGGGAATGCTGGCTGAATATCAGTGCTGAGGAGGGCAGCCCGGCTGCAGCCCGACTAGCATCAGTCGGGCGCATTGTGTAGTCGACGAATCAGTCGCCGTACAGTTTTTGCTTGAGCTCGCGCCGCTGCTGTGCTTCCAGCGACAGGGTTGCAGTCGGACGTGCCAGCAGCCGCGGAATCCCGATGGGCTCGCCGGTTTCCTCGCACCAGCCATAGTCGCTGGAATCAATGGATGCCAGCGATTGCTGAATTTTCTTGAGCAGCTTGCGTTCGCGATCGCGGGTGCGAAGCTCAAGTGCGTGCTCTTCTTCAATGGTCGCGCGATCTGCCGGATCCGGCACCAGCACGGTTTCGCGCAAGTGCTCGGTGGTCTCGCCCGCGTTTTTCAGCAAATCCTTTTCCAGCTGCTGAAGTCGCGCTTTGAAAAAAGCGAGCTGCGCAGAATTCATGTAGTCCTTCTCGCCCATTGCGAGAATTTGCTCTTCGGTGAGATGAGCGCCGTCGATACCGGCGGTCTTAGAGGTTTTTGTGTTGGTTGCCACGTCAGTTGCTCTCGTTGCTGCGAATCTGTGAATTTTACCCATTGCCGTTGCAGCGAAATTGTGGCTGCGCAGGGACTGTGGGCCGTGGTTCCGGGTTGTCTCCATCAAACCTTGGAACCTGACTCGTTAGTTACCTAAGGAGATGGATTCTCTGGCTTCACCCGGCTGAAACCGGCGGCTATTTTAATCGTATTGCCCGGCCACGGGACAGGGTTTGCGTGATTTTTGAGCGATTTAGTATCGATCACTGCATTAGCCGGGGTGAAACCTTACCAACTTTATACCAGACATTGCTCCAGACCCTCGATAAAGATATCTTTCGGCAAGTTTTGTCCGATAAAAACGATTTTGCTGCCTCGCGTCTCGGTTTCCGCCCACTGCCCGCCCAGATCGCTGCCCATGGTCTGGTGCACGCCCTGAAAGATCACCTTGCGGGAGGCCCCTTCCATCCACAGCACCCCTTTGTAGCGCAGCATGCGCGGACCATAGACTTTGATCAGGCTGCCGAGGAATTCTTCTAGACGGCCTGGATCGAACGCGCGATCACTGCGAAAAACAAACGCTGCAATATCATCCGTGTGGCTGCCGCCGTGATGATGCGCATGATCATGGTCGTGGTGATCGCAGTGATCATTGCAGTGATGTTCATGATCGTGCTCATGCGATTCTGCTTTCAAAAAATCTGGATCGATGTCCAGACGCTCGTTGAGATTGAAACCACGAATGTCGAGAATTTCCGAGATCGCCACCTTCCCGAAATCTGCGTGCAACAAGGGCGCGCGCGGATTCATGCGCTTGAGGCGCGTTTCCAGTGCCATGATTTGATCGGGTGTGACCAAATCCGTTTTCGAGAGCAGCATGCGGTCCGCAAAGCCCGCCTGTCGCTGTGCTTCTTCATAGGTGTCGAGCTGGTGCATCGCATGGCTGGCATCGACCACCGTGATGACGCCATCAAGCAGATAGTCGGTCGCGATTTCTTCATCCATGAAAAAAGTCTGCGCCACCGGTCCGGGGTTGGCCAAGCCCGTGGTCTCGATCACTACGCGATCAAATTGCAAGGCACCGTCTCTGCGTTTGCGTGCCAGTTCGCTCAAAGCAGTAATCAGGTCGCCGCGCACGGTGCAGCAGATGCAACCATTGTTCATTTCGACGATTTGTTCATTGCTGTCACGAACAAGAATTTCATTGTCGATGTTTTCTTCGCCGAACTCGTTTTCAATGACGGCGATTTTGTGACCATGCTGCTCATGCAAAATTCGATTGAGTAGCGTGGTTTTGCCGGCGCCTAAAAAGCCGGTGAGAATCGTAGCGGGAATGAGAGACATGATCTGCGTATTTTTCCTGAAGTATTTGCTGTGACCTGAAACCAGAGAGATAACAGTAGGTGATTTTATTTCTGTTTTTTGGCGCGAGGATGGGCAGCGTCATAGACTTGCGCCAGCCGCTGAAAATCCAGTGAAGTGTATACCTGTGTCGACGCAATCGACGAATGCCCCAGCATTTCCTGTACTGCACGCAGGTCGCCCGAGGATTGCAGCACATGCGATGCAAATGAATGTCTTAGTACATGCGGATGGACATCGGCTGGTATGCCCAGCGATTGCGCCAGTGCTTTGATACGTGTCTGCACAGTGCGTGGCGTGACGCGCCGGCCGCGCGCCGTGATGAATAAGGCATGGGGATCGACAGGGCTTGTTGGCTTAGCGATCGTATCGCGCACCACCAGCCATTGCCTTAGCGCGGTGATAGCGGCTGCGCCGACGGGTACGCTGCGGCGTTTGTTGCCCTTGCCGGTTACGGTGACTTCAGCCGCATCAAAGTCGATCCAGCCAGCCGACACATGCGCGGGTGTTTTCACGTACTGCCTGTCCAGCGAGGTCAATTCGGACACGCGCAGGCCACTGGAGTACAGCAACTCGAACATAGCCTGATTGCATAGACGGTAAGTTGGATCCTCGTCAGCATCGCCTTGCTCGGCCTGGGCCGATACCAGACGCACGGCATCGTCCACACCCAGCGCCTTGGGCAGAGTCTTCGCACGCTTCGGTGCTTTCACACCGTCGGTTGGGTTGGCGCGCAGGGTTTGGTGCTGAGCCAGCCATTGATAAAAACCGCGCCATGCAGAGAGTTTGCGCGCAATCGAGCTGCCTGTCAGGCCGCGTGCATGCAGTTGACTTGCAAAGCGGCGGATATCGACCTGGGTGAGTGCCGGTAATGCGGTGCTCGATTTTTCTGCCGATAGGGATTGCAGTTGATGGAGATCACGACGATAACTGTCCAGCGTATGGTCAGAGAGTTTGCGCTGGGTCTGCAAATGTCGCAGGTAGGCTGCTATCTGTTCCGTATCGCCTGCTGTGCTCACGGAATCACTCAACCAGTCCTTCCAGCACCGCGCTTGCTGTTTCTCCGATGCGTGACAGCACATCGGTCCCCATGTCGCTACTGAATCGTTGCGCATCAGGCGATGCCAACACCAGTAAACCGATGCTTTGCTCACTGTCAGGTTTGCGCAATGGAATGAGCGCTGCCGATTGCATTGCCGTGGCATTGGCCAGCCAGGTAAGGCCCGGCTTGCCATTCGCTGGTCCACAATACGGTGCCTTGAGCTGATCGGCAAACGCGCGGGCATCGCCGGCATCAGTGCAGTGGTCCCACAGACGCAGAGTAGCCTCAGGCAGATCGAAGGCATCTTTCAGTGTTTTTGCAACTGCCTCGCCCAGATCGTTGGCATCTTGAGAGCGCCACAGCTGCAAGGTCCATTGATGGAAGTTGGCAATGATGGCGTCGTTGTCTTTGGCGATGCGCATCAGGTTAGCGAGCTTTAACTCCAGCTGACGGATTTTTTCTCGCAGGACTTCGACCTGGCGATCCTGCAGCGATATCGTGCGACCACCGAGTGCCGAGCTCAGCTTCAGGCTAGCTGTAAGTTCGGGGTTGTCTTCGAAAAATTCCGGATGCTCTGCGAGGTAGTCGGCAACCGCTTGAGCGTCTGTGTGTGCAGTCATGAGTTTGGCAAGTGTTCAATAATGAAAACGGCACTGATGCACGATCAGATCGTCACCCAGCGTTTCGACTACCAGCCGGTGCTCGGGTGCGATTTTGAACGACATCAGTGAAACAAGTCCGAATTCTAGCCGGGTATGAGCCAAGTCTGGCAGTTTCTCGCCGGCCGCCAGCCGATCAAGCAGTTTTTCCACGCGCCCAGCTATGGCTGGCTGAGACTGGCGCCAGTAATCCAGATCTTCGCGCGCATGTGGTGTCAGCCACAGATTCATTTTGTTTCGTGTCGGGAGAGATGCTCGGTGCGCAACTGTTGCAGGCTTTGCTGAAGGCGCTCCTCATTGAGCGAGGTCGCCAGCAGATGCGCCGTCTCCTGCAAAGCGCGCCAGCCAGCCTCGGTCACGAGCATCAGGTTCTCCCCCGAATCACGGGCGATCAGAACTTCTTCGACTTCTGCCATGTCCAAAATGTCATCGAGTTGGTTACGGAGCTTGTCAACAGTAAAGGCTTGCATGATGGCGGTGCGAAAAATGACATGATGGCCCGCCAATCGGATCGCGGGGAATGACTGCATTTTACCCGCGTCGTCGTACGGCAAGTGCTTCCAGGAAAGACGACTAAATAAAAAAAAGGTGCCCGAAGGCACCCAAGGAATTACAGAGGAGATTAAATTCGCAGAAGAAGATCTGCAGGCTGGCTGACAGCCTTATCCGTTACTCGTCATCTGACGGCAATGACGGGCAACGAATCCTTTGCGGGCATCAAGCCCGAACTGATCAGAACGTGTGACGAACACCCAGGTTGACTGCCCTGTCGCCTGAGCCGACTTCGGAATTGTTGCCGACTTTGTAGAGAACGCCGCCCCGTTTGTTATCAATGGTTGCCCATGCTGCATAAAGATTAGTGCGTTTGGACAGCGCGTAGGTATAACCGAGGCCAAATTGGGTGGCGTCTAGGTTCGAGGCCGAGCGACCATCTTTGTTGATGTAGGAGGCGATAAAGGTGTGATTGCCGAAGGGGACGCTAACGCCAACCAGGAAATCTCTGCTTTTCCCTTTCGCTGGTGTGACTGGGTTTATAGTGGCGACCTGCAAGTCATTATCTGAATACGCCGCGAACACCTTGGCGATTTCGAATTTGTAGTTGGCGGCCAGTATGGTGCTGGTGTCACTCAGATTACTTGTTCCCAATGCTGTATCGTTAGCTTTGTGGTACGCAAGGCGAACATTCAACGTGCCGTCGGTGTAACCGATGGAGCCACCGACATTCCTGCCACCCCTGTCTGCCCCCGCGAGACTTTCCCCGAATCCGTAAGCCACTTCAGCCGACAAACCTGAGAAAGTCGGCGACGCATATTTCACCGCGTTGTCCATCCTAATGCCGCTACTAGGGATCAGATTTTGCGCGTTGCCGGCAAGACCACTGGCGAAGGGGTCAGCTACTGCATTAAGGGCCAGGAAGAAAGGTGTGTATTGGCGACCCAGGGTCAGGGTACCGGCATCGCTTTGGAGGCCAACAAAACTTTGGCGGGCAAATCCGTTGTTCTGATTGAATCCACCTTTGTCGGCAGCGATACCAGTTTCAAGCACGAACAAGGCTTTCATGTTGTTGCCGAGATCTTCAGTGCCTTTGAAACCGAGGCGGGTGCCGGACTGCGCGCCACTACTAATTTTCTCTTGCGACCCTACTGCTCCGCCGTTTTCAGAAACGAAGCCCATATCCACAATCCCGTAAGTCGTCAGCGACTGGGCGTTTGCAGAGCCTGCAAATGCGCTTGCACAGGCCAGCGCTATGAGTGACTTTTTCATTTTTCCATCCCCAAATATTCAGTTGTGTCGAGTTTTGAAAATCCGAGCGAGTCGGATGAAGGGACATTAATTTCTAAAATAGAAACAACACGAAGTTTGGCCACCGTCGGTTTTCAAACTCCGGCAAAACCCGGCTAATTACTCAACACTGTTGTTTTATTCGCACGAGTTGCCGTTGACGCCACCTCACTGAACGGCGCAAAGTTAAGTTTTTGTTTTGATAACTTTGTGAGAGCGGATTTCAGGCTTGTGAGGCCCTTAGCCTGTTGCACAAGCGCCACTAAGAACACGTGTTTCACCTGCGAATGCGGGTCATGTGGCGTTCAAGTGGCAGAAATCCGCCGATCCAGACTGACGGGATTTATGGCTAATCGAGAGGAATTACTGATCATTCGTTCGGCGCGCTCCGGGCAGGCGCACGCGCAACTGGCGCTGGGTAAGCGCTATTTGTTCGGGGGATCAGGTTTGCCGCAGAGCTATGCGACTGCCCTGCACTGGCTGGAAAAAGCGGCGGAGCAAAATATGGCGGATGCTTGGTTCTTGATCGGTGAGCATTTACCTTTCGAGGTCGCTCAGCAGTCGTCCGATCCGCTGGGCGTGGCGGTCTGGTACGAGCGGGCTTTCGAAGGCGGCATGGCCAAGGCCGGGCTCATCCTTGCCATGCTGGTATTTGCTTCGTGGCCGCGAGCGGATCATTTGTTGCGCCAGAAAGCCATGCGCGCGCTGCAGGCCGCAGCCGAATCGGGATTGGCAGAAGCGCAATGGCTACTTGCGCAGCAGCTTGGTATTGCCGATGTGGTCGCGCACCCGAAACCCGCAGAGCTTTCGCCCGCTGCAAAAACGCGTCGCAGCGCAGCGATTGAATGGTCATCGCGGGCAGCCCGAGGAGGCATCATGCCGGCGCAACGCGCGGTCGCCGACTTCTTCTGGGGCATAGGCGATTATCTAAAGTTTCTGTTTTGGTCTTTGCCCATCGCCCAATCCATTGAACGGCGCGCTGGTACCGGCGCGCGTCGCTGCCAGATTGAGCGCTCTTCTCTGGATTTACTCAGGCGATGTGCAGCCGCCCTGCTGCTTACCAAAGATCCGAACAGTCAACTCATCGAGCGCTATCTGAAGCTGGCGGCTGAAGGAGGAGACAGCGCGGCCCAGCTATCGTATGGTTTGTGGGTTGCGCGCATGGATGAGAGTGGTGTTCGCCTGCCATCTGTACCTGGCGTTGCCCACTACAAGAAAGCGATACGCTGGTTATCGTTGGCCGCTGATCAGGGTGTTGCGGCCGCTTGGTACGCGATGTCGCGCATTTATCTGAAGCCCGAGTTTTCCCGTCGCAGTATTACCGAAGCGCGTCGTTATCTCGAGATGGCCGCAGTGACAGGACATGTGCGTGCGCAACTCGAGCTGGGCCTGGTTGCATGGCGTTCGCGCAAAGTGGAAAAGGGCTCTGATATTCGTTCGGTCTACTGGTTGCAAAAGGCCGCGGGTCAGGGCAACCGCGAGGCGAAATCGCTGCTGGAACGTATCGCGCCGCCTGCAGGTAAAGCTGAATGGGCGCATGCTGCTCGCGCCGTATTCAGTCGCGACACGAGCAATCAGTATCCGTTTCTGGCGGCGCGTATCGAACTGGGCTACTGGTTCGGCCTGACGCGCGCCGAGGCCCTATTGATCGATATTGAATCTGCCGATCATGGGCATTGTCTCGAGATCGATATTCGATAGCAGCATCCGCGCAGCCGTCGTCGTCTGGTACAGATCGTCACGGGTGATCAGCGCGCTGCATTAGACCGAGTGGCTCGTATGTTTGATGCGGTTGAAGCGAAAGGCGTCGCCGGCCAAGAAGGTAATTACCGCCAACGCTTGTATCGGTTCCGTAGCCTGATGACGGAGTGTCGCTATCAACGCGGCGCCAGTCCCGCGATCTGATGCATGATCATTTAGATTGTATTTGCGGCCACGATTAGATGTCGATCGTGCCTTCAAAGACGCTGACTGCGGGCCCGGTCAGCGTCACGGAACTCTGCCCGCCGTCCCAGGCAATCGATAACTCGCCTCCCCGCGTGGTGACAGCGACTGGACTGTCCAGTAATCCAAGCTGAATACCTGCGACCACAGCAGCGCAGGCGCCTGTACCGCAGGCAAGCGTTTCGCCCGCACCTCTTTCGAAAACGCGCAAACGAATATGCTGTCTGTCCACCACTTGCATGAAACCGGCGTTTACCCTGCGCGGAAAACAGGCATGGTTTTCAATCAGAGGACCTTCTTCCGATACCGGCGCGTTATCAACATCATCGACCAGTTGCACTGCATGCGGATTACCCATCGAGAGCACGACAAAATCCCGCGCGTCTGCCCCGAAAGCAATATTCCAGAGTGTGGCTGCACTTTGCTGTTTGCTGATCAGGCCAGCAGGATCGAGCGGTACGCGTACCGGATCAAATATCGGTGCGCCCATGTCGACCGAAATCCGACCGTCATCCTCTAGTCTTGGCCGGATCACGCCTGACATGGTCTCCACGCGAATCTCGCGATGCTCGGTCAGACCTTTTTCCACAACAAATTTTACGAACGCCCTCGCCCCGTTCCCGCATTGCTCGACTTCGCCGCCGTCGGCATTGAATATCCGATAGCGAAAATCAACGCCCGGCATCGTAGGTTTTTCAACAATCAGTATCTGATCTGCGCCAATGCCAAAGCGTCGGTTGGCGATATCGCGCCATTGATCGCTGGTGAAATTAACCGTTTGGTTGATCGCATCGATCACCACGAAATCATTACCAGCACCGTGCATTTTTGTGAATCTGAGTGTCATGCATCTTCTCTTTTCGTCAGTCAGCGGGAGTATCGTACACGCCTACCATACCTTCGGGTCGTGTCTTGAATCGTTTATGTGACCAGAAATATTCCGAAGGCGCTTCAAGCACGCGTGCTTCGATAAATTCATTCATGCGTGCCGTAGCGGTGTCAATGTCTGTTCCGGGATAGTCATCCCAGGGAGGATAGAAGATCACTTGCCAGCCTTCGTAGTTCGGCAGAAATCGCGTGGCTACCGGAATCACCTGACCATCGGTTGCCATCGTCAGTCTCGCAGGCGCTGTCAATGTCGCCGCCGGCACACCAAAAAAAGGTACGAAGACAGACTCGCGACGACCGAAATCCATATCGGGCAGCATCAGAAACGGGCGACCCTCTCGCATCGCGCGAATGATGGGTTTGATACCTGCCGCGCGCGCGATCAGGTTGCGTTCATCCGGTGTGAATCGCAGCCGTCCTTTGCGCAGTGCTTCGTTGAAGGCGCGACTGTGCTGTGGCGTGTACATCGAGCAGGCCGGTCCGGCCATCGTGATGGCGACGCCCGCGACTTCAAGGCAAACGAAATGAGGGCACAGAAAAATCGTCGGCCGCGACGCTGCAAGCGTTGTGGGTACGGCCGGCACTATCTGTATCAATCTTCTCAGCCGCTCGGGCGACGCCCACCACAGAATGCCGCGCTCAAGCACGCTGCGTGCATATCCCTGGAAATGAGCGCGTGCAATGTTCAGACGCTCCTGATCGCCGAGATCTGGAAAACAAAGCCGGAGATTGGTCAGTGCAATATGTCGCCGACGGCGCAGCAATACGAACAGCAGGCTACCGACACCTTTACCAATACGCCCCAGTATTGGCAGCGGCAGCCAGTGCAGTAGCCACATCAGCCCCAGCATCGCTCTCATGCGGCTTCTCCGGCAAGCGTTGACGGTAAGGGCTCGCCCTTGTAGCGGTTGTAGCTCCAGAAGTACTGTGACGGGCAGCGCGCGATCAGCTGCTCCATCGCAGCGTTGATCATGCGTGCCTGTTGTTCGGGTGTGCCTGCCAGTCGCCCATCAAAACGCACAAAATGAATCGCATAGCCTCTGCCGAAGGACAGCCGTTCTGCATAGGTCAGCACCAGCGGGGCACTACTCATCTGATGCATTTTCGCCGGCAGCGTCATCGTATACGCGGGTCGGCCGAAGAACGTGGTCCAGATACCCTCGCCGGCGCCCGGCACCTGATCCGGCAGCAGGCCGATCGCGCCGCCAGCTCGCAGTGTCTTTAGCAGTGTTCGCACACCCGACAAGTTGGCCGGCGCCAGCTTCAGACCTTCGCGCGCACGCGCCTGTTCGGCCAGAGGCTTGAGCGAGGGCTTGCGCGGTGGACGGTACAGTGCGGTCAGGGGCGCCCGACTGGCAATGGCCTGTGCAATGATTTCGAAGCAGCCCAGATGCGGTGTAAGAAAGATCACGCCCTGACCGGCATCGAGCGCGGATTGTGCAATCGACCAGTCATGCAGCGCGGCGCTTTTCAGCACGCGCGCAGGTTTCGCGCACCAGATGAAAGGCAGCTCGAATACATTTTTACCCGCTTCGGTAACGGCGGAGGCCAGCAAATGCGGGTAGCCCGCATGCGCGAGATTGTCGCGAAGACGGCGTCTGTAAGCGGGTGAAAACGCGTAAACCACCCAGCCAGCGGCCGCACCCAGCGCGTGCAGAACGGGCAGCGGCAGCAGAGAAAGGAGTTGAAACAGACGGAGCAGCATTGGGAGGCGAAGCGGAGATTTTGCTGAATCGAGGCAAGTTGCGTAAAATAGCACGAAGTCGTACCCGCCGAGTTAATAGACAACTTGCGAGGCGGTTTAAAAATTTCGCTAAAGCGTCGCAGGTTCACCTGGTTGACCGCGACACTATGTTCAATGTTTTTCAGGGAGCTTGCATGTCAAACGATTACCTTTTTACGTCCGAGTCTGTTTCAGAAGGCCATCCGGACAAAGTATCCGATCAAATTTCCGATGCGATTCTCGATGCGATCCTCGAGCAGGATCCGCGTGCTCGCGTCGCTGCCGAAACGCTTTGCAATACCGGTTTAGTGGTGCTGGCGGGTGAAATTACCACCACCGCCAACGTCGACTACATCAAGGTCGCGCGCGACACACTCAAATCCATCGGCTACGACAATACCGATTTCGGCATCGACTACAAAGGCTGCGCCGTCATGGTCTGCTACGACAAGCAGTCACCGGATATTGCGCAGGGTGTTGATGAAGGCAAGGGTATGGACCTCGATCAGGGCGCGGGTGACCAGGGTCTGATGTTCGGTTATGCGTGTAACGAAACACCAGAACTGATGCCGGCTGCGATTTACTACTCGCACCGCATCGTCGAACGCCAGTCGCAGTTGCGCAAAGATGGTCGTCTGCCTTGGCTGCGTCCGGATGCGAAATCGCAGGTCACGCTGAAATACGTCAATGGCAAGCCGGTTGGTATCGACACGATCGTCCTCTCGACCCAGCACGCACCTGAGATGGAGCACAAGCAGATCGAGGAAGCGGCGATCGAAATGATCATCAAGCCCGTCGTGCCTAAGGAATGGCTGAAAGACACGCGATTCCTGATCAACCCCACTGGTCGTTTCGTCATCGGCGGTCCGCAGGGTGATTGCGGTCTCACAGGCCGCAAGATCATTGTCGACACCTACGGCGGTGCTGCGCCCCATGGCGGCGGCGCTTTCTCCGGTAAGGATCCATCGAAAGTGGATCGCTCGGCTGCGTATGCCGGTCGTTATGTCGCGAAAAATATTGTGGCTGCCGGTTTGGCCGAGCGCGCACAGATTCAGATTTCCTACGCTATCGGTATCGCCAAGCCAACGTCGGTGATGGTCACTACCTTCGGCACCGGCAAGATCAGTGATGAAAAAATTGCGGCACTCGTCAGCGAGCACTTCGATCTGCGTCCGAAAGGCATCGTGCAAATGCTGGATCTGCTGCGTCCTATCTACTGCAAGACAGCGGCCTATGGTCACTTCGGTCGCGAAGAGCCCGAGTTCAGCTGGGAGCGTTCCGATAAAGCAGCGGCACTTAAGGCAGCGGCTGGTTTGTAAATCAGCGTCGCTTCATATAAAAACGGGCAAGCATCGCTTGCCCGTTTTTTTTCGTCTTCGGTCTTCGATTCAAAAGATTATCTTGTGATGCAAGCACTTCATACCGAGAGCTAACGCACATGCGCTGTGCAGCTCATGCCGCTGATTGATGCAATGTCATGTTTTAAATATACCGTGGACAGATTTGCATGATGTACCCGTAAATGATTTCCTCGCTGCTAGAGTCGTGCTTGCTTAAAACAAACGGGCATCAGCGATATTCATGCACCTTTATTTTGCGCAGCATCGTCTGCGCGCATCGATTTTTCTTTTCTGTTTGTCGTTATCGTTTGTACTGACATCTGCGATTGCTCAGACAGCACCGCTGCGTAAAGCCGGTTCCCGCTTGCCGCCGACGCCAAAGTTTGAGCCTCTGATTGACCGACTGATAGTGACGCCTCATCCAATGCGCGGAAGCAAAATCGACGCGCAACTCACGCAAGGTAAAACCGCGCGGCTGGCCGCACTGGCCAATGTGCCTCTGACGCTGGATCGCAAATTGTCCGGACGCGCACACCTACTTCGACTTAATGCGCCCGTCACGTCGAGCGAGGCCCGTGCCATCGCAGCGCGCTTGCGGCATAGCGGTGAATTGATGAACGCCGAGCTTGATCTGATGATGCAAGCCGACAGTGTGCTGCCCAATGATCCTGGGTACAGCGCCTCACCCGGACAGTGGCACTACATGGCGCCGACCGGCAACAACCTTGGCGGTGCGGACCTGCCGGGCAGCTGGGATCTGACGCTGGGCAGCGAAACAATTAATGTCGCTGTACTCGATACTGGCTATCGTCCGCATGCGGATCTGCTGTCCATGCTGCCGGGCTACGATTTCATTTCCTATGCATCAACCGCCAATGATGGTGATGGGCGCGACGCCGATGCCAGTGACCCGGGCGATTTCGTGGCGGCAGGCGAATGCGCGCGCGGATCTGCGGCGAGTCATTCAAGCTGGCACGGCACGCACGTGATGGGCATCATCGCCGCGCTGATGAACAATGGTTTGTATGGCACAGGGATTGCGCCGCATGTCCGCATTTTGCCGGTGCGCGTCCTCGGCAAATGTGGCGGCTATACCTCCGACATCGCCGATGCCCTGCGTTGGGCTGCCGGCATTGATGTGCCCAACGTGCCACGCAATGCCTACCCGGCGCGCATCATCAATCTCAGTCTCGGCAGTTCGGGCACGTGCTCCGATGCGTTTCAACGAGCGATCGACGATGTGAATGCGCTTGGCGCGGTGGTGGTCATTTCATCCGGTAATGGTGCTTCGAGTGCCGTCAATCAGCCTGCCAATTGCCGCGGCGCGCTGGCCATCACTGCGCATGCCGTTGATGGCGACAATGCCGAATACGCCAACATCGGGCCCGAGGTAATCGTTAGTGCGCCGGGTGGCGGTTGCGGCACGCTCGCTACCGATTGCTTTTCCATTTACAGCAGCAATGGCGCGGCGGTGTACTCCTTGGGCAATGCTGGCACCACGACCCCGGGGCTGGATACAGGCGCATGGAAAATTGGCACCAGCATGGCAGCACCGCATGTGGCCGGCACGATTGCGCTGATGCTCTCATTGAACGCATCGCTGGATCGCGCTGAAATTATTTCCATGCTGCGCGCGTCCGCACGACCACCGCCACCCAGCGGTGCCTGCGCGCTGGTTGCCAATGCAGGTCTGTGCGGCGCAGGTTTGCTGGATGCGCTGGCCACGCTAAACGCACTACGCGCTCGCGGCCCCGTAATACAAATGGAGACCGACAGTCAGGTGGTCGCGCCAGCGGCAAATGTCCTGCTGCGTGGCAGCGTCAGAACTGCCGATGGTCATCCTATTGTCAGCTATCAGTGGCGAGCTGCCACCTCGAACCCCGCCAGTGTCAGTTTGCTTAATGCCGATCAGCCTGTGGCAAGTTTCATTGCACCGGCGCTGGGTCGGTATGTTTTCACCCTCGAAGCCATCGACAGCGCCGGTGCCATTGCGACTGCATCGGCCAGCGTTCGAATCAACAACCTGCCGGTGACTGAGCCCGTGGCAGAACAGCAGCTTGGCTGGGGCAGTCGTTTACAACTGCAATTGCGAGCCACCGATGTCGATGGCGACGCGCTGGTGTTTCATGCAAGCGCTCTTCCCGACGGCGCTAGTCTGTCCGCAACGGGCTTGTTTAATTGGAGCGGCACTGCACCTGTGGGTAGCTACCGCATTCCCTGGTACGCCAGCGATGCGTATGGCGAGAGCGCGCAAGCCGAGTTGATGGTGACGGTCAGTGATGCGATTGGCAATACTGGAGACATCGGAGGCATCGGAAACGTCGGAAACGTCGGAACCATCAATGCGCCCATAGCCAGCAGCAGCGGCGGCGGTGGCGGCAGTCTCGACGGTGATCTTACGTTGTGGTCGCTGGCGCTGCTGGCACTTGGGCGACGTATTCGTCGGCACTGATGGATGCACGCCATTCAGCGCGCTGGCAGTTCGCAGCCATCGTCTCGCTGATTTCGCTGCTCTTGCTCGCTTGGCCTGCAGCCACCGACATGCTGATGTGGAAGCGTGCAGAGATCGCCGATGGACAAGTGTGGCGTTGGATAAGCGGACACTTCGTGCATTTGAGTGTTCGGCATTGCCTGACTAATTTGTTGGGACTGCTCGTCATCTGTGAGTACGTCTGGGATGAGCTTGGACTGGCGGAAGCCTGTGCACTATCGATAGGGACAGCCGCCGCCACCAGCTTGCTGTTGTGGTGGTTTGCGCCAGCGGTTCAGTGGTACGCAGGTTTGTCCGGTCTTTTGCATGGTTTGTGGGCGGGCTGCGCCATGGCATGGTGGTGCCGAACCGGTGACAGAGTGGCTGGGGCTGCGCTCTTGCTGCTGGCGATCAAGCTGGTTTTGCCCTCGTATGCGTTGAGTGAGACGCCGGTAGTCACGGTCGCGCATGGTTATGGCGCGCTCTCGGGTCTGGTTTGGGCGGTTTTTCGGGCGCGCGCACGACGTCATGGAATTTTCAGTTAGAATACTGCCCTGCCAAGGAGCGTTGCGACGAAATCATCTGAATTTCGCCAGGCTTGGTCAGTCTTCACCGCAACCGCGCTCACGTTACTTTTTTTCAATTGAAAGGAGAGCGTGATGAGCGCCGTATTAAAAAACTCAAGTACCCACGATTACCACGTTGCAGATATCAGCCTCGCTGACTTTGGCAACAAGGAAATGCGCATTGCCGAAACTGAAATGCCGGGCCTGATGGCAATTCGCGCCGAATTCGCTGCCAAGCAACCGCTCAAAGGCGCGCGCGTGACAGGTTCCCTGCACATGACCATCCAGACGGCCGTGCTGATTCAGACGCTCGAAGCCTTGGGCGCACAAGTTCGCTGGGCATCGTGCAACATCTACTCGACACAGGATCACGCAGCCGCTGCTATCGCAGCCGCTGGCACGCCGGTTTTTGCGTACAAAGGCGAAACACTGGACGAGTACTGGGACTACACCCATCGTATTTTTGAGTGGCCAGATGGTGGTTACTCCAACATGATTCTGGATGATGGTGGCGATGCTACTTTGCTGCTGCATCTGGGCACACGCGCTGAGAAAGATATCAGCGTGCTGGATCATCCGGATTCGGAAGAATCGATTTGCCTGTTCAACTCGATCAAGAAAAAACTCGCGACCGACAAGACTTGGTACTCCACTCGTCTGGCGCAGATCATCGGCGTGACTGAAGAGACCACGACCGGTGTGCATCGTCTGTATCAGATGCACAAAGAAGGCAAGCTGGCTTTCCCCGCGATTAATGTCAACGACTCGGTTACCAAGTCCAAGTTCGACAACCTGTATGGCTGCCGTGAATCGCTGGTCGACGCCATCAAGCGTGCAACTGACGTCATGATCGCCGGTAAAGTCGCCGTCGTTGCTGGCTATGGCGACGTGGGCAAGGGCTCAGCACAAGCGCTGCGCGCCTTGTCTGCGCAAGTCTGGGTCACCGAAATCGATCCTATCTGCGCACTGCAGGCAGCGATGGAAGGTTATCGTGTTGTAACTATGGACTATGCGGCCGAACACGCTGACATCTTCGTGACTGCCACCGGCAACTACCATGTGATCACACATGAGCACATGGCGAAGATGAAAGACCAGGCCATCGTCTGCAACATCGGTCACTTCGACAATGAAATCGAAGTCGTCGCGCTGAAGCAGTACAAATGGGAAAACATCAAGCCTCAAGTCGATCACGTGATCTTCCCCGATGGCAAGCGCATCATTCTGCTCGCCGAAGGTCGTCTGGTGAATTTGGGTTGCGGCACGGGTCACCCATCGTATGTGATGAGCTCGTCGTTTGCGAACCAGACGATTGCGCAGATTGAACTGTTCACCAACACCAAGGCGTATCCGATCGGTGTTTACACCTTGCCTAAGCATCTCGATGAAAAAGTCGCGCGTCTGCAGCTCAAAACGCTCAATGCGCAGCTTACGGAATTGTCCGCGGAACAAGCGGCCTACATCGGTGTGACCACGCAAGGTCCGTTCAAGCCGGAACACTATCGCTACTAATCGCAGTATGGATTCTGCATCGCCGGGCTCACGAGGCCCGGTGATGCACGGATTCCTTTAACGACTTCGCTTACGCGCGAACCACACGCGTCACACATGCGCCTGCTGCTTCTTTGGCTGATCAATACGGTCGCGATTTTCGCGCTGCCCCATTTGCTCGACTCCGTGCAAGTCGACAGTTTCACTACCGCGCTGATCGCAGCCTTGGTTCTCGGGCTGGTCAATACGTTGATTCGCCCCGTACTGATTCTGCTCACGCTGCCGGTGACTTTCCTGACGCTCGGCTTGTTTGTATTCGTGATCAACGGCCTGATGTTCTGGGCGGTCGCTGATCTTGTCTCTGGTTTTCAGGTCGCAGGATTTGGTGCTGCCGTGCTTGCTGCATTTGTCTACAGCCTCCTGTCCTGGTTGCTGTCGGCTATCTTGATACGAAAAAAGTGATTCATCCAATGACTGCTCCCGCTTTGAATACGCCCGATATCAGTATGGAATTCTTCCCGCCCAAGACCACCGAGGGTGCGGACAAACTGCGCGCAGCGCGCGTGCAACTCGCCGAACTCGGGCCCGAGTATTTCTCGGTCACGTTTGGTGCTGCCGGCTCGACTCAGGCTGGTACGCGCGACACCGTACTGGAAATTCAACGCGAGGGTCACAAGGCCGCGCCGCATTTATCCTGCATAGGACGCAGTCGCGCCGAGCTGCGCGAGATCATCACTGAATACCAATCACACGGCATACGCCACATCGTTGCCTTGCGAGGCGATCTGCCCAGCGGTTTTGGTGGCCTATCCGGTGAGTTCAGTCACGCCAGCGAGCTGATCGAATTCATCCGCGCTGAAACCGGTGATTGGTTTCACATTGAAGCCGCCGCATACCCCGAGATGCATCCGCAGGCGCGCTCACCACAAGATGATCTGCAGAATTTCATTCGCAAGATTAAAGCGGGTGCCAACTCGGCGATCACGCAGTATTTTTATAACGCGGATGCCTATTTCCGTTTCGTTGATGAGCTACACAAAGCCGGTGTCGATGTACCAGTCGTTGCTGGCATCATGCCCATTACCAATTACACCCAGCTCATGCGTTTCTCTGACATGTGTGGCGCAGAGATACCGCGCTGGATTCGCTTGAAACTTGCCAGCTTTGGCGATGACAGCGCTTCTATTCGTGCTTTTGGTTTGGATGTGGTCACGCAGATGTGCGATCGGCTGATTGCTAGCGGCGCGCCTGGCCTGCACTTTTACACATTGAACCAGGCGGCGCCGACGATCGCGATCTGGCAGCGCATTGCGGGACGTTGATCAGTCGGTCAGGATCGCATCTAACGGAATATCAAAAACATCTGCTGGAAAATCGGCTTTTGTGATCGAATACGCAATGCCGACGGCCAGCGGTCGAGGCGATTGCGCGAGGGTGCGATCGAAATAACCGCCGCCATAGCCTAACCGATACTGCGCGTCGTTGTAACCCACACAAGGCGCGAGAACCGCGTCAGGTTTCACAAAATGATTCCGATTTGTTGGGGCCAGAGTTCCGCTGGCGTCCCGTTCCAGTGCATCGCCGGCCTGCCATTCAACGAATTGCAAAGGCTGATTTTTTTCCAGTACGACTGGCATGACCACCTGTATCCCGCGCCCGGGAAGCGTCGCATACAGTGCGGTCAGGTCCGGCTCCCCCGCCATGGGCAGATAGGCGCCCAGCACCGTGACTTGATTCGCGTCCAGCCAAGCTGACAGTTTCGATGCAATGCGTTCATCTGCCTGCGCTTTTACATCGACCGACATGGCCTTGCGTGCTGCAATCAATTCTTTGCGCAGGTCTGCTTTTTCGGTACTGGTTTTCATAGTTTAAAAGAATGCGTTTGCGGTCGATTAAATTCGAGAGTGCATGCTATTCTAAACAGACTGTTTATTAATAGAAACCTGGAATTTGCATGACAAAGAGAAGCTGGCTCGCCTTGGGAATTTTTTGTGCTGTTGCCACAGCATCGATGCTGCCTGTGTCCGCGGATGCCGCGCGACGCGCACCGGTTGCACTCAATGCCGCTGATGCGGATTTCATTGCCTTGCGAGAAGCGGCAATGCGCGGCGATATGGGCGAGGCGGGCCGGATCTCGGCGCGACTGTCTGATTACCCGGTGCAGTCTTATATCGAATACTACCGGTTGTATCCACGGCTGGCATCGGCGCCTGAGGGTGAAGTTCGCAGCTTTTTGGCAAAACACGAAGGCACCGCCATCGGTGATCGCTTGCGTAATGACTGGTTGCTGCTCATAGGCCGTGCTCGCGACTGGCGTTTGTTTGACGAGCAGTATCCACAATTTGTGCTGAATGATGATACTCAGCTTAAATGCTATGCGCTGTCATCGAAAATGGCCAAAGGCGAGAACGTCGTCAAAGCTGCACAGGATTTGCTGGTACAACCCAAAGCCTATGGTGAAGCTTGCGTTGATCTGATCGGTCGCCTGCAGCGCGAAAAACAATTCAGCGACGCCGATGTATGGAAGCAGATTCGCCTCTCGGTAGAATTCGGCGTTCCGGGTACGGCTCGACGCATCGCGGCGTTTACGGATGTCAGCGAAAAGCAGCTAGTTCAAGCGATTGATAAACCCAATGCCATCATCGATCAGGGCGCGAGTGGTTCAAAAGCTGCGCGCGAGTTGCTGATCATCGCCATTGGCCGTATTGCGCGCACGGATGTCGACCGTGCTGTAAAAGCTCTCGAGCGCATTCAAGCTCGATTGTCTGGTGAAGAGCTTGCCACAGCCTGGGCGCAGCTGGCATTGCCCGCGTCTCTTTCGCTATCCAAAGATGCGGCAGTGTACTGGCGCAAGAGCTGGGGCGCATTTTTATCGCAAGAGGGATATCAGTGGCGCGCGCGTGCTGCCTTGCGCGAGGCAGACTGGCCCATGGTCGCCAAAGCGATCGAGAGCATGCCTGCCGATCTGCAAAAAGATCCCGCCTGGGTTTACTGGCGCGGGCGTGCGCTGCTGGCCGCAGGTGCTGCTGAAGATGCACATAAATATTTTCAGTTGATTGCAGGTCAGCATAATTTTTACGGCATTCTTTCGATGGAAGAGCTCGGCCTCAAGGTCTCGCCCCTGCCTCGACCTCAGCCACCCAAAGCCGACGAAATTGCAGAGGCGTCGAACAACGCTGGGTTGCGTCATGCACTGAAATTTTTCGATATGGAATTACGCTTTGAAGGCAATCGCGAATGGAACTGGCAGCTACGTAAAATGAATGAGCGTCAACTGCTTGCGGCCGCCGAGTTCGCGCGTCGCAATGAGGTGTTGGATCGCATGGTAACGACAGCAGATCGCGCTAAAGTGGAACTCGATCTCACACAACGCTATCCGACACCGTATGACGACATCATGCAGACCGCCACACGTCCGATTGGTTTGGACAAGGCTTGGGTATACGGACTCATTCGGCAGGAATCGCGTTTCATTCGATCAGCACGCTCTCATGTCGGGGCATCGGGTTTGATGCAGATCATGCCAACCACCGCTACCTATGTTGCCCGCAAAATCGGCATGGCGGGTTTCACGCTCAGCAATCTGAATGACATCAAGACCAATATCACGTTGGGTACGCAGTATCTGAACATGGTGCTGTCCAATCTCGGCGGCTCGCAAACGCTGGCAACGGCTGCCTACAATGCCGGGCCGGGTCGTCCGCGACAGTGGCGTTCCACACTTAGCAAACCTGTCGAGGGTGCGATTTTTGCCGAGACCATTCCCTTCACTGAAACCCGTGTCTATGTGAAAAATGTGATGGCCAACACGACGTGGTATGCCGCCATGTTTGAGAACAAACCTCAGTCCATGAAAACCCGGCTGGGCATGGTGACGCCACGCGACGCCAATCTCGCCGAACTCGGCGATCTGCCATGACCGTCATGCATCACGATACTGTTTTAGTTATTGGTGGTAGCGGTTTCATCGGCTCGCACATCGTCGCGCGGCTTGCCGCGTCTGGCCGTCATGTTGTCGTCCCGACGCGTCATCTGCCCCGCGCCAGTCATTTGCTTGTGCTGCCAACCGTACAGGTGATCGAAGCCGATATCCATGACGATGCCACGTTGGATCGCCTCATCGCGCAAGCAAATGCGGTCATCAATCTGGTCGGTGTGCTGCATTCAAAACCCGGCAATCCCTGGGGCCCGCAGTTTGAACAAGCTCACGTCGCGCTGCCAAGACGCATTGCGCAGTCTTGCAGCAGACTGGGTGTGAAGCGTTGTTTGCACATGTGCGCACTGGGTGCTGCCAGCGATGCGCCGTCTATGTATCAGCGTTCCAAAGCCGCAGGTGAGCAGCTCATGCGAACGGCGCCTGATCTGGAGGTCACTTCATTTCGTCCCTCTGTGGTGTTCGGACCGGAAGATCAGTTTCTGAATGTGTTCGCGCGCATGCAGGCCATCCTGCCCGTCATGGTCGTGGGTGGTGCCGATGCAAAATTCCAGCCTGTGTTTGTCGGCGATCTTGCGCAGGCTTTCGTCGATGCGCTCGATGACCCCCAAAGCATCGGTAAAGTTTACGAGCTGGTCGGTCCGCATGTGTACAGCTTGCGTGAGCTGATCCGTCTTTCCGGTGCCTACGCACATCATCGACGACCCGTAATTGGATTGCCTGCGTCGCTGGCGCGCATTCAGGCGTTCTTGCTCGAGCATGTGCCGGGTGGGCCCGTCATGAGTCGCGACAATCTCGACTCCATGAAAGCCGACAATGTCGCCAGTGGTGATTATCCTTTGCCACCTGCATGGCATCCGACAGCCTTGGAAGCGGTCGCGCCGCATTATCTCGCCCCGCGCTAACACATGACAGGGTCCGTCAAAACCTATGTGGTCGGCGGCGCGGTACGCGATGCCCTGCT
>JAIXYM010000047.1 GCA_027490255.1 Oxalobacteraceae bacterium | reverse complement strand
TCAACGTAACGATTTACAGCACGCATCAAAAAGTAAGGGGGCCTTATACCGATGGCGTGCGTACTGTGGCTGGCGAGGCGAGCATCAATCAATTCGCTCTACGCGCTTCCCGGGTCTTCGCTGTCGGCAGTGATAAACAATATGCATGGGCACCCGTCACGGTACTGACCTACGCCGATGTCAACACCAATACTGCTCTGGACACGAGACGCGCCAACGATATCAGCGGCATGGGCGACCTTCGGTTAGGAAATGCTTTCTGGTTTCACATAGATCGGCAGAATCGCACCTATGGCCTGGTTAGCCTCTTTGTGAGCCTTCCAACTGCTGATTACAACACGAGCCGAACGTTGAACGTGGCCGAGAACCGTATGCGCTATGTATTGAGTGCCGGTTGGATGCAGCCGATTGGTGGTAAATGGCTGATCGATATCTCACCTGAAGTTGCAGTGTATGGCGAGGATGACCGATATCTGGGTACCCATATTCGTACGCAAGATACCTCATACGCACTGACCACGTATCTACGCTATCGGCAATCGGATGTATGGCAGTTTTATGGTGGTGCGCAGATTAACCGCGGTGGAGCGACGCAGAGAGGCGGTACCGAGATCACTGGCGCGCCAAACAATACGCGCATGTACATTGGCAGTATGCTCTTCACCTCCCCCAAACAGCAATGGCAGTTACGCTATTCGAGGGACGTGCAAATCGACAATGGCTTGCGATCGGAAGGAGAGATCAGTCTTCGCTACTTGGTCAGTTTCGACTGATTTTTGATTTGAGTAATACTTCCGAGAAGTTCTCCGCCCCGCCTGATTTCCAGATCGCCATAAGCGATTTCACCGGTGATCACACCAGTCGAGTCAACCACCAGAGACTGCATTGCCGTCGTTGATTGATTCATCTTGCCTGAGACAAGTATCGTTTGCGCGGTCGATTTTCCGGTGACCTCGCCTGTTGGCAGTACGTTCAGTGCAGCAGCGGTCAGCTCACCTTGGACAGTGCCGCTAATGGTCGCCTCGCCAGGCACTTGGAAAGTACCGATGGCAATCACGCCACTACCTATCATCAGATCACCTGCAGAATTAGAAGTTTTCATTGCGAATAAAATAACAGTAATCGATTGAAGTTTAGGAAAAAGCGGATGCTGATTCCTACCAAAACCTACAATTTAGATCCAAACACAAGCACGTGATGGTAACCGCTTTAGGCTCGTGTGACCGCATCTAAATTGATCGCTACGGATCGTATTCATTTGCAGTCCGCAGTTCATGCTGCAGCTTCGCAAGTCAGCTCAAAATTCACCTGCAGAACTCCGCGCCAGACGCATAAGCGTTGCAGGTCATTGATCATTCAGGGTCCGCAGAAATGAAACGATATCCTCTATTTCTTGATCGCTCAATGAGGGCTTACCTCCGCGCTTACCACCGTAGGGCACTTCTTCAACATTCACATTGGCGTGATATCTGGCGGACAAATCATTGAACTTTGCAACCGACTTGTCTGCCTTGCGAGGATACCAATGCTCAGGTTGCGTATCGCGACTGACATAAAAAGCGACAGCATCCCGGAGATTTTTGATTTGGCCGTTATGAAAAAAAACTTGGCGGGTAGCGACGTTACGTAGCGTGGGTACTTTGAATTTTCCGCAGGCGCTATCTTGCGATGCGCGATCAGAGCGGCCTGATCGACACAACCCAAGATCAACGTAGTTTGGGTCTGCATTCGCAGGAATTTCCATATTGCGCGGCAGACCCAGCGCATCATACGTAAAATCAGTGAACAGGGGTGGCCGGCCGTCCTCACGTTTCGCGCTCGGATGGCAAGCGGCGCAATTTCCTTTTTTCTCATCATTGAAAAGCTTGAGACCTCTCGATTCGGCATCGGTCAACTGGGTCTTCCCGGCCAGATAAGCATCGTACTTTGAACTGAATGGCTGAAATTCAGGCGAGTCGCTCTGATAGCGTTCCAGCGCGAGGCTCAGTGCCGCGAATGCTGAATCAACCTGATCTAGGCTGGTCTCACCAAACACCTGCCGAAACTGCGCCGCATAGTCGGCCTTGCGAAGTTTTTCAACGACCGCCAAACGGGTCAGATTGGCCATCTCATTTGCAGCAAGCAAGGGACGCTCCGCCTGCGCAGCAAATGTATCAACACTACCGTCATGATTGAAGCCACCATACGGTGTTCCCTCTTCATCAAACCCAAGGGGCGGGGTATCAGCGAGGTAGCGAATCGATGGCACAGCGCGGGTACCCGGTTGATTCAGCAACGGACCACCAAATTGCACCGACAATGCATTCGCTTGGGCGTGGGCGTGCTCAGGCGAATGACAAGTGGCGCAGGACTGCTTGCCAGAGGCAGAAAGCGACACATCATGAAAAATCAATTTACCAATGTCGGCAGCGCTCAGGGCGCTGGTTGATGATGATGTTGCTGCTGGCTTTTGGCATGCGGACAAGGTGAAGAGCAGAAAAATGATGGTCAGTGCTCTCATTGCTTCAATATTCATATATTCAGTGCATTTTGCGGCAATGTATTGAGTCAATAAAGGTAAAAATCATGTAACTAAAAATAGAATCAAGGCCTTACTCTTTGAAGCTTTTTAATCGTACAACGATCCGAGCTCTACCTCAGGCGTAGGATACATAAACTAATAACAATTAGGAAAACACAGATCGGGAAAAACACGCCCGTAGTCAAAACGCATACACAATAGGAGAAGAGTTTATCCGACCACCTCCCCGCGGCTCAATCTGTCGAACTTGTCGAAAAACCTTGCGGGTGACTCACCGGAAATCTCGCTAATAAGCGTATGGAGATCAAAACTCCAGCTAATTCCCAACATCGGATTGGTCAGCGAGACGCTTTGCAGGCGGCGATCCGTACCAAGCCATGCAAGTGCTACATAAACGAGAACCTGCCGGATATCAGACAGTCTAAAAATCGTTCTTGCCATCTTTACTTCGATAAGTTCGACGCCTGCAATGAGATCGGGCTGGCAAGCATCGACAATTCCAGTACCGGGCAAGCGTGGCTGAACTTCGATTTTGTCCGGATACAGAGCTGTCCAATCAAGCAAGCGATTTGCCAGGATCGTCGCGAATGAGATGTGGTCTCGCGTGACTACACCGGACAGGTCGCGGCCTGAGCCCCGAAGCAGCTGAATTCGGCCAACCGCCTGGGCTACGATTATACGAATTTTCTCAGGCGCCAATAAAGCAGTCGCTATTCCGTTTTCAAGTGCGCAGGCGAACACCCCGAAAGCTATCTCAGCCACCAGATCGCTATCGACCGGCGGTAAGCTTGAGGTCAAGGGATATGCCCATTGGGTGATTCGGTGTGCGGGTTTTGAATTACCCAACGATACAGCCGCCAGCCACCGCTCATCCAGGCCCGGCGCACAGTAAGACCACCAAAATCGGTTTTGGCGAGACAATTGACGCTCGGATACCATGGCGTCAGTGTTGGACGGACAAGTGATCGGCCAATACAGACTGGCACGCTAAAGCGCCAGGAATTCCGCATCGCCCCCTCACTGATGCAATCTCCCGCCGTACCAGGCTGCAAGCGGTATTGACTTCGACTTGTTCGAGTTCCTTGGCTAAAAAATCGGCATCCTTAATCGGTAATTGCCCGAGTAGCCTTATGCAAAGCGCTCGATGGAAATCAAACATGACCAGTGCCTCGTCGCCAAAAGCGAGTACTGCCAACCGCTCACGAATCCTGTCGATTGCCGATGGGGACAGCCTGTCGAGATTGCTCTCCAATCCTTCCATCAATCGGCTGAAGACCGGAATTAGTGCCAAACCATCGGACATTTCCAGCAGTGCAGACAGTACCTCGCCCGCTTGCTCGCTCGGGAGATGCGAGACTGAGCGAAGGAGATTTCTGCACAGCGATAAATTCAAGCGACTTTTAGAAAACTCCTGCATGATGCTTGATACCGAATCCGAGCGCAATGCGAATTGAGCAAAGTGCAAATCCATCTGAGCACGCATTTCGGTATAAGGATCATGAGGAAAATGAACAGTAGTCTCAGCGTTTGCCTCCGATCCTTCGATCGACGACAACGCAGTCGCACGTGAAAAATTTACCTCCTCGATCAGATCGCACGATCTCATCACTCGCGTCTTATTTTTTTGGAGAGAAAATCCATCCTCCCACAAGAGATCTGCCAGTGTTAAAAGGAACCGATGGGCATCCCCTTCACTCTGCGCAAACAGACGAATATCATCGACAAATCGAATAAACGGAATACGCTTCTGATCAAGCAGCGCATCAGTGCGCGCAAGCACAAGCTCTGCGAGCAATCGCGACCCAGGACCACCCACAGGCAAACCGTAGCGATCGACGTCGAGGATCACTAGGAGTTTTAACATGAGCTCCCGCATCGAGTCTTCTATGCCCGCTCGCTCCATTGCTTGAGCAACGGTTTTTATACGAACTCGATGATAAAAATCAGAAATGTCTGTCACTATTGCATGGGAATATTGGTTACAGGCGCTAACCGCTGCGTCCATAAACCCTGCCCAACCGATCTTCGTATCAAAAATCTGATCGCCCATTTGTGGCGAAATGAATCGATAGGAAAAAACCATGCTACGTGAGACACGCATACGCTCAATGTCTGGTGCACAGGCGATCACGATGGCGAGGTAATAAGCATTCCAGAGAGTAGGGATCTGCGTCGCCATTCTCTGCCCCAAGTACCCGGCTGGGACAAGGCAACGAATCAAATCTGGCGACGAAACCATGCCCTTAGACACGAAATCGTCGTGCAATGCCATTACCTTTTTTGCAGCTTCCTCGCGGTCCCGAAATAAAAGAGCGGCCTCGTCTGGCGGTGGAAAAATGTCGGTATCGCCATGAGCCGCGATATTGTCAACCGCGATGCGGATACTTTTTTCCAGCCTTCGTCGCACCGCCGACATGTCATGATCCCGCGAAATCATGACTCAATATCTCCAAGCGTACCCAAATACTTGTAGGTGAACTTGTAGGCAATGTGCCAGTACAGAAACTCGCCGTGAGACGGCGCACTCATCAACGCCTGATAAATCTCTTCGGGGACTTCGAAATAGTGATACAGCCGGTTATACGGATTACCCTCTTCGACATCTTTGCCGAACTCCACCTCAAGAATGTGGTTAATCGGGTCATAGCCGATGGTCTTGATGTTCGAAGATTCAACAGATTGTCGGTTCATAATGGGTAAAATTTTCTAGGAAGACATTCATGGTTTTCGCAGCAGGTGGCTATTCAGCAAATTCAGCTCCGAGATCTCCCCGAGCGCTGTACCAAGCACGAATTGATTATCTGTCTTCGTGGGTGCCATTACAGTCAGATGCTGTTCGGGCTGACAAAGGACTTGACGACCACCAGGTTCACGCCACTCCCAGAGCAAGATGGATTCATCCCAACTCGCCGATAACAAATGTTCGCCATCATTCATGAAGGCAAGGGAATGTATTCCTTTCAGATTGCCGCGGTGATCTTTGAATAAAACATTGAACGGTGTTTCTGGTGCATCAACTTTCCAGATAGTGATCGCTCGGTGCAAACCTCGGCCGGAACAAGCGAGATAGCCCTTGCAAGGTGACAGCGCAAGTGTATAAGCACCAATTTGCCGAGATCCCTGCAGAACACGCGCTTCACTGGCACGTCCGTGGTACATCGAGCCAGCCTTGATCAAGCGGCCCTCGTCAGCAATGCGCCAGACTTGGATGACGCCGTCCCCTCCGGCAGAAAAGAAGCAGGTGTCATCCAGAAAAAGCATCGAACGAATCGCAGCCGGCGTACGAACTTGATCCAGACACGCCGGCACAAAACTCGATTCATTCAGCACCCTTTGCAGATTCCAAAGATTGAGCCAGCCGTCAACGCTTGCAGTTGCTAAATATTTTCCATTCGGGCTAACGGCAATCGCCTGCATCTCCCGCTTTGAATTGTGGCGCGCCAGACAGTTCTGGCTGGCGACTTCCCAGACCGCGACGCTCCCTTCCGAACTCCCTCTTGCACCACCGGACTCCGCGCCGGCGGACACCAAAAAGCGGCCACAGGACGTGAGTGCGGTGTCCCAGACGCGACCTGCATGGCCTCGCCAAGCTTGCTCCTCGAAGCGCATCTTGGATGGCAGGTGCTTTCGCAGCATCCCTTCCATATCGCCGCTGAGCACCAGCTCCTGGCCTTCGGCACCCTCATCGACGACAGTCAAGGTGGTCACCTCCGGAGCGAAAATCTGGTTCGATGCGCGAGCAGCCTCGTCCAAATTCCAGACAATGATCATGCCGTCCTGTCCTGCCGAGAGCGCCCTACTGCCATCATCGCTAATAGACACATTCGTCGCGCGATAGGCATGTCCAGGCAACCTCGCCGTTAGCGCGTCTCCTCGCCAGAATGTGACGCCCCGACCTTCGCCCACACTTGCTGCCACACCCCCATCCTGAGTGATTGCAAGGTCGTAAATCTTGGGCCCAGGTCCGGTAAGTTGCGCGGGCACTTCCCCAGAATTCGAAGACCAACGCCACAACGAGCCATCCTCGCAGGCGGCAAGGCATCGGCTACCGTCACCGGATTGCACAAAGCGCGTGACTTTTGCAGGCAACAAGGCAAGGCCTGCCGAATGACTGCCGGCGTCATCAGATTCCGTCAGCGCCCTCGTCGATATCTCGAGCCATGGATCGGTGGAATCTGTACCTCGTTTCAAAAGCGGGCCTGACGCCATCTGAACGATCACTTCGGACCTATCCTCGTTCAGGGATATGTTATGGATTTTCCCTTGTGGCAGATCGGCCTGCCACACTAGCAGACCCGTCGATAGATCGAAGATCCTGACCAAACCTTGCCCCCCGCGGGGTGCAGCCATGGCGCACGCAACGACTGGAGAAGACCGACTCCAGCACACATCGACGGCTGCAAGCGCAAGCCTGCCGTGGTCACCAAGATGGATCGTCTGCTGGATCCAATCCTGACGGGCCGACCTGAAGTGCTTATACCGAGTTGATCTGCGCATCCAAGTCCAATCGCAATCACCGCGGTCCATCCACTGCTTCGCAGCCTGTGTCAAAGGGCTGTCCTCCGCATCACTAATCGCCAACTGAAGCAGCGATCGGTATGCAGGCCACATCTCCGAACCACCGCGCAATTGGTGCGCATACCGACCTATCGCATCAGCCCAGGCTTCCATCGACGTGCCATAAGATTTTGCTCGAGCATCACAGTAATCCGCCAGAAACCACTCAAGTGATTCGCGCCTGCAACGCTCCATGGCGAAAGCGAAATCGGTCAGTACTTCTTGCCAGCGGTCCCGCGCACCCGATTTCAAAAGATGATGCGGTAAATGCCGCATCGCATAGATTCGCTGTTCGGCTGGCCAGTCGGCGAAGTACGGGCTCGGCGATGATGTACCGGGCTGAAGTTTTCTGATCGAAGCACGCTCCCATTCGCTGCAGAGAACACCGGCAAGCTGAAGATGCCCGTTCGTCTCGCTGACAACCCACCCTGCGCCCGCTGCGACTGTACCTCGGAGCCAGTCTGCCAACCCCTTGTGAAAAAACTGTAACCGGCCGAACTCTTCCCGAAGCAAGGAGCCCAGCGCTGCCCTCGTCTTCGCTCGTTCCCGCTCATCCCATCCTAGCACCGTGTCTACCAAACCGAGTGGCAGCGGCTCTCTGGCCGCCAGCATCAGCTGAAGAAGTGGAATTGCCGTGGTCTCATAAGACGCGATCGTCTTGAATTTGCGTGCGAACCAGCGCTCGTAGAATGCCCCCAGATCCGCCGGAAGCGTCTCGGGACTCAGCAGTTCATAGGCCTGCATTACTTGATCCTGCATCACAGCGCGCTCAAGCTGTTTCAGGTACAGGAAATTTCCCGCACTGACGGCACATACCGATTCGAGTGCCTTCGAATATTGCTCAACCAGCAGCTGGCCTGACTTGATCATTCTCTGCAACCAATCCTGCGCATACAACCGAAGATCATCACAATTGGCGTCGTCAAAGGCATTCAGCTCGAACATGCCGAAGCCACTGAAGCGGCTGACAACCGCAGCTTCCTTTCTGCTGGACACCACCAGCCCGAGCCAATTCGGGAGAGCGCGAAATCGCTCGCTCAGCACATCCAGCAGTTCGCTACGGCCATCGTCATCGACACATTCATCAAGCGCATCAATAACAATCAGCCGACGATGATGCTGTCCCCCTGGCTGCTCCTCGGGTGTATCTGCTGCCGCGCGTCCGCCATCGATCGTGCAGGCAAGCGGTTCTTGGATCAATTGCCGGAAAAAATCACCTGCACTCGCAGATTCCCAGTCAGCGCGATCCCTTACCACCTCCAGCAGCCGGCTGCGGTAGTCCGGTAGTTGAGAAGCCATCTGGTAAGCGAGACTGGAGATCACACGGTGTGGCTGCAGGGTATCTGCTTCGTTGTGCCGGCAGAAGTGCACCGCCAGCACCCGGGCCCTTTGAGCATGGGCCAGCCTCCCCAACACGGCAGACTTGCCCCAGCCGGGATCAGCACACAACCAGAACACCCGCTTACCTGGCTCATCGATTGCCCAGCGCTCGATCTCGCCCAGTGGCTCGTCGTCTTGCTCAGCCAAGCCCACCAAAGGCCTTCCTTCGCCCAATCGCCCCAGCAGCCACTGCCTTCCGACAAAGCCCCTCTCGACTTCCCTGTGATGGGACACTTGACTCAGGGGCTTCAGCGCATGGTGTAACTCGGCCATCTCGCCGGCAAAGCCTGACTTCTCGCGAAGCGCGCTCACGATCTTCGCGATCTGTTGCTCAAACCATTCCTCGAATCCCGGGCTGTTGCGCCGCTCCCGCCACTCGGACATGTCGAGCCACTGCCGCTGGCTCAGAATCAGCGGCGGCATCACCTCTGCGAGCGGCTGTACCAGCACAGAGTAAACATAGCCCTTCAAAGGTCCAATCGCCAAAGCCACTTCTTCCCGGCACACCCCAGGCTTGCGGGTTGAATGGGCCGATAACAAGGCCAGCATGTAATCGCTTTTGCGTATCCCATCTGCAATGCGCTGTCGCCAATCATCGCCGAATCGGATACCTCGTTGATCCTCGGCAATCTCGTCCATCCAAACCGTGAATTCCGGCTCAAGCCTGTGCCGCAGCAGTCGCGCCAGCTCGGTACATTCCGGATCATGCCCGTAGCTCAGAAAAAGCTGACCTCCGCCTCTTGACTTGGGCGCGTCGAAGGTTAACTCACACTCGGCGCAAAAATAGTGCTGGCGCTTGGCACTGAATTGGCTAGGCAGTTGGCAACGTGGGCAAGCAAGGACTGGATTCATTATGATTTTCACTGCTTAGAGCAACAAAAAACTAGACCTTCCTGGGAAGTTCACGCGCTCAGACTTGAGCCCGCGGGGCGAGAACGAAGCAAGGTAAGCCAATGCTCATTCTCCCTCAAAGCCGCACAACCATATGAGCGCAGAATGTCACGACAGGCACTCACATTCGATTGACGCAACAAGGCCTCTGTCATGCTGATCTCGGTCATTCGTGTCAGCAGTCCCATGCGCTCGTACCGCCGTGCGTTTTCGTGGTGTGCAAGCGTTCTCTGGTAGAGCTTGACCGTCGCGGCAGCACCCAGTGCCACCCCCCACCCCATCTGCACCGACGCCAACCAGACATTGTCCGTCAACGGTATATGCATTGCCTTCATGACCAGATGCGTCACCACTGCACCGCACAGCAGCCCCAGCACGACAAACAGCAAAGTTGACACGGTCCGATCGTACCGTTCGGCTTTTTTCAGATCACGCGAGGCACGACTGTTATGCTCGCCGTCGCCGATGAAAAATTTTCGTTGATTAATGATCCAGTGCTTAAGTGCGAATGCAAATCCGTCATTGACGGAAAGCAGGCGCTCTGTACTCCCTATTCCTGTCGATCGCAATGCCTGCCGTATCCACTCCAGTTCGTCCCTCTGCTCCGCCAAAAAGATATCGGCGGTCGAATCGGTCATGCCATTGAGACGCCAGTAATATTGAACCCGACATGCTTCGGCGAGTGCGCGACAATCGAGATACGCGGCTTCCTCACCACCGCCTCCCCAAAAGTCTGAACGCCATCGCGCCACTTCGGGATACACAGCCAAGACCACAAAAAATATCGTGAAGGCTAGCGCATAGGGATTGTTTTCCAGTGGGCCGGTGTACAGTTGTTCAGCCACGATGGCCAGCAGCGAGAACCGCAGCATCCATAAAAAGCTATTCAGTCGTCGCGACTGATATCGCAGCGAGAGGCGATCGGCGACCGCATAGATCCAGCTGATCCGATCAGCCTCGGAGCCAGCGAACGATGTTTCCGATTCGGGGAATCCCAGCGATTGACGGTGTCGCTGTACCTCGCTGGCTTCCCCATCAAGGCAATCGCGGGCCAGCAGGTTGAAGCCATCAATGCGCGCCAGCACACGCCACCACTGACCTGAATCCTTGGATGTTTGGCCGAGGTCGAGGTTAAGGGGATTCGGCCAGCGGTAGCTTTGACTGCCCACGTGTTCAGACGCAAAATCATCATGTTGCCGACGGGCGTGAATATGAATGACCGGTCCGGTATCGGGCAAGGTACCTGCGGCATTCACCATGCCCTGCTCGAAAAGGCGCACGACATCCGCGGTTCCACCGCAGCCCTCGGCGGGCTTGCCATCCCAGACCGCGATCAGCCACTGCCCTTGCTGACACAAGTAACCAGCCACATCGAGGTACTTCTGATCGGGCGCCTCGGAGGAAAGAGGCAAGATCGTCGAAGAAGTACAGCGTGACCGCAACTGGTGGAAAGCCTCTCGCGCTTGCGCCGACGACAAGGAGGACTCATGGTCCTGCAGCGACACAGGGATAACCGCATGCACTTGCCAGCCGAGCTCGAGTGCGCAACGCGCCGCAATACTGTCAGCCCCCTCGGCCAGTCCACTCAGCAGCCAGAACGGCGAATGCGGACAACGCCTCTGAAGATCGATCAAGGAAGCGCGGACTGCCGCCTCGATTAAGCCTATGTCTTGTGATGCGAAATACCGGTGCCCTGTGACGGCGACAATGACGGGAACCAGTCCCGGCTGATGAGGAACGGCAAGCGCGATGGGACCGTGGTCAGGCTGTTTATCTAGCACTGTGTTTTTGGCGAAAAATGTGCGCATGAACTGTCAAAGAACAATGGACGCCTTGTGCCCGGATTTTTCAAGTGTTCGGTACATGCTTGCACTAGGAGAGGCGAATGCAAGTTCGACTTGTATTTCACGTGCGCTAGGGCTACTGGGTCAAAATCTCTACCGCTGCATAGCTGACCTTCTTCTGTTCACCAGGCTTCAAATCTTGAACGGCTTTTTTCAAAGCGGACAAGAACTGCTTGTCTGGCTTGGTAACATCCGGGTTCTCATCTTCCCAAAGCGGTTTCGCCGACGCGATAACCAGCAACAATTCGTTGCCCACCGGAGCGCTGATTTTGTAGCCAGGGCCACCAAGGTTGATGACTTGTCCGGGCGTATAAGCCTTACCCCAGAAAAACTTGACGGCCTGACCGTTAGATTGTAAGTAACTCACATAAAGATATCCTGGACTTTTTGGTGTCTTTATCTCGACGCCGAACAGATCGCCAACTGCGAGCACGTTATCGGGATGATCGATAATGGATGCCGAAATTTTCTTGTTCGTCTTGGATAAGGGGTTCATTGCCATATAGGCCTCGCAAAGAGGCCACGGAGTCACTCGAACGGAGGACTCGACATTTCGGATACCTCTCAGGCCGAGGATTGTCGAGATCAACTTTGACAGCTGGTCCTGCTTGCCGATAAAGCCCGACAGATGAACGATGCCCCAGTTGTCGACAGTTGCCTCGATACGAGCACAGTCCACCCCAGCTATCAGAATCTCGATTTTTTTATTCGCATCTTTCACATCCTTGACCTTGGGAATACCTTCATCCGGGCTAGGTGGAGACGGTGGTACCGGCGCAGGATCCACTTTGCCGTCCGTTGGCACCACATCGGGCGTTGGTGGTGGCGATACGTTTACCTTCATCACATAAAAATCCATAGCGCGTTTACGCATAGTTTCATATTCGACCCATGCCATGCCGCCACTACCCCAAGTGCGCCCCCAAGAGTTATAAATTTTGAATGCGTTTCGCATGTCATCGTAGCCGACTATAACCATCGCATGCCCGGTCCAAAAAGGGTTCACCGTACGGTTGACGAAGGTTTTTTCCCCGAAGTGTTTCATGAAAGGATCGTCAACATACATGGCGAAAATGACCGGATTGCCTCTGTATAGTTCGTTCTTCACGGCTGTCAGATCATTGGACCTGATCGGCTTCCAATCCGAAATAACATTTCTGCGGGCGAGGGCCTTAATATTCGCCTCTGGCTGCTTAGTACAGGTACGCTCGTTGTAAGAGAATTCGCCCAGCGTTGCCACGCCCTGATTCTTGAGCAGCGATAGCGCATCCGGAATGGTGCTTCCCAGATCACAGCGCATAGGCGACGCTTTGATCTGGTTATAAATGTAGGCAGGACTGGGTAGCTGATTTTTATTTCGAAGATCCGCTCCATTAAGACCGAGGTAATAGCTGCGAGCGCCATAGCCCACGGCCCATGCCACGCACGACCCCTGGCTACCCTGATCACCAGGCGGTGGCATCCGTGATGACAAATCGACTCGGGGAGGCAGTGGTCCAGTCAAATTTTTCGCAGGCGCAACGTCTTTTAAAAGTCGCGCAGGCGTCGCAATCAAACCACTGTTGAAAACCGGGCGGTCAACCGACATCACCACCGGTGACGCCAAAAAAAACAAAGCAAAAATTATTATGGAACGCAGATATGAATACCACCAGTGCGTCAGCAGCACAGAGAATTCCCATATTTTCTTTTTCGCAAAAGCTGACACGATGATCGTCATTTTTCGGTCCTGCACATCTGGTTAACGAAAGCGCATCCGAGAAAAAACTCGATTGGCAGCTGCCATTTTTTCTTCCAACCGAACCTGCAAGTAACCATGTAGTTGCAACCGCTTTTCGGAAAAATTCTTGACTTCAGCCGCTTGAATCGCTTCCGGAAGATAGAACTGATGGAATCTGATGAGGTTACCCCTGATTTTCACTGGGCTATGAACTTCGACAATACCCTGCCTATACATTTTGTACCGCTCTCGGTAACTCACAAGATGGTCATAACTACCCTTGGCGAGCAAAAATTTAGAGAAGATTAGCGATGCATAAACAATGAAAATGAACAAAATCATGAATATCGTAATCGGGAAATTATTCTGCCATATGAATCTCGATTTCTTGATGATGTGAAGTGCGCGATCATTTTCTCGAGCCCCTTTGAACTCTTCGTCCATCTGCCCCCGAATTTCTTGAATTTTGGCCAGCCGATCCTCCTGCTGCCGCTGATTTGCGCGAAGCTCGGCCATCGCTGATGTGGCCTGATCAGTGTCATTCTTATACAGGCTGACCTGTACCTGGAGACTTTTTTCCTCGAGTTTCAGGCGCTGCAATCGCTGGTATTCGGACTCAAGATCGGGATGTCTGCGATGCTTCTCCATGTAGCCTACTGTCATCGATATTTCGCTCAGCTGGGAGCGCTGCAGCTCCCTGCCCTCATATCGAATTTGCGAGTCCAGCATCATGATCGCAATTGGAAATCCAAGAACTACCGCAATCACTAGGCAGAAAAACAATTGGGTCGAGAGCGCTGCAAAATCACGCACACCAGAAAAGCCGACTCTGTCGGTGGTGGCGACGCATGAGACAAAAAATCGAAACAGGTTGAAAACAATCGCCGCCCAGCACAAACTGAGAAACAGGCAAAAAATCCCATAGAAAAACCACGGCGCAGTGTAGCGATCGCCTTCCGGCATCAGCGAATCAGCCAACGCATAAAAGGATGACATCCACGTCATGAGCGTAACAATCAACACCAGCGCACCGGTAAAGATAAATTTATTTTTTTCCGAATCATGGCACTGCGAGAGCAGTTTTCCGTCGGTCGCAGTAAACCACCCCAGCAATATCTCGGTAAATCGATTGAACATGGCTAGGGTCCTTTTTTTGACTTCAATGCCTGTAACAAGGCGTTCAAGCCGGGTAATCTTTCCGGAGTGTGATCATTTACCTGCCACCGATGATAATCTTGCTCTGCTGTAGCGTCGAAACGCGCGACGTCGATAGGCTCAGCATTCGGTATTTTTGCGAGAAACTCTTTGTTGAATCTGTCGAGAGCAGCTTCCCAGTCCTGACGTCTCTCGCGATATTTTCTTTCAACAAACCGACGCTCCAGCGCCTGCCTTTCCCGCTCATATCGAATAAACGCCCTGGGAAATGCTTCACGCATGATGTGACCACTTGCCAGAATCAGCAGCAACAAAATTGAAAATGCGATGGTGCCCGCGATGAATACTGCGCCCGACCAGAGCATCAAGTACGCCTTCATGAAGCGGGTCGCCTTCTGAATAGTTACATCTTCACCTTTGCTGAACTCCGCTTCGTACTCGCGGACATCGTTGCGCAACTTAACTAGGTCGTCTTGCGCCCTGAGGATTTTTTTGCCGACACAAAGCAGCATCTGATCTCGCACGCCGGCATCCTCGTCAGGGTCACCCGAGATACCACAATACTGAATATTCGGTACGTCGTCCTGTTGCTCAGGATTCACCGACAAACCTCTGTATTTCGTGAAGGGAGCCCGTGCCAAAGATATTTGGGATTTGTCCGAAACTTTGTTCGCAGGTTGATCCGGCGGCACCTCGTCTGTCTTCATCTTTCGCGGGGCAGCGAGTATGAAGTCCTCGCGTAGTGTGCTAATCGCAGAGGGTAATTGTGCGCCACCACTCTGACGAAAGACTTCATCACGAACCGCCCTAAAGACCCTGTCAATATCAATATTACGAGAAATGTTGCGGATCACTGCACCGCTGAACAAGCCATTTGCGCCAGGCGCGCCCTCGGCTGCGCGCTGGCCCGGGCCGGCAGCCATGGCGAGATAGGTATTGGGAGCGACGCTCATCTCCTTCAGGCCGCCTCGACGTATCGTGCCAAACGGGAAATCGCGACACGCATCAATAATCGCTACACTAATCAGCGGATTTCGACGACTAATTTTTTCCAGCGTCACGCTCAGCCCAATGGCTTCCGAAGCTTTCTCGGTCTTCATACCGATCGGCAGTAGGTAATTACCGTTGTTTTCCTGAAATCCATGCCCGGAAAAGTAAAACAAGCTGATGTCCTTGGACCGCAATGATTCAACGTAGGTATCAAGACCGCGCTGAAAGCGCATTCGGTCCGCATCAATCAAAACGGTGACCTCAAAACCCATCTTGCGCAATTCGGCTGCCATGTCGCTCGCGTCTTTTTTCGGATTGTCGAGGGGTCGATAGGCATAACTTTGGTTCCCGATCACCAGCGCCTTGCGACCGGAATTTTTCGTCGGCGGCAATATCTGGTCTACCGACTCCATGTCTTTATACTTGTCCGCAAGCAGCCTATCGTAGAGTTCCGACATGACGGCGATTTCTCGCTCGCGCTTGCTCTGCAATGACTCAAAAGCAGTTTGCATCGTCTGGTGCGCTACTGCTGATTTCTGCCTAAGCTTTGCATCAATTCGCTGGGACAGAGGGCTACTTTCCAGGAGAAGCACCATCACAGGCTGAGTGAAGGCTAATGAAATCAGAAGAAAAATGCTCATACGAGTCCAGCGAGGCTTATCGATCACTTCTCGATTGTCCTTCTTGAAAATCGGGAAAGCCGCCCCCGATATCAGAACAACTAACAGCGAGTAAAGGATAGAAAAAACCAGCCCAGCTGCCAGCACCGCCGGCAGAAAGGAATCTGTGCAGGAATAGAACAGATAGAACGCGGAGAGGCCGCACAGCAGGGTGCCCGCCAGCGACAAACCACTGGATACCCCAAGGTAGCGCTGGTCGGCCTCGTTCAGCCTTTCCAGCGCTCTCCCGTCGAACCCGCAAAGACGGTTAAACAATTCCATCGGAATCAGCTGTCTTTAGCGGGGCTCTTCTTCGGCTCAATGAAGTCGTCAGGATTCTTGTCGATTTGGTTCATCATATTGCGCTCATAGTTCTCCTGAATGCGGTCGGTCAGTGCCTTCTCGACACCCAGATTGCCGATTTCAAAATTACTGATCAGCTCCGCCTGATGAAAAGACTCGCCAACAACGTGCACCCCACCCGGCTCTGTATTGATATGGCTGTGTGATTCGATGGCGTACTTTGCCTGGACAATGCGTTTTTGATTTTCGACCAGCAGCTCGTACGGCCCTTTTTCAAGCATCATTTTGAAAAAGATCGGCGCAACCTCGATAATGATCAACAGCAAAGACAACAAGGCTGAAGGCCATGGATATTCTCTGTGTGCGATCGTGATGCGCTTCATCAGTCCGTTAAGCTTCTCTGATTGCGCAATAATATTAGCGCGCTCTTTGTCTTCTTCGGCAGATAGCTTATCGAGTTCCGTATCAAAACGTTTGATTTCCTCGTCCAGTCGCGGCTTCTCTTCTTTAAAACGCTCATCGAGTGTCAGCCTTTCTTTCTCAAGCTTTTCCCGCAACTCTTTTGCCGCACGATACTCGGGTCCGATACCACCCTGTCCACGTTTTCCGTTGCCCTCTTCATTCATAACTTTATCTTGTTCGGCAATACGACTTTCCTTCGAGCTGATTTCAGCGAGCATAGCTTCCCGTTTTTTGGCTACTTCTTCACGGCGCTTCTCCACGACGGATTTCTTGACGCTCATCCTTGCTGCAAGTGCTGCCTCTTCGGCCTCCCGGTACTTGATTTGATCTTTGTGAAGCGCCGCATCAATCTCGGCTTTCATCACCCGGATCTCCAGCGGCGTGGCAAGGCACACGCCGATGATTAGCGCCATGAAGAGACGTGGCAGCGCGCCCTTGAATTCGTCCCAGGTAATTTTCGATGAACCATCACCATGCGACACTGAAGACACGATAAATCGGTCAAGATTAAAAATCACTAATGCCCACAAGAAACCAAAGATCACCGCGATAAGTGCGGCCGTTATATCGGTCGGCTCATCGGCGCCTGCCACGCGATGATTCGAAAACACCGTGTAGAAAGCATAACTGCCAGAGACAAATGCCAGGCCACCAGTTGCCAGCACAATGCCGCCAATACCTTCCTCCTTAATTCGCTCAGATTGGGGACAGCGCTTGAGCAACTCGACATCAGCACCTGCACAGAACCACAAGAATCGTCGGATCGCCGAGGCCTCCTCTTTGTAGTTGTATGTATCGTTATCTTTTTTAGGATCGTAAGTATTATCGGTGCTCACGGGGCGTCTCCTTATTAATGGCTTCAAATAGTTTGGCAATATTCAGACTGTTCTTCTTGATACTCGGCTCAAGCCGCCTTACGGTAAATACGGGAGTGATCCTGTCGCGAATTTTTTCTTTCGGTGGCCAAAGCGGCTGCCTCATACGCAGCAACCTCAAAGTACCAAGACGAATCGCGCCAGACAGACGCATGCGGTCGGCACGAATGCGGTCGCCGCGAATAAGTTCTGACCGAATTCGCCTTAGTGCCGGATCGATATAGAGTTTCGGCAGAGCACGGAAAAACAGCGACGGCGATTTTTTTATCCTTGGTTCGATTTTCTCGAAGAATGCCTCGGCTGGAGGGAACTGGCTCTGCTCTGGTTTTGGCACAACAAGCACTGATTCTCCAAACGGATTTACCACGCGAATCGTGGCTGACGGCTCCTTGGGGATCGATAACTTCCATTGCTTGTCTTTGAAAAAAATAACGCGAAATTGCGTTTGACCGTTTGTGATGGTCAATCGTCCCCAGCCGTTCGCCGATACAAGCACCCATTGCCGGCTGCCTGCATTGATGGCTGAATCCGACAGTATTTCGATGCTGATTTCCGGTTTGTTCGTAAAATTCATTTAAATGTCCTTCAGCGGTCAGCAGGTGCTTTTTTATCAATCGGACACTCGAGCGAGACTTCGACACGTCGATTCAGATGAGCGCTTTTGGGATCGGTCGTAATTGGCATGCTGGTACCGGCGCCCCTAACCTCGATCAGCGATTCATCTAGAGCAGCATTTTGCACAAGCCAATCGGCGACTGCCTTCGCACGTGCGTTGCTCAGGTCGATGTTTTCGAGATAGCCCTGATCCGAATCATCACCGCTCTTGTCAGCATGGCCGGTAATGATTATTTTGCGATCCTTTTTCTTTTTCAGCACATTCGCCAGCTTTCGAAGCTGGACTCTAGCTCGGGGCTCAATTTCGTATTCCTTTACCTGAAACAGCGCCACTTCCGAAAAATAGATTGAGTTTCCACACTTGTCGAGGAGATCCGGATCATTCGTCACATCGTCAATCGAAATTTTTCGCTTATTGTCCGGATTAGTTGGATCATTCGTATTGTCATTAACGACATCGGTATCGCTGTCTGGATGAATCACATAATCGAGATTGACATCGATTTCATTCACCACAACCTCGATTCGCTTTTTGTTATTGTCTTTGTCGCATTGCAGACTGTTTGCGCCGCACCAAATGACAGTCGTTGCAAACCATAGCGCCAGCATCAACAACTGTAACCAGCAAAGGTGCAGCAGCGCCGTCAGTACAAGCGCAGCGCCAATCAGATAAATCGGCCAATCGGAAATGAGCGCACAGTCATCACTGAACGCGAGGGAATAGGCCTCAACCAGAATGCCTGCTAGCGCCAGCAGGGCAATGCCAGCAAGAAGCAGATTACGATTGAAACGACTACGAACGGTCAGGTTTGCGGACGATACAAACTCGGAGAGAATGCAGGTCAGCGACGCCACACCAAAGAAAACGAGCGCATGCTTCCAATTGCAGAAGTGCCAGACAAAGCCTGACAACACCAGACGCAGAATGATTGAGCACGAAAAACAGGGCTCATAAGGCATAAATGACACTGGATCTTCCGGCACAGGCGGTACCTGTCCGGCGCCATGGTGCGACTGCCCGGAGCCATTGACATCGTCTTCCGCGACACTCTGCCCAGACCGATCGACCTGCAAATACCGGTACGCCTCTTGCCCAGAGACATCCACTTCCTGAGCCTGCTTCGCGTCGACCTCCTGCTTGGGCGTAAAGAAATTGCGACCCATTACCGCATCAGCCGATCCATGCTGTTTTTCAGGATCGATATGATTAAAAGTCTGTCGGCGACGTGGCTTCGCGTGTTCCTCGTATTGATTCAGCCTCGCGTAGGCGCGGCCCCTGATCCAGCCCGCAGACATTTTCCCTAGAAAAGAAGGAATCTCACCCGCGTTCAGCTCGCGCCAGTCATAGAGCCGAAAATCTTCAAGCGTCGCAACGAATTTCGCTGGATCTTCATCAGCCCCGCCCTCGATTTGCACAACCACAGGCTTGACCTCCTCCACACAAATTGGCGGTCGGCGGTCATCGCCCACCCAAATAGGCGGGCCTTTCTCGATGATCACATTGCTCAGCTTGGCATCCTGGAAGCTACTGATGCGGTAATGCCTCTCGTCTTCCTTGCTTGCGACGATTAGCGCCCCTTCCAGCGTTCCTGAATACACGCCCTCGAAATCACCCGACACCCAGACATCGCCTAGCATGTCCATGGCAGCAGCCGCATCGGACGGGACCCAGTCATTTGATTGGGGATTCCACCAGCCGTAATCACCCCGATGGCCAGCATTGCATACGGTGGGTAAAGTCTGTGACGGCAACGCAGCGAGGCAGCCCGAGCAACTCAAGCGTACGCGACCGTCATCAACAGATTTCTCAAAAACCGCCGTGGTATGGCCGCACCTCTCACAGTACCTGTTCAGCGCAACGATATCCTCGGCGCAGGCGCGACATCGGTATCGATAAATTGAGGGCATGGGTCAGGAAAAGTGGGGTGCGTTTAATTATTGCGCGACCATCATGGAAGCACAAAAATGTTGCCGCGAAGAAAATAACGACTATACCTGATTTATCCCAACACAGAGCGTGACCATAGGCAGTTACTTGCATTTATAAAAATATAGTTATTTTTATTATTATTTTTGCATTTGTATCGATAACTTCGCCGCGTTACCTGCAAAATGTACTTCGTTTAAATTGAAGGCGATTGCTTTCAAAATCCTAATCTGCTGCAACGGCGGATGAACACAACGATAAGCCTCTTTCTCTTAGCTACTCCACACAGCCTGCTTTTCGCTCTGCTGATTGGAGTATCGCCACCTGTCGCAAGCGGAGTCCCATCCAGCGCGGTCAGGCCCGTTCTCCGAGGTGGCGCCCAGATTTTCGCCAGACTGGGCATTGGTGGCTTGAGAGGACAGCTCAACCGCATTTACAAGCGCGATGAGTGGAAAGATGTCTTTCAGGAGCTCGCGCAGAGGTATCTGGACTCTCTCGACAAAGATATAGTCCCGCTCGAGCTTCAGCGTCTTTCGAGTACGGCGATTGCTGCAAACAAGGGAGACCCGGTCGCACAAAGGACACTGGGACTCGCCTATCAGAATGGCAATAAAGTGAAACGCGATTTCAAAAAAGCCGGCTACTGGTTTTCCAAGGCAGTGGAAGAAGAAGACGGGCCATCAATGATATTTCTCGGGCGACTGTTCAAACGTGGCATCGGTGTGCCAAAAAATACGGTGGGTGCGTATTGTTTGTTCCATCTAGCCGCTATGCACGGCGAAAGTGCACTCGCACAAAGAGAGATAAACGCAACTCGGCAACGAATGAACAACGCTCAACTGAGCGCGGCGCAGAGCTGCATGAAATAGATTTTCATACCGCTCCACCCATACGTAATAATTTTTAGGAAGTAGTTCGCAGACCTGACAAGTATGTGTCATGAAAATCCGGTCAAGTAGAGGCAGCATCAGCAATAGATTCAATCCCGCCGCGTCCCGGGCGAGAGATGTATTGGGACGGTTGATACCATCTGCACTGACCACTGAAATGCCGGTATTATTGTGGTGGCAGAGGGTGTCGGGCTGCATCCGAATGTTTTTAAAAATAAAAGTATTTCACCGGGCATTTTGAGTAGTCTTATGTATTGACGGTATCGCAAGGTAGGAAGACACCGTCCCATGCCGTGCCCCCCCTAAGCGAATAGCGCATTGAAAAAAACTGTTTTTATAAGCCACGCAAGCAAGAACTTCGCTATTGCGAACGAACTCTGCAAACTTTTGGAAGCCGATGGCATTCCCTGCTGGATTGCGCCACGTGATATCCCACCGGGCGGTTCTTATGGGGAGCATATCGCCCAAGGTATTGAGCAGTGTCTGGTCACCGTGCTGGTACTGACCGAGCAAGCCAACGCGTCAAGAGCTGTGGCTAATGAGCTTGAAATGTCATTTGGGCAGCAAAATGTGATCATACCTTTGCGATTGCATGAGGTGCGCCCCGCGAAGACACTAGAATTTTTTGTGTCGAACACGCAATGGGTCGATGCATTTTCAACGCCGCTCAAGCGTCGTGTAGGCGAAATTGTTCGCATTGTGCGCGCGACCGAAAATGGCGTTACACCCGATGCGCCTTCACCTGAACGGCCCAGTCTGCTGGCCCGCATCGAACGCTTGCTCGAGCAGACGCTGCGCTATCCGTGGCTCAGTGGCGGCATCGCGTTTTTGTTATTGATAGGATTGGGTCTCATAATCGCACTGAGCACGCACAAGATCGCTAGTGATCGCGATGCCGAAAAAGAAAATATTCAGCGTAATCCGGCCAGTTATGGGCTCATTAGAATCAGTGAGCCCGCGGACGGATCGGCGCTTGCCGTGCCCGGAAAGATCTCGCTCTGGGTCTCAGTGCAATCGAACTTGCAAAACGTGCCTACCAACGCCGTGCAAATACAGGCGATGAGCTTCACAGAGCACGGACAATCCTCACCTATCGACATCAATGCAAAACTCACCGGCGACTGGATGTCAAGCGCACAGACCTTTCTGGTTGATGTGCCATTGGACTCGCAAAAAATTGTTTTCTGCATGTCAGCGCCGCATCCCGAATTGAAGAGTCAATTTACCGCCCGGTGGTCATATCTAATCAGCGTAAAAGGCGATGAGCTATCGATCACCAAAGCCGGAGTACCAATGTTGATAAAAGAAAATGGGAGTACGTGTGTTCCATAACGTGATAAGGGTAGCCTTGGCCTCGCTCATGCTATTGGCTTATGTGTGCGCCAACCATGTGCGTGCCGACAGCCGCGGCTGCGAAGAAGGCATTAT
>JAIXYM010000099.1 GCA_027490255.1 Oxalobacteraceae bacterium | reverse complement strand
TGCGCATCATCGTCGAAGCGCGTAACCGAAACGACTGGACCGAATACTTCGCGCTGAACGATCTCGTCCTCCTGCAAGGCACCCGCGATCACGGTGGGCTCATAAAAAAAGCCAGCGCCAGCACGCACCTTGCCACCGGTGGTCACCTGCATATGCCCCGCCATTTGAGCACGTTCGACAAAACTGGCAACGCGGTTGCGCTGACGATCAGAAATCAAAGGTCCGATCTCCACACCCTCTTCTTCCTGCGCACCTGCCTTGATGGTCGAGACAGCGAGCGTCAGGTCGGCCACCAGCTTCTCGTAAATCTTTGGTCCAGCGTAGATACGACAGGCAGCCGTGCAATCCTGACCCGCATTGTAATAACCGAAGGTACGCACGCCATCCACGACAGAAGCAATGTCCGCGTCATCCAATACGATGACGGGCGCTTTGCCACCTAGCTCCAGATGCGTGCGCTTCAAGGTACCTGATGCAGCCTGCAGTATCTTGCGACCCGTCGCAACATCACCCGTAATCGATACCATGCGCACTTTAGGATGCTCGACCAGCGGCTGACCGACGCTCATGCCCTTGCCGCAGATAACGTTGAGCACACCGGGAGGCAGAATACTGGCCGCGAGCTGCGCAAAGTACAAAGCAGTCAGCGGCGTCTGCTCGCTGGGCTTGAGCACGACCGTATTGCCGGCAGCGATTGCTGGGGCGACCTTCCATGCGGCCATCAGCATTGGGTAATTCCATGGAGCGATGGAACCCACGACGCCCACCGGATCGCGCCGGATCATGCTGGTATGGCCACTCAGATACTCGCCTGCCGCGGTGCCGCTCATGCAACGCGCGGCACCGGCAAAGTAACGGAAACAATCAACGATCGCAGGTATCTCGTCATTAAGCGCCCTATCGTAAGGCTTGCCGCAATTAAGCGACTCTAGACGTGCAAAGGTTTCAGCATGATTCTCGATGGCGGATGCGAGTGATAGCAGCAGGCCGGATCGTTCACCCGGCGTGGTCTGCGACCAACTAGCAAACGCACGCTCAGCCGCCGCAACCGCGCGCGACACTTGCTCGGGCGATGCCTCAGGCACGTTACACAGCGCTGCGCCCGTCGCGGGGTTGATCACCACTTCGATCGCCCCCTCGCCTTGCTCGGCGTGATTGTCAATCAACAGCGCAGTAGGAAAACTGATCGAGTTGTCAGCAGGATGTCCCATGGATTTATCTCCTTTTGTCAGCGTTATTTTCGGGCGTTGTCGTCGCCTGCCTGGGTGAGCCAGTAGGCGGCAATAATCGGTACAAATGTCAGACCAATGATGAAGACTGCAACAACATTGGTTACAGGCCGCTGTCGTGGCCGTATGAGCTCCTGCAACATCCAGATCGGCAAAGTAGTTTGCTGGCCTGCAGTAAAAGTGGTCACGATCACTTCATCAAAGCTCAATGCAAAGGCCAGCAACGCACCTGCAAGCAGCGCCGAGCCCAACTGAGGCAGGATCACATGATAAAAAGTCTGAAACGCATTGGCGCCAAGATCCATTGAGGCTTCCAGCAGCGATGGACTCAGCCGTCTCAGCCTTGCCACCGCATTGTTGTAGACCACCACAACACAAAAGGTAGCGTGACCAATCACGATGGTCCAGAAACTGAACGGAATATCGGCAGCGTGATAAGCCGAACGCAAGGCAATGCCAGTGACAACACCAGGCAAGGCAATCGGCAAGATCAACAGCAGGGAAATCGCATCCCGACCAAAAAAACGAAAGCGTGCCAGCGCGCCGGCAGCAAAGGTACCCAAGATCAGCGCAATACCCGTCGACCACAAAGCAACCTGCACCGAGAGCCCCACTGCACTCCAGACATCCTCACGCGCAAGCGCGACAGCAAACCACTGCGTGGTCAGGCCAGGCGGTGGAAAAACATAACTCTTATCTTCACTGCTGAACGCATACAAAATGATCAATGCGAGCGGCACATGCAGAAACAGCACGCCGCCGAGCGTAGCTAGTTTCAAGCCCATTGATGCGCGCGGCAGGTGATAGGTCTCAGAGCGCATCGAAAGCACCGCGTTTTTTGGCTAGCCACAAGTAGATCGCAATGATCAGAATCGGCGCGATGGAAAATGCGGCTGCAAAGGGCAAATTACCCGCAAGACCCTGCTGCCGGTACACCACTTGTCCGATGTAGAGCGTGGAATTTCCTACCACCTGCGGAATGATGTAATCACCCAGCGTCAGCGAAAACGAAAAAATTGAACCCGCAGCGACTCCGGGCATCGCCAGCGGCAGAATCACCGTCCAGAAGGTACGACGAGGAGGCGCACCCAGATCAGCCGAGGCTTCCAGCACCGAAGCCGGAATTCGCTCTATCGATGCCTGTATGGGCAAAATCACGAACGGCAACCACATATATACAAACACCATGAAGGTACCGAGCGAAGAAAAACTCAGAGAGTTACCACCGATTACCGGTGTCGATAGTATCGCTTCGAGCATCCACTCCAAATGACACTGCGTGACGAGCCAGGCAATCGCACCCTCTTTGGCCAGCAGCAGCTTCCAGGCATAAAGCCGTACCAGATAACTCGACCAGAGCGGCAGCATCACAGCGACATACAGGATCGCCTTGGTGCTGCCGCGCGCATAGCGCGCCATGAAATAAGCTATCGGAAAACCAATCACGACGCTGGTCAGCGTCACCATGGTCGCCATGATGACACTGCGACGAATCACATCCAGATTTGCTGGCTCGAACAACGCAACAAAATTCTGCAGTCCCACTTCATACACAATCGTGCCGGAAAAATCATCCAGCCGAAAAAAACTCTGCGCCAGCAAACTGAACAACGAGCCAAGGTAAATCACGCCGAACCACAATAACGGTGGTATCAGCAAAATGAGCAACAACATACTTTGACGCTGAAACAAAGCCGCTGACAGGCGGTCACCAAAACTCGCCGCGGAACGATGTCCAAGCTGCATGGCTGGCAGCCCTGCCCCACTCATCTCATACCCGTTTCATTCAAACGATGAATCGCAGAATCGTCCCAATGCAGATGCACTGTCTCACCGGCAGCCGGCAGTACACTGTCGATCGCCAAGTCAGCGATCAGTGCGGTACCTTGATCGCATTGAATTTTCGCACGCCAAAAAGAGCCGAAATACTGCAGAGTTTGAACAACGCCGCGAACGCGCGCGCCCTGCTCTGCCCCAAGACGGATGCGCTCAGGGCGAATCATCGCTGCTGCGCTACCGGTCAGCTGCTGAGCAGCATCGGCTTCAAGCACATTGGCTGCGCCGAGAAACTCAGCAACAAAACGCGTCGCCGGTTGCTCATACAAGCCAGTCGGTGTATCGATCTGCTCAAGACGACCCCGATTGAACACACCGATCCTGTCGCTCATGGAGAGTGCCTCGTGCTGATCATGCGTCACCAGCACAAAGGTAATGGCCAGGCGGCGTTGCAGCTCTTTGAGTTCAACCTGCATCTGTTCGCGCAGCTTGAGATCGAGCGCACCCAATGGCTCATCAAGCAAAAGAACCTTGGGCTCGCTGATCAATGCTCTGGCAAGCGCCACACGCTGACGCTGACCGCCTGATAACTGCGCGGGCTTGCGCGATGACATGTCCGGTAATCTCACCAGCTCAAGCAATTCGCTTGCGCGCTTCTCGCGCACAGATTTTGCAACGCCCCGCACCATTAACGAATAGGCGACGTTATCCAGCACTGTCATGTGCGGAAATAACGCGTAATCCTGAAAGACCGTCGTCACCGGACGGAGATAAGGCGGCAGAGAATCCACCACCTCGCCGTGAATGCTGAGCGTTCCCGAGGTCGGACGGGTAAACCCGCCAATCATTCTGAGACACGTGGTCTTGCCCGAACCCGAAGGCCCGAGCAAGGTAAAGAATTCGCCTGGCTGAATATCTAGGCTGACATCGTCTACCGCTTTAACTGCGCGGCCGCCCGAATGAAAGACACACGATACCCCGCTCAGGCTGACAGCATGCGCCATTGAGACACTCCAGGTCGCCCTGTCGAACCGCAGCTGACTGCGGGTCGACAGGAGAAGCTTAAATCAACGACCGCCGAGAATCGCGATGTAGTCAGACACCCACTTGTGGTACGGGACGCACTGGTTGTTTTGGGTCTTGCACTGAGCAACCGGCGTGCGCCAGAACGAGATCTTGTCGAAGTCGTTATAGCCCTGATTCGCGCAACCCTGATCGGTCAGCAGCTTGTTACCTTTGCAGGCCGCAGGCACTGCAGGCACCGAGCCAAACCAGGCAGACAAATCACCTTGCAACTTGGTGTTGAGCGAATGCTCCATCCACATATACGCGCAGTTCGGGTGCTTGGAATCCACGTGCATCATCGTGCTGTCAGCCCAACCAGATGCACCCTCTTCAGGCACCACGGTTGCAATCGGGGCTTTCTTCGAACCGAGTATATTCGCCTGGAACTGCCATGAGCTTGATGCGACCACACCTTCGTTGGTGAAGTCGTCGATCTGCACGAATGCATCATGCCAGTACTTGCCAACCAGTTTGCGTTGTCCACGCAGCAAATCAAGCGCGGCCTTGTACTGGGCCTCATTCAGTTCGTAGGGATCCTTGATGCCCAGGGAAGGATTTTTCTTTTTCAGGTAGAGCGCCGCATCCGCGATATAGATTGGGCCATCGAAGGCCTGTACGCGACCTTTGTTGCTCTTGCCATCAGGGAGTTTCTGCTCTTCAAACACCACGCTCCAGCTGGTAGGCTTCTTGTTGCCGAATACCTTGGTGTTATACATCAGCACATTCCAGCCCCACTGATAGGGCACGCCGTAGTGCGTGTTGTTATCGTAGTGCCATGGCGCTTTCTGCAGCCGTGGATCGATCGTCTTGTAGCTGGGGATCAGACTGACATTGATCGGCTGCACGCGCTTGCCGCGAATCAGACGCAATGATGCATCGCCACTGGCAGTCACCAGATCAAAACCGCCTTCATTCATCAGCGCGACCATCTCGTCCGAGGTACCGGCTGTTTTTACATTGACCTTGCAGCTGGTTTTCTTTTCGAACTCGGTCACCCAGTCGAATGCTTTGTCGGTCGCACCGCGCTCGATGTAACCAGCCCAGGCGACGATATCCACCTGTCCCTCGCCCTTGCCGACTTTCTGCAAAGGTGCCTGCGCAAAGGTCGCGCCAGTAAATGCTGTCAGAGTCAATGCAGCTGCAGTTCGCTTCAAAGTGCTCATATCGTCTCTCCGGTTATCTTGGTAGCCAGCTCGTTCATTATTTTTTTGCTATCTACTGATGCAAAGCCCAGCAAATGGGTAGATACCCGCCTGCACACAGTGAGCTTACGTTATCTCTTGACCCTGAAAACCGAAAAGTTCAATATTTAAACAGGTCGCTTTCTCTTTTTGAGATAGGTCTTTGAGATGCTCTTATTCTGCTGCATAGTATGCCGATAACAATGAGCAAACACTTCACATTAAAGCAATTCCGCTACTTTCTGGCCGTTTGTGACGCAGGCTCCATTGCTGCAGCAGCGCGACTGGTGAATATCGCCCAGTCCGCGCTGACCAAAAGTATTCAGGAATTAGAAACAACGCTGGGCACCCCGTTGTTCGAGCGCCTGCCCCGCGGCATGGAGCTCACGCAGTCCGGCTACCGGTTCGAGGCCAAGGCGCGTCAGGTCATCTCGGCCGTGATGCAGGCTGGCGCCATCAATCACGATGAGAAGGATGAGCTGACAGGATCTCTCACCATCGGCGTGACCAGCCTGATGGCCGGCTACTGCCTTGCCGACCTCGTCGCGCGATTCCAGCGTTCTTACCCCGGCGTCAAGATCGACATACTTGAGGATTCGCCGCCCTTCCTTGAGCACCTGCTGATCAATGGCGAAGTGGACATCGCGCTAATGGTCGCCAACGCTCTGGATGAGCAGGCGCTGCAGGTGGAAACACTATCAACCTCGCCCAATCGCGTTTGGATGTCGTCCAATCACCCGCTTGCAGAGCACGGCGAACTGACACTCGCCCTGTGTGCCGGTACGCCATTGATCGTGCTGGAGGCCGATCGTATCGAGGACATGCAGCGAGCCTTGTGGCGAAGACAGGGACTCACGCCCGATGTGAAATTGCGCACCAGCTCGCTCGAAGCGGTGCGTTCACTGGTGGGCGTGGGTGCAGGCATATCGATTCTTCCAGACTTCCTTTACCGTCGGTGGACGCTGGACGCCGAGCGCATCGAGGTCAGAAAGCTGCGTGATGCGATTCCGGGCACGGACATCGGGCTGGTGCGTCGACGTGGCGCGCGCAATCGGGATGTGATTGATCAATTCATCCAATTGGCGCGCAATCCGGTCAGCAATGCGCGACGCTAGCGCAATACGACTAGCAGCGAATTAGCAGAGCATTACCAGCTATTTATCCACGCCGTGGTGTCGTCCAGCGCTCGCTCGAAGCGCAGTAGCAGTTCATCAATCTCTGCGTCCGAAATAATCAGTGGCGGCGAGAAGGCGACGATGTCCCCTGCCATCGCACGCAGAATGAGCCCGTGTTCCTGCGCGCGCCGAACCAGATAAGGAGCCACACCCTTCTCGGCTGGAAAAGGCGTGCGACTCGCTGGATCTGCCGCGAGTTCAACGGCTGCGATCAAACCCATACCGCGCACATCGCCCACATAGGGATGATCACTGAATTTTTTCAGCCCTTCCTGCAAGCGAGGCGATACACGATTGACGTGACCAATCACATCCTGCTCTTCGTAGATTTTCAGGGCTTCCAGCGCCACCGCACAGGCCACCGGATGTCCCCCATAGGTATAGCCGTGGCCGAACACACCCACTTCGGCGCTGGCGTCAGCCACTGCCTGATAAACGCGGTCGCTCACATAGAGTGCCGACATAGGCACGTACGCTGAGGTCAGCATCTTGGCAACCGTAATGAAATCAGGCTGCAAGCCATACACTTCCGAACCGAAGGCCTTACCCAAACGACCAAAACCACTTACTACTTCATCGGCAATCAGCAAGATGTCATATTTTTTCAGAATCGGCTGAATCAAATCAAAGTAACGCGGAGGTGGAATAATCACACCCCCTGCACCCTGCACAGGCTCGGCAATGAAGGCGCCGACGGTCTCAGGTCCCTCGCGCAAAATCGTATCCTCCAGTTCCCTAGAGAGACGCTCGGCAAAGGCATCCGGCGTCTCACCGGATTTCGCAAACTGGTAGGGATGCGGACAGCTGACCCGAATAGTCTCAGGCATCGGCAGATCGAAATGCTTGTGCATGGTCGGAATGCCGGAGAGCGACGCCGCCGCCAGCGTCACGCCGTGATAGCCTTTAACGCGCGCGATGATTTTTTTCTTCTCTGGCCGGCCAATGGCATTATGGTAATAGCGAACCAGCTTGACCGCCGTGTCATTCGACTCCGATCCTGAATTCGCAAACAAGATGCGCGCCATCGGCACAGGCGACCAGCGCATCATGACCTCAACGAGCTCTGTTACAGGGCCAGAGACTTTCCCGGAAAACGTGTGGTAATAAGGTAGCTTCTGCATCTGCCGATGCGCGGCATCGACCAGACGCTGCTCGGAAAAACCCAGCGCAGCACACCAGAGGCCGGCCATACCCTCGATGTATTCCTTACCGTGTTCATCAGTGACATGCACGCCTCGCCCACCAACGACCACAAGCGCTCCGTTTTTTTCGAGATCTCTTGGCTGGGTATAAGGGTGAAAGTGAAATTTCGCATCCGCTTCGGCGGCGAGAGAACGTGCCATGCTTTGTCTCCATCATTGATTTTTGTAAATCTTGCCATATTCTAGGCTGGACTGGATATTTCATCGATATTTCAGCGCAGTGAGGGGAAAGGCCGCAAAAAAGTCTATTCCCCATAGACTCTGCTATCCTCCTTTTGCAGCAAGGTATCGTGATTGTTTTTTAATTCATAAAAAAACAGGAGACAACGTGGAAAAAGATAACTCGGTAACCCAACCTCAAAGCGTGGATGCAATGCGAGCACAGCGCCCCTCTCGACGACATTTTCTTGCTGCAGCAGCACTGGCCGGTACCTCGCTGGCAACCACGGGTTGCGCCAACATTAGTCTCGGTGGCGGCGTCAACCCAGGAGAAATAAAACAAGGCAGCTTCGTAACCAGCGATGGCGTCAAGCTGAGTTATCTGGAATCAGGACGCGGTCGACCCATCGTCATGGTTCCGGGCTGGTCGCAAACTGCAGCGATGTTCCAGGATCAGATCACGGCGTTTTCTGAACACTACCGTGTGATCGCGGTGGACATGCGTGGCCATGGCGATTCAGACAAGCCAAAGCATGGCTACCGCATGTCGAGGCTGGCAACGGATTTACATGAACTGCTAGATAGCCTCGGTGTGAGTAATGCCACACTAGTCGGACACTCGATGGGCTGCTCAGTAATCTGGGCTCATTGGGATTTGTATGGCAAACATCGCACGGGAGCGATGATCCTGATCGATCAGGCGCCCTACACCACCATTCCGCCCGGCATGTCCGATTCAGAAAAAGCAGATGCAGGTGCTGTCTTTACGCCGCAGGCATTGTTTGATACCGCCGCTGCACTCTCGGGTGCGGATGGTGACAAAACGACAGCCGGTCTAGTCAACGGTATGTTCTTCACCAAGGCTTACCCTGCCAAAAAACTGGAGTATGCACTCGCACAAAATCTCAAATTTCCACGCAAAGAAGCAGCCCAATTACTGGTGGATCATTGCGTACAAGATTGGCGCGATACGATCACCCGCATCAATGTTCCCACACTCGTCGTCGGTGCCAAAGGCAGCTTTTTTACCCCGGCATCGCAGGCATGGATTGCAAGCAAAATACCGGGCGCAAAAGTGGAAATCTTTGAAGTCGATGAAGGTGGCAGCCACTTCATGTTCATGGAGAATCCGACCAAATTTAACAAGATCGCACTGAACTTCTTGAAGTCCGTGTAACCCCAAGCAAGGTTGGCCCTCTAGGCCGGTCTCTTATAAAAAACCCAGCCATTTTTTGGCTGGGTTTTTTATTGATTAAACTTGAATCGAATCACTTGGCATCATATTTCTCGACCCGACAACATATGCCATCAGCCGGCCGCACGCTAACGCGCGACACGGGAAAGACACTCGATGCATTCAGCGGCAAAAACGAAAACCGCCGCAATACTTCACACAAAATCAATGAGGCCTCTAGCTGCGCAATCGTCGCACCGGTACACGCACGCGGCCCGAGCCCGAAGGGTAAGTAGGTACCGGGCAATGGCGCACTGCCGTTCGCGTCAAAGCGCTCGGGAATAAAACGGTCTGCCTGCGGCCAATAAGCCTCGTGCCGGTGAATCAGCCATGGCGATATGACAATGAAACTATCTGCCGGCACCTTAAGACGTCCGAATTGATCCTCGTGCAGAGCGCGACGCGTAAGAAAAGCAGCAGGTGGATAGAGCCGCAATGATTCGCGAAAGACATCGCGAACGAAGCTCAGTGACTTGAAATCATCGAATTCAAAGGGGCGGCCAGCCAGCACGTCTCGAATTTCATCACGCAGCTTTCCCAGCACCTGCGGCTGCTGTGACAACATAAAAAATGTCCAGGACAAGCTGCTCGCCGTTGTTTCATGACCCGCGAGAAAAAAAACAGCCAGCTGATCAATAATTTTTTCACGACTGAAGGGCAAGTCCTCTGCATCACGCGCGTCAATCACCGCCTGCGCAAAATCGACAAATACCTCGCCTTGCGAATTCAGTTTAAGTCGCTCATCCAGCATAGCCGCCAACAAGTCTCTGAGAATGCTCGCATCGCGCATCAACTCTGTGCTGGGTAATGCAGGCTTGTGAGGATCGCTGGCAAGTACATGCTGCAACTGAAACTGGGGACTGTTTTTCTGAAACGAGGAAAAAGCATCGAACACCGCATCTGCTCGCGCAGCACCTATCGGTTTGGAAAAAATAGTCCTCAACATAATGTCGGCCGTCACATGTGTGAGCTCCGATTCCAGATCCACGACGGCGCCTGTCTCCAGAAGCTGCAATCGCTCCACAAAATCATGAACAGCTTCACGCATATCCGGAAACATATGCGCGAGCCGCATGTGCATAAAGGCCGGCTCCAGCATCTGACGATCATGTTCCCAGAGCTCGCCCGAAGAAATCAGGACACCATCGCCCAGCAGCGGCGACAATGCAGAAACCATCAGATCACTCTTAGGATAATTCGCTCGATCTTCTGTGAGAATGCGACGAATAGTCTCGGGATGATTGACGATGAATACGGGTCGCTTACCCACCGGCACCGTGATGATATCTTTGGTATAGCAGTCGCGCGGCAGCGTTTGCAGCAGGTCGGGCGAGCGCTGAAAAAGTATCCTGAGTCCGATAGCGAGGTTGGATCGCAATGCGGGCGCGGGTGGCCGCCAGCCCTCGGCGCGCGATGGGGCTAATGGGGCGACTGAATTCATGAGGTATTCATCAGGCGTCGCTGTCTCTTCTCGTATCATCTCGTATCATCTCGTTGCTATCCGGATTTTCTGATCAGGACGATCGAAATATACACGTCATCGCTGGCAAGCCTGGCGCTTTACTGCGGTCATGAAATAATGGGTATTAACCGCCCGGGTGAACAATCCAGGCATTTGCGATACCGCACCGAGACAAGAAAAATAATGAGCAAGTCCCTATCTCGTACTGCATTCCTGACACTGCTGCTGATCGCCGTGATGATGGGTGCCAATCACGTCTCCGCTCGCTTTGCCTTCAATGACGGTGTGAGCGTCACGACTGCGGTGATTTTTCGAAGTGGCGTTACGGCGCTGATCATCACCCTTCTGCTGCTCAGTCAGCGTGTGTCGCCGCGCTTGCAGGGACGGTCACTGATCTTCATGCCCATCGTCGGGACTCTGGTGGCCATACAGAGCTATTGCCTGTATTCGGCGGTGGCGCGACTGCCAGTGGCACTTGCCCTGCTTGCGTTTAATACCTACCCCTTGTGGGCTGCGTTCTGGGCACGAATTATTTACCGTCATCAGGCAGAGAAATTTGTTCTCAAAGCGATGCCAGTCATTCTGTTTGGCCTAGCATTGGCACTAGATGCTTTCGGTGCTGCCTCCGGATTAGGTGCCTCTGCGCACTGGCAGCAGATCGGCAACGGCGTGGCGTTTGCTACGACCGCAGCGGCCACCTTCGCACTGGCCATGGTGCTAACGCAGCATGAGCTACTGTCGATTGATGGCAAAGTCAGGACGGTCTACACACTGGGCATGGTGCTGCTGCTTACCGCAGCATTTGCATTAAGTACCGGCGATTGGTCGCTGCCAAAAACCACGACCGGTTGGTGGGGGCTGGCGGGACTCACCGTCCTCTACGGCACCGCCTTCACGCTGATGTTCAGCCTGCTGCCGCGTCTGGGCGTGGTCGGCAATTCCGCGATCATGAACGTGGAACCCGTGTTTGCACTGGCACTGGCCTGGCTGCTGCTCGATCAGTCGATTGCACCAGTGCAGGTACTCGGTGCACTGATCGTGGTGACGACCGTGATTGCACTGGGACTGCGCAAGCAAGCAAGCTGATCAGGACGCAGCGAATTCGACCAGTAAATCTTTGGCCGTCACGACACTGCCAGGTTTCACATGCGTGTGCCGAACCACGCCATCGATCTCGGCGCGAATCATAGTTTCCATTTTCATCGCTTCGATTGACACCAGCGGATCACCCTTGCTCACCTTTTGACCCGGCTTGACAGCAAGCGTCACCACCATGCCCGGCATGGGCGCACCCACGTGCAGCGCATTACCTTCTTGTGCTTTGGGATGCGACACCGTACTCACCACACCCGCGTGCTGCACACGCACCATACGCGGCTGACCATTGAGTTCGAAGAATAATTTAGTCTGGGCTTCTTCTTCGAGATCGGTGCGTCCTAGCAGACGAATCACCAGTGTTTTACCGCGATCGATGTCCACCGAGATTTCCTGACCATCCTTGAGTCCCTCGAAAAACACATCGGTGGGCAGCACGCTCACATCACCATGCTGACGTCGATGCTGTGCATACTCAGTGAAAACTTTCGGATACATCAGGTAGGACGCAAGTTCGTACTCGCTTATCTTACGATCGACCGCCTTCTCTGCGCTTGCTCGTGCCTGCTGCAAATCCACAGGTGGCAGACTCGCACCGGGTCGGCCTTCCAAAGGCTTCGCGCCTTTGAGGACTTTCTTTTGCAGCGCCGCCGGAAAACCATCAGGCGGGAAACCCAACTCGCCACGAAATAATGAAATCACGGATTCGGGAAAAGCGATTTCACGCTCAGGATCACTGACATCCGACGGTGCCAGATCATTGGCGACCATGAACAGGGCCATGTCACCGACTACTTTCGAGGTCGGTGTCACCTTGACGATATCCCCGAAGAGTTGATTAACATCGGCATAGGCTTGCGCGACTTCAGTCCAGCGATGATCGATCCCCATCGCCCTCGCCTGCTCACGCAGATTGGTGTACTGACCACCCGGCATTTCGTGCCGATACACATCCGAGGTACCCGAACGCATATCGGCTTCAAAGGGCGCGTAGTAACGACGCACGCCTTCCCAGTATTGCGAAATGGAGAACAAGGCGTCTTTCGACAGACCCGGATCACGCTCGGTATGAACGAGCGCCGCAGCGATCGAGCCCAGATTGGGTTGCGAAGTGAGACCACTCATTGCATCCATGGCACCATCGACGGCATCACATCCGGCATCGATGGCCGCCAGCACGCTAGCAGCACCAATACCACTAGTGTCGTGCGTATGGAAATGAATCGGCAGACCCACTTCTTCTTTCAGCGCCTTGACGAGCGCACGCGCTGCAGCAGGCTTGCAAACACCCGCCATATCTTTGATACCAATGATGTTCACGCCGGCGCGCTCGAGTTCTTTTGCCATGGTGACGTAATACGACAGGCTGTACTTGGCACGCGCAGGATCGAAGGGATCGCCGGTATAACAAATCGCACCTTCGCATAGCGCACCCGTCTCGCGTACCGCATCAATCGCCACACGCATGTTCTCGACCCAATTGAGCGAATCAAAAACACGGAACAGATCAATGCCACCCGCAGCAGCCTGCCCGACGAAATGACGCACCACATTATCGGCATAGTTGGTATAGCCCACCGCATTTGACGCACGCAACAACATCTGGAAGAGGATGTTAGGAACACCTTCGCGCAGCTCGGTCAAACGCTCCCAAGGATCTTCCTTCAAAAAGCGCATAGCGACATCAAAGGTCGCGCCACCCCAGCACTCCATCGAAAAAAGATTCGGCAGCATGCGTGCGTAATACGGTGCAATAACTCGCATGTCTGCGGAGCGCATGCGCGTCGCGAACAGCGACTGATGTGCATCACGCATCGTTGAATCTGTAATAAGAACAGATTTTTGCTCCAGCATCCATTGTGAGAATTTCTCTGCACCCAGTTCCCGCAACCTGTCGCGGGAGCCCGGCGGCACCGGGGCAACCCGGCTCGATTTGGGCAGAAGTGGCGCAGGAAGAATGCCATCCGTGCCTTTACGCCCTTTCATCTCGGGATTGCCATTCACCACAACGTCGCCAATAAATCGCAGCAAGCGGGTTGCGCGATCGGCGCGTTTGGCAAACTGAAACAGCTCGGGTGTCGTATCGATAAAACGCGTCGTGCATTCACCTGAGATGAACTGCGGATGATTAATGACGTTTTCCAAAAATTGTAGATTGGTCGATACGCCTCGAATACGGAATTCTCGCAGCGCACGATCCATACGTGCTGTGGCCTCAATCGTTGTGGGCGCCCAGGCAGTCACCTTGACCAGTAGCGAGTCGTAATACGGCGTAATCACCGCACCCGAATAAGCGGTGCCACCGTCGAGTCGAATACCGAAACCTGACGCACTGCGATAAGCGGTAAGACGGCCGTAGTCAGGTGTGAAATTATTTTCTGGATCTTCCGTCGTTACGCGGCATTGCAACGCATGTCCATTGAGTCGCACCTCGGACTGATTTGGAATATGCAGGCCTTGCGCATCGGTGTCGCCGATTTTTAAACCCTCGGAAATGCGTATCTGCGCCTTGACGATATCAACACCGGTCACTTGCTCGGTGACGGTATGCTCAACCTGAATGCGCGGATTGACTTCGATGAAATAGAACGAACCCGTATCTGCATCCATCAGGAATTCGACCGTGCCAGCATGCGTGTAATTCACTGCACGTCCCAGCCTCATTGCGGCTTCGCATAAGGAAATCCGGTCTGCATCGGTCAGATAAGGTGCCGGTGCCCGCTCAACCACTTTCTGATTGCGCCGCTGCACCGAGCAATCACGCTCGAACAAATGGATCAGATTGCCGTGCGTGTCACCCAGCAACTGCACTTCCACGTGACGCGCACGACGAACCAGCTTCTCAAGATACATTTCATCATTGCCAAAAGCAGCGGCGGCTTCGCGCCGCGCGACTTCCAGCAGCGCGGGTAACTCATCTTCGGATTCGATCACTCGCATGCCCCGACCGCCGCCACCCCAGCTGGCCTTAAGCATTAACGGATAGCCCACGGCACCGGCCAGCTTTCGGACTTCGTCCATATCGTGCGGCAAGGCGGGCGTGGCGGGCACGACGGGTACGCCCGCCGCGATAGCGGCATTACGCGCAGCGACCTTGTTGCCCAAGGTACGCATGACATCAGACTTGGGCCCGATAAAGATGATCCCGTTATTGGCGCAGGCTTGCGCAAAATCCGGATTCTCGGACAGAAAACCATAGCCGGGATGAATCGCATCAACCTGCGCTTCTTTGGCAATACGAATGATGTCGTCAATATCCAGATAAGCCGCAATCGGCTTCTTACCTTCGCCGACCAGATAACTCTCATCAGCCTTAAATCGATGAAGCGCAAATCGATCTTCTGCTGCGTACACAGCGACCATGCGTATACCCAACTCGGTTGCAGCGCGCATGACACGAATAGCGATCTCGGAGCGATTCGCGACAAGAATTTTCTGGATTTTTTTCATCGTAGGATGGCGGAAATGTCAGGGCTTATATAAAACACATCGGTGCAAACCGGTGCACGGGTTTGAAGGCAAAGAGTTACGCAGCAAGATTTATTCTACGTTAGCTGCCGCACTGAACCCGCGATAGCAAATTAACCTACTTTTTCTCGTGACTCAGCTTATGGCGATAATGATAACAAACCCGGGGTTCTTGATACGACTTTGCGAGATCACTTATTCTTTGGGTACCCAGGCTTGCCATGGAAGCGCTGCTTGAATAGAACCGACCGCTATTTATCAGACATGTCATTCATTTTCAGGAGTTACAGATGACCCTTGTTTCCTGCTACGCCGCGCACGCCGCTGATGGACCACTCAAGCCCCACCAAATCACTCGCAGAGCGACCGGGGCGAAGGATGTTCACATCGACATAGAATTTTGCGGTGTTTGTCACACGGATATTCATTACGCAAAAAACGACTGGGGGCGCAGCAATTACCCCATCGTTCCTGGACATGAAATTGTCGGCACCGTCAGGGGCATCGGTCCCGAAGTCAAGGATTTGCGAATAGGTCAGCGCGTGGCCGTCGGTTGTTTTGTGGGTTCCTGCCAGCATTGCTCTTCCTGTGATGCGGATATGGAGCAGTACTGCCTCAATGGTTTTACCGCCACCTACAACACGCCTAGCAAAGACCCCGGTGGCTTCACCTACGGTGGCTATTCCAAAAGCATCGTAGTGGACCGTCACTTTGTGCTGACCGTACCCGACTCACTGGACCCGGCAGGTGCCGCGCCTTTGCTCTGTGCCGGCATCACCACTTACTCGCCGCTGAAACACTGGAACGTAAAGCCCGGCATGACGGTCGGCGTGATAGGCCTCGGCGGACTTGGCCACATGGGCATCAAATTTGCGCATGCCATGGGCGCACATACCGTGATGATTACAAATTCTGCCCACAAGGCAGAGGACGCCAAACGCCTGGGTGCGGATGATGTATTACTGTTTTCTGATAAAGAGGCGGCCGCTCGCTATGCGGGCAAGTTCGATTTCCTGCTCAACACCATACCCGTGCCCCATGACGTGACGGCCTATATGGAACTGCTGAAAGTTGATGGTACGCTATGCGTGGTCGGCTCAATAGGCCCTACATCAGAGCTCAATTCTCGACCGCTGATCTTCGGACGACGCAGTATTGCTGGCTCACTGGTGGGTGGCATTAAAGAGACACAGGAAATGCTGGATTTTTGTGGCGAGCATCAAATCGTGTCAGATATCGAGGTCATCCCGATGCAGGATATCAATCTCGCCTATGAGCGCATGCAGACCAGTGATGTGAAATACCGCTTCGTGATTGATATTCGCCAGTCGCTCAGCTGATACATTTTGAGCAGTGACACCCCCAACTATCTGTGATTGAATTCATCAACCCCCTCTGAAACACATGAAAAAAATAACCGTTGGATTTCTGGCCGTGCTGGTCGCTCTGATTGCCATGTTCAGCTTGTATACCTGGATCACGCTCAGTTGGTCGTACTCGACGGGTGAACGCGCCGGTCTGCTGCAGAAATTTTCAAAGCGAGGATGGCTATGCAAAACCTGGGAAGGCGAACACCTGCTGACAACACTCCCCGGTGTGGTTCCGGAAAAATTTCTGTTCACGGTCCGCGATGATCAGCTGGCCAGTCAGCTGTCTGCGCATGCGGGTCAGCGGCTGGTATTGAAATACTCACAGCACAAAGGAGTGCCTTCCTCATGTTTCGGCGATACCGAGTATTTTGTGGAGAGCTTCGAAGTCCTTAAGAATGAATAACCAAGGAAATTGGTCGACTTAAAAGCGCCGCATAGACCGCATATCGAGATACATTAGGGGATTGTTGCCGGCAGTCACACATATCCAGTCCGTCGGGCGAACGCATCAGAGGAGTAGCACCATGGATCAAAAACGCAGGGATTTTCTGGATTTGACAACCACGCTCTCTATGGCGATTGCGGGTGGCGCGCTCCTGCCCTGGCCGGCGCTGGCAAAGGAATGGGATGGACTGCTCAAAACCAAGACCTTTCAGGAAGCAGCGCAAGCGCTTGGTGGAGATCTGGTGGTGGAAAGCACCGCGATTACGGTGTCTGGACCGGAGCTGGTTGATAGCGGCTATATCGTCCCGGTCTCCGTCGAAAGCCGGCTTGAAGGCACCGACCTGATCGTACTGGTCGTCCAGAAAAACCCGATTCCCGTGGTCGGCGTCTTCAAATTCCCGGAAGGAACTCAGCCGTCGCTGAACACCCGAATCAAAATGGGCGAAACCTCACCCATCTATGCGGTGATCAGAGCCAAAAATAACTACTATGTCGCAAGCACTATTATCAAAGTGCGAGCAGGCGGCGGCGGTTGCGGTTGATATCAGGAGCCCATCATGAGTGAACCCATGCGCATCAGAGCCGTACAAGTCAAGGATCTCATCGAGGTCAAGCTGATGATTCGTCATCCGATGGAGTCCGGATTGCGTAAAGATGAAAATGGCAAGAAAATCCCGGCCCATTTCATCGAGACACTGGAAGTAAAGTGCAAAAATAAGCTCGTCTTCGATGCCTATTTGGGTATGGCTATTTCGGAAAATCCTTTCCTACAGTTCAGCTTCAAAGACGGCGCAAAAGGCGACGTGCTGGAAGTGACCTGGAAAGACAATCGCGGTGACACACGCACCGACAAGGCCGCAATCAGCTGAGCTTTATGGTCAGATAAATCGCAAAGCTGAGCAGAGCGATCACGACAGCGCTAGTGACGTACAAGCGAATAATGAATTCCCTCTGGCTCGCTCTGGCCTTCTGCAAGCGCTCGTCGATCGCCTCGGGATCGTTATTGGGGGGCGCTGCCGAGGATTGCACGGCCTTTAATGCCTCCAGCCCTTCCTTGACTTCAGCCGGTGTCTGATCCGCTCCGCGAGAATCTTCCATAGTGACCTCTTGCATTCTCTTTTTAACAAGTCATTGATTACTTATTTCCACACTTATCTTACACATCATCGCCTACGGCCTACAAAAAAGTCACGGCTCCACTCTGCCCAACCGTGGCAGAGCCCGTGAGATAATTTATACCATTCGTGCATCTGCATGATCGTGCCGGGCTTAGGGAGAAAAGACAAAATGAAAGGATTGAGAATTTCATTCCGGATGGTGGCAGGTATCGCCTTATCTCTTTTTTTTACCAGCAGTCACGGGCAAGAATCCAGAATCGCCACGCAGTCGGTTCGTTGTGCAGCGATTTTCTCGGTACTCGCAGAAACCGCTGCGAATGATCCAAAATATCAGACCCGATTCAAGACTGCGGAAACTATTTTTTCCGAGTTGTTCGTCAAAGAATATCGTGACAAAAAAGACGGCGCAACGCTGGATGAGGCCCATCGTCGGCGCGACCTGATTCTGAAAGAACTACGAGACACCTACGCAAATCGACGCGCCTACATCATCGAAGAAACCGTCTTGTGCGGCGCCTGGGGAGAAGGATTTCTCGTTCAGGGTGAGAACTACAGTTATGTCCCCGTGATTCCCAAAGTCATCCCGCAAAATGTCAGAGCAGATTACGAAGCCCAAGGCAGTGCCGCATTCGCTGGCTGGGTTCTCAAGTAGCCGAGGGAAGAAACCATGATGAGATATCTGACCATGCTGTTGTTGCTATGTGCCATAGCAGGAACACAGTTAGCCATGGCACAACGGCTCTATGACGGCAGTGGCCGACAAATCGGTCGTGTTGATGGTGATCGGTACTACGATGGCTCGGGCCGCCAAGTCGGCCGTCAGGACGGCATGCAGATTTATGATGGTTCTGGCAGGCAGCTTGGGCGTATCGACGGTGATCGCGTTTACGATGGCTCGGGACGGCAAATCGGGCGCATTGATGGTGAGCGTCTGTACAGCGGCTCGGGCAGCGCCATGGGACGTATTGATGGTGAGCGTATCTATGATGCCTCTGGGCGGCAGATCGGTCGCACTGACGGACTGCGTCGCATGCAGATCATCATTTGTTTTTATTTTTTTATGTAGCGCCGTCTGACCAGCTCAGCGCCCAACCCGTACGCTGCTCAAAGGCCGCGATATCCTCTGCATTATCGAGATCAATAATGAAATGTTCGTTGGGCGTTTCATACCGATACACCACTGCTGGATGTTCATCGATATAGCGCCTGAAGTCGGCCTCATCACCACTACGAAGCATGATCGCGATCACTTCGTCTGAAAACACCACAGGATTGCCACGCTGTCCCTGCACCACTGGATAAAGTACTCCCGTACCGGTCGGACGTTGTGCGAATGCGCTGATCAGCTCTGCAAGCTCGGGAACACCAAGCAATGGCTGATCCGCCAGCACCACCATCACCACATCGAACCCGGTATCCAAAGCAGCCAAGGCAGCCACCCCCAAACGGACCGAGGATTGCTGACCGCGCTGAGGCTCCGTATTTCTGACAAATCGCACCGCTTGATCGCTGATGGCCGCTTCGATCTGTGCATGGTGATAGCCGGTGACGACAACGATGTCATCAAAGGATATTTCGCGCAGGGCCATCAAATGACGGTGAAGCAAGGGTATTCCCTGCAGACGCAGCAGCGATTTAGGCACCGAACCCATGCGCGAACCCTCGCCCGCTGCAAGCAGCACTGCACCGATTTTCAAAGGTTTATCCGGATTCATGGTGTGAGTAATATCTGACTGCATTCATATCATGAGCTAGACTACGCTCGCTTTCGATTTTTTTTTCATTACCAAAATGTCATTCCCGCTGAAGACCTGCAGCGCGCTTGCCGGCAGCCTTTTGGCAGCTGTCAGCCTTGCATGGGCCGAGCCCGTCGATACGTCAGCCACAAAGGCGGCGGCCGATACGCTTCTGGACGCGCCGGCATCGAATAAAGCACCGGCTACTGTTGGAACCAGTGCCGAGATCACTGCATCTCCAGAAACGCAGATCGAGACGCTATTGCAGGGTATGAGCATCGTGTCTGAAGCTAGCAAGTATATGGGCATACCTTATCGGTGGGGTGGTACATCACCGCAGACTGGTTTTGATTGCAGCGGTTTTGTGCAGTTTATTTTTCGCCATACGCTGAACATCAAGCTGCCCCGTATGCCCGTGGACATGTCGCGTCTGGGATCACGCGTCAGCCGGGAAGAACTCGCACCCGGCGATCTGGTTTTTTTCAATACGCGTGGTGGCAAGTTCACCCACGTTGGTATTTATGTCAACGATTCTCAATTCATTCATGCACCTATGCCGGGCACTCGTGTGATGGTGAGCCGCATGGATAGTGCTTATTATCGACATCGATTCACTTATGCGGTGCGTATACTGACTGAGTGATACGTTAAAAATTTTTTCTCTTACTTGCTTATTGATTTCATGAACTCACATCCACGCCTCCGAACACGCCATCTTCGCAACACGCTGCTCACCTCCCTGTTGATGCTAGGTACGGGCTTGATGCCCGCTGTGCAAGCAGAGACTCCGATGGAAGACAGTTTGCCAAAATTTGTGAACTGCTCAAGCACACCAATCGATCCAACAACAAGCGATATACGTTTGGCTGCGATGGGTGATCTCGTGTTCTCCGAAAATCCACAAATTAACCGTAATGCCTTCACAGAATTCATGCCTTTGCTGAGCAAGGCAGATCTGGTCTTGGGCAATCTGGAAGGGCCCATCACGGATGCCAACACGCCACGCAAGCCTTATGTACCCGGCCGTTCCTACTCGTTTCACTATCCTGTCGAAACCGCCCAAGTTCTGAAAAAAGCGAATTTTCATATTTTGTCGATCGCAAATAATCACGCGCAGGACTACGGCCCAACCGGTTTCGCTGATACGCAGCGACATCTGAACGCGGTGGGCATTGAGCACACAGGTCTCAAAGGTAGTTACGTTATTCGACCCGTCAAAGGCATCAAGATTGGTGTAATCGCGCTTGCACATTACCCGATGTATAACAACGTCCTGGAAATCGAGGCAACAGCCAAACTCGTTACCGAAGTTCGCGCTAAGAGCGACTTGGTTATTCTTTTTTATCAGCTCGGTGGCGAAGGTGACGCCTTTGCAATGATCACCAATAACGATGAAGTTTTTCTGGGCGAGCAGCGTGGTAACGCTAGAAAATTTGCTGCTGCGATGATCAAAGCCGGCGCAGGCGCGTTGATCGCTCACGGGCCACATCTGGTACGCGCAGCAGAATGTATCAATGGCGTACCCGTGCTTCATTCGATTGGTAATTTTGTTGGCGCAGGTGGTTTGAGTGCGCAGAATCTGGCGAATGTCTCAGCCTTCCCCGAGATGATGTTTGATGCCAGCGGAAAATTCAAATCAGTACGTATCGTACCGGTGACCTTCACGCCAGAGCGCCTGCCAAAGATCGACCCTAGCGGTCGCTCAATTCATCTGATTAACTGGCTCAATACCCAAGCAACGAAAACCATACCCGAGTTTCATGCACTGAATTTCAACGGCTACAAAGATCAGGCCGATGTCTTTGAAAAATGGTTCAGGTCAACGCGTTTTGGTGCGCAGGCGCCGCGGGACTAATAACCCAGATTGATTTTTTAAACCACGGTAGTCATACGCGACCCGACCTTCAGTCGGGCGCCTTCGATTTCAGCGGAAACCACCGCCTCCAAGGTGGAATTGGTCTTACCCATCGCCTGAACCAAACGCTCTGCCCAATCGAAGTATTCGAGCTTGTGCTGATCTGACCAGGCCTTGGGCGATGTGGGACTGGCGAGCGTGCGCACACTTTCGATGACCTCGGCCAGCTTGATCAGCTTGGCCTTGCGGGATAAAGAGGGGGCCGAGCGCATCCGCAAGGCCTTGCGCGTTACTGGCGAAAAGCGGGTGTGATCCGTTACCTCGGCGACGACGAAGGCGATCTCACTGCCAAACACGCTCACCAAATCGGCCTCTTTGGTATCCGTGGTCTGAAGAATGTCATGCAATATCGCACTCGCCAGCAAAAACGTATCGGTCTCACCCGCCTCTTCAGATAGAACACGCACGAGATCTTCAGCATTGGCGACACAAGCCGTACCCACCTCAGCCTGAGACGTGGCGAGCGCTGACTTCCCGGCCCGGAAAGCTTTCGCTTTGTCGATGAGCGGAGAACGGATCGTCATGATTTCCTCTTCGATAACATCGTTAAATTTTGACTGCAGGGCTCTGGAAATGCCCGCCCTAACCACTACTTATCGACAGCAGACGCACTTTCCTAAGGTCAGTTGCATAACGCATGCTAACCTGCTGCCCCATGTCCAGTCCCAGCCTTCCCGTCAGCCCTGATCTGATCGACTCGCGTTACGCATTCTGGCGCCTCATCAATGCGCTGGCCTTGGTGACCCTTGGCAGCGCGGCCATGTATGTCGTGGTCGTGATTCTGCCGGTCGCACAAGGCGAATTCGGTAGCGATCGCGCGGGTGCATCACTGCCCTACACCGCACTGATGATTGCGTTCGGCATCGGCAGCCTGCTCATGGGAAAACTAGCGGATCGCTTCGGCGTTTACCGTGTACTCATCATTGGCGGCCTGGGCAATCTGGCCGGCTTTTTGTGGGCCAGCCAGTCACCGGGTCTGATAAGTCTAACGCTCGCCCATGCACTGCTCGGCGTGATGGGTTGCTCCGCGACGTTCGTTCCTCTGCTGGCCGACACCGCGCTATGGTGGAAAAAACGTCGTGGTATCGCAGTGGCTGTTTGCGCCAGCGGCAACTATGTCGCAGGTACCGTATGGCCCGTCGCCATGCAGTGGGGCATAGACCACGTTGGCTGGCGCACCAGCTATCTCACACTCGGCTGCTTTTGTGGCGTGGGTATTATTCTGCTTGCGCTGCGCATGAAAGCACGACCGCCACTGGTGGATGCAGCAGCAGAAAATCCGATCTCAGCATTTACCTCAGACCGACCGTTTGGCCTGAGCCTGACGCAAGCGCAGGTGTTGCTCTGCATCGCGGGCATGGCCTGCTGCGTGGCCATGTCCATGCCGCAGGTACACATCGTTGCCTATTGCAGTGATCTGGGTTTCGGTGCGGCGCGCGGTGCGCAGATGCTGTCGCTGATGCTGGGCTTCGGGATCGCCAGTCGACTCGTCTCCGGACTCATCTGCGATCGTATTGGCGGGATACGGACGCTGCTGCTCGGCTCGGCCTTGCAAGGTATCGCGCTGCTCTTGTTCATTCCCTTCGATGGCCTGATGTCACTGTATGTGATTTCAATTATGTTCGGCCTGTTTCAAGGCGGGATCGTGCCGTCCTACGCGATCATTGTGCGCGAGCACTTTCCTCCGGCTGAGGCCGGTGCCCGCGTTGGGTCCGTGATCACTGCAACACTATTCGGTATGGCACTGGGCGGATGGATGTCAGGCAAAGTATTTGATCTGACTGGCTCCTACCAAGCCGCATTCATCAATGGCGTCGCCTGGAATCTGCTCAATCTTTCGATCGCAGGCTGGCTCTACTGGCGCATAGGCGGATGGCGGCGCGTTCGTTTGAACTGAATCACAAACGAAATACGACAGCTGTCACATCATCGCGCCGCAGATTATTGCCTTGCCAAGCATCGAAATCTGCTTTCATTGCCTTTGCAATTTCGGCGACAGGCGCAGATGCCTTACTGGTGAGTACCGCTTGCAGTCGGCGATAGCCGTAACTGACCCGACGATCATTGGGTCCGCCGATTTGGTCGGTGAATCCATCAGTGACTATCACGAAGGTGTCATCTTTATCGTAATCGATGACTTGAAGTTCTGGCCGATCATTTTCGGTCAGAAGTTGCGAATAACCCAGACTGATCCGAGCCGCTGGATGCCGCAGTACTTCACCCGAGATTTTCAATTGCCACAATTCCAGCTTTGCACCGGCATACTCCAAACGCCGACGCTCGGGATCGATACGGAGAATACAAGCATCGCAACCATCATCACTTTCACTATCAGGGCGGTCCTGATTCAGACCAGTACGCACATAGTGATCGAGTAATTGCAAAGCAGCGACTGGATCGTGATCAGTATCAGTTGCGTAAATACGCTCGAACGAATTGCTCACTAGCAGTGACAGCATCGCGCCCGGCACGCCATGCCCCGTACAGTCGGCCACAGCCAGTACAAAAGGGCCATCGTGCTTCGATGAAGAGACCCACCACAAATCACCGCCGATGGTGTCTCGCGGCTCCCAGATGACATCGAAGGAGGAAAATCTTCCTTCCAGTCGCAAGGCACGCGGCAACTGTCCGCGCTGTAGACGGCTGGCATAATTCACTGAACCCACCAGCATCTGATGCGCCTCATCCAGCTCCTTGTGCTGGGCCGCGAGTTCTGCAGTGCGCTCGGCAACGGTGGCTTCGAGTTTGCGATTCTGATCCTCGACCAATTCCTGTTGCGCCATCAGATTATCCGCCAGCTGTTCCTGTAACCAGCGAGTACGACTGACCACAGCCAATGCCATAATCAGCGCTTCGCAGCACAAGCCGATGGACTGCGCAGTATTGGAATTTTGCATCAGCAGCCCAAAACCCGAAGGCTCGAGCAATGAGAAAGGCGAAGGCACACCGGCCAGTCCCAAAATGAAAATCGAACGAAAGGTCAGATAAGGTACGATTGCATACATAAAAAACTTGGCAATCTTCAAGCCCTGACGGTAACGAATGAATGCAACGGTATAAAAGGAAATCAGCAGCAATAAGGTAATGATGCCCAGCGGCAACCAGAGGATTTTTGCAGGGACATCGTGGGGCACAAACGAGGTGAAAAGATAATGTCCTGAATAGATAGCGACATACAGAAACACCGCTTTGTACACCATCGGGAAATGCTCGCGGACATTGAGAAAAGATGCCGCAAAAAATGCGTAACAGATAGCTTGCAAATAACCAAAACTGACAAACAAGGGCCAGTACACACTCTGATGTCCAAAGGTGAGACCCTCAACATCGAATACAAATTCGGATAGCCGTGGACCCTCAGGCATGGAATTGCTCAAGATCTGGCAGAAAGCAACCACGATCCAGATGCTGTAGGCAAAGCTCGCGCCATCCTTGTTTTTCGCTGCCGAAAATGATCCGAATACGGCGAGTGCAAACAAGATGCCCAGCAGCACTCCCTCAAGATAGAGACCGAAGCGCCGCGCTTCGGAAAATTTCAGTTCATCGTAGAAGTTGAGGCTAAAGCTCCCAGGACGTAGATTGCTATTTGCACGTAATTCTGTGAGGACCAGCAATTCTTCATTCGCGTGCAGGGTGAAGCGAGTGAACTGGCTGTCTGTTTTTCTTGATCCTGAAGCAAATGGATTTGTATCTGTCAGCCGGTTATACGCAGCATGAAAAACACCCGAAGTTTTTAACGACTCGACACGGCCATCGGCACGTATCACATAACCATGTATGTTTCCCCAGCCCGAGGGATCGATTCGCAGAACCAGCGCTTCCGACAGACGGCTACTGAACTTTTGCGCCACCCAATAGCGATGACCAGATTTGATTTGCTGAATATCCGTAGGCCGCTTGAACGCCGCCGAAGAGGCGATGATTCGAGAAATATCTTGCTGATCACCCGTCGATTCTAGTACTCGGACGTTCAACTTGTCGCTGAAGATGACGGGTGTCTCATTATTAACTTCCAAAGCTGGAAGATCACTGAAGGCCAGTACATTCGAGTAATTACAAAGAGCCAGCAGACACATCCAAAAGCAGATTATTTTTTTCATTATGAGTCTCCTCCAGCGACTGGCTCGGCTGGCCAGCTTTATTGATACGCTTGGTCGTCAATACAAAAAAACTAAAAATTGATGCTGCTTGGTACGGCAATATGAAATTGTATGAACCGGGCGTTTCAGTCCTCACTGATTTTTTCGGCTTCATCACTCGTCAGGAGAAAAGCTTCCAGATCCCGGTTAAACTCAGCCGCCGCATCTACAAACAAGGCATGACCTGCATCGCTATAAATTTTCGTCTGCCCCTGAGGATGCTTGTCGACGAACAGCTGTGATTGCTCGATGTAGCGTGGTGTAATCGCGTACAAAATCGGTCGAGTAGTCGCATAGACAGCATCGCGATAGTATTCACGCTCATAGGGCTTGCTCAGCACAGCAAAAGCATCCGACGGATTTTTAGCCAGACGCAACCCGGATTTTTCCACGGTTTCAATGAGATCCGCATCTGGTGTCGTTTTGAATATCGCGCGCGCGAATTCCTTGATGTACTTCGTAAATTGCGTTTCCGTCATTTTTGAGCGTGCGCTGCGACGCGCTTTGGGTGGCTCTCCCTCACCAATCGAATTATCGATCAACACCAAGGCCGTCATGCCTTCCTGACCATAGCGCGTCAGATAATCCAGAGACTCCATGACGCCTAATGACCAGCCAAGCAAAACGAATCGTTTAGATTTCAGGTGAGCGATGAATTCCTTGATATCACGCGCACGCAACTCTGCCAAACGTGGGCCGCGGTATATATCTGAAGTACCCTGCGATCTGGGATTAAGCGAATGCACCCGATATTTTTTCGAGAAATGCTCCAGCTGCGGCTGAAAAATCTCGGCAGGCATCAGCCAGCCTGGAATAAAAATCAGATCAATATCGCCTGATCCACCGGTGACATAGGTCAGGCGGACGCGATCTGAGGTGACAAAGGATTGCTCCTTAAGACCGTCGGATAAGGGGGCGGCAGCCCCGATTTGCTGGCACATAAGCAGAATGAGAATGAAGAAGAAAAGTCCGGCGAATCGACGTTTGGACAGTAACTTCATACGGCAGGTATCTGGCTGACTGACGATCAATTGCTCACCTCAGATCATGATGGTCTTTGTTCACAGGCAGCTTTTGCGACCCGCACAACCCGATCATACAGGGCGAATGGCCAGCGAGGCGTCTACTAGTACTACTGCGCCTTGCCACTGGAGAGCTCCAGCCAGCCTACAAATCGTCTGGCCATTTCACGATAGCCGGCAGGAGTGAGGTGAATCAGATCATTGGCCATCCAGGGTGGTGATCGCTTCATCAAGGCATACGCGCCACCCATCTCCCGCATCACGATCGACATATCCCACACCATGCATTGATACTCTTCGCCCAGCTCGCTCTGAATCGCGGCCGCCTGCGCATGCCGCTGAGGGAAAGTCAGCAGATCGTAATGGGTGGTGACCTGAGTCTTATTCACGGTCTTGCGTTTATTGATTTTTACTTTGACAATTTTTTTGACATAGAACCGAGTCACACGATCACCCGGCGTGATCAGAATGCAGGCGGCTTGCGGCATTGCGGCACGCATCGCGATCAAGATCTGACGATAATCTTGGCGATAGCGCTCGGGGTTCCAGTTGTTTCCAGTGACATCGTTGGTGCCGTAGGCGAGGACGACCGCATCATAAGACCGCTGCGATACGGCCACTTTGAACAACTCGGGTTCGACACCACGCCAGTAATTACCGGCCGCACCCGCAACGCCGAAATTATCCAATACCGCACCTTGATGATCTTCGGCGAAGAGACCGAGCAAGGTCACGCTCTTTTGTTCACTCGCACGCAACTCTATGCGGGACAAGGGCATTAACGCCTTGATCTCGACCACGCCGATCGCACGCGGACCCTGGGTGTCCAGCGTGCCTAGGTTTTCACCATCAACGATCAAGTCAAAGGTGCCACCATCGGGCTGCCGCAGGAAATGCAGCGCTACTTGATGGGCCCGGTATTTCGCATGCGTAGATCGCAGATCAATTTCCAGAGCCGCATGCGGTGAATTAGCCGTCATTGCATACAAACCCAAGCCAGCGGAAATTTTCGGCGAATTGACCGTTCTTGGTGGCAGCTCTTCGTGCCATTCACCTGTTCGACAAAAAGCACTGACAGGGAGATTCAGACCGGGGCGACCATAGAGAAGATTTACATGACCCGCACCGCCAACACCATAGCGCTCTTGCAGCGCCTGCCGGAATTCAGTCGTGAAAAATTCAGCTGCCATGTGACTACCGCCCCAAATCCCGACGCGCGCGATACGCTGACGCGAAGCAGCAGACAGCGTGGCATGGAATTTTTTTATCCACTCCGATTTCGGTAAATTGCGACGCAGTTCTTCAGAGCTGGGCGGCGCAAGTGCTTTTTTAAGCATCGCCGCTTCCTCTTCTTCACTCAGTGGGATGATTTCCTCTTCGCTGCCTGCGGGTGCCGGATCTTGTTTCCGGTTATCTCCTTGGGAAGGTGTGGGGCGACGCTCTGGTGATTTTCTCCGTTGTGGCGTCGTACACTTCAGCGCATCCATATCTTTGCCGCCTGCGACACTAAATATCTGATGCGAGGCTTGCGACGTCGTCTCGGCCGGTGCTGCCTCTCCAGATACAGCGACTGCCGGCAACAGAGTCGGCACCAGCATCATCAATAAACGACAAGCTTTTAATTTCATCATCACTGACCTGCCTCAAAGCGCTGATAGCTCTGCAACAGCGCGTCGGAGAAGGCATTGCCGATACGGTGCAATCCTTTTTCAGTCAAATGATTCAGATCGGTCCAGGCCAAGCCTTGCGACAGCCAGCGAGCGAACGAATCGCGACCGCCCATGAACTGCCATGTGTTCCAGAACGCACATCCATTATCCAGACTGACTTGACGCTGATAGGTCACCATGCGCTCAATCAGCGGGCGCGAGGTGATACGACCATCGTCATTGAGTACCCCCTGATCCAGCGGGCTCATCACCAAACACGCGGCTTTGGGTGCACCCTGACGCAGTACTTTAAGCGCGGCGGTAAATCCCTCTTTGTAGACCTGTCCTTCAGGCGTCATCAAACCACCGTGGTTGGTTTCATTCCCGCCCAACATGATGACGATCAGATCGGGATTACGAGCAGCAGTTTGCTCGGCAAGATGCGCCGGATCGAACTGACGTATGGAGCCGCTGGCAATACCAACGACCGCCGTCGTCTCCCAGGTGATGCCACGCGCTGCTTCTATCACAGCACCATAGACTTCAAGATTGGGCTCGGCCACCGTGATCTTCACGCGTGAGATGGGATCTGGGCTGTCAATGATCCATTGATCGAAAGCCTGATGCTCTACGCGTTTGATCGAATCGACTTTTTTTCCGTTGACTTCGAATGCAGGTACTTCGTCGCGTCGGGATTTTTGCGCATAAAGTTCGAGATGCTCGCCCATCACTCCCTTGGGTTTAGGCGGCGAGATCAGGATCTGACTTTTGGCATGCGGCTTAGCCACCACGCCTCCCAGTCCGTAACGACCCTTATTCCCACCAAAAAGAATGGTTTGTACATTCCATTCTCCAGTTCGATCGACGCGCACATCATCGCGACGCATCCAGCGTGGATCCATACCAGCAACGAAAAACCCCGGACCACCATTACCGAAACTGGTCTGCATACGGGTGCGCACAGTTTTAGCAATACCGTCACCTGCCAGCGTGGAATCGCCGTAATGCAGTACTCTGACCGGTCCTTGCTTACGCTCTTTGAGCGCCCGAAAAAATCCGCTCAGGTGCTCTTCACCATACAAATGCGAGTTGCCGGTATTTTTCGTTGCGGGTACGGTGGTGGCTACTGCCGCTGCTGCCTTGTCAGCACCGATCTTCTTTGGGGAGTCACCTTGAGGTGGTTCATTGGCGGTCTGCACCGCTGGCTTCTCAGTTGCAACGCTTGGTTGTTGTGCAATCGGTTCTTGTGCAATCGGCTCTTGCAGTATCGGTGCTGATGTCGTCTCCGAATTCGACCAGACCAAAGGACCCAAAGCCCGGGTGGGTCGGAATGACGCCATGTCAGCGATGTAATAGCTGGGCAGTACGGTTGCCAGACCAACGGCAAGTATCGCCAATACATGAAGAGGGGCAGCCAGTCGGTCGTTTGCAAGCATCGTCAGAAATTCCTGTAAATGAAATTCAGCGCCTGACCACCTGACAGATAAGCGCCTATCAACAAGACCACACCAAAGACAATTCCTTGAATGAAAGGATGCTGCCGCTTGAATGCAGTGCGTGTCGCTTCGGTCACCCAAGCAGGTGCAAAGCAAGACAAAACACCCGCGATCAGACAAACCCAGAACATAATCGCAAAGCGCGGCGAGCCTGATAATTCTGATTCAAACAGATATCCCGTAAACGCTGCTGCATCATCAAGCGTTGGTGTCTTGAACAGAATACGGGCAACGACCACAAAACTGAATGTGGCGATCCATCCAGCAATTAGTAGGCGCTTTTCATACGTGACTGTCCATGCTTGCCACCAACTCTGAAAGCGCAACCAGCGATTCATGCAGACGGCGGTGCCATGCAACAGCCCGTACAACAAAAAGTTGAGCGTCACGCCATGCCATACCGCCAATAGCAAAATCGAGATCATTACATTGCGATAGATTTTCCATCTCTCGACCCTGCTGCCACCCAGAGGGTAATACACATATTGAGTTACCCAGGCAGAGAGACTCATATGCCAGCGGCGCCAGTATTCTGCAATCGATGAAGCGTGATACGGACGATTGAAATTTTCTGGCAGCCTGAGACCCAACAGGCGAGCAGAACCAATCACGACATCGGTGTAGCCCGAAAAATCAAGATAGATCTGGAAGGTATACGCCAGCAGTGCGATCTGAATTTCCAGCGATGAAAAGCTGGCCGGATCGGAGAAGACCGGATCAACGCCCGCCTTGGCGATCACATCCGACAAAATGAGTTTCTTTACCAGTCCACGGATGATGCGCCACAAACCTTCGCGGATATCATCGCTGTTGACATCGGACCTGTTGACGAGCTGATTGACGAAATCCGATGCACGCAGAATTGGTCCCGCCGCCAGATGCGGAAAAAACGTCATATACACCGCGTAGTGCGGCCAAGCACCGGTATCCAATTGGCGGCGGTATCGGTCGACGGTGTAGCTCACCGCCTGAAAGGTCATGACCGACAAACCCAGCGGCGGCAACCATTCTGTAAGGCCCTGCGCTTCCAACCAGGCCGGATCAACCAGTCCCCACAAACCTGCCTTGACGAATTTATGCAGCAGCAGTGGACTGATTTCCAGCGCGATCAACAAGCCCAAGGCTTTTCGATTCCCCGGGCAGTAGCGCTGAATCAGCGCCACACCCCACCATGTCACGACCAGCAGGACCAAAATCAGCAGAAAGTTGGTCCAACCGTCCGACCACAGTGTGATCACACCACCCAGCAGCAACAGACACAGGCGCGTGATCTGAGATTGGCTTAGGAGATAAAGCGCAACCAGTATCGGTAGCGCCAGCAGGTAGTTGGAGGAAACCAAACCGTACCGACCTTATTTTTTACGGGTGGCCGTGATTACCGCATAGGTACCGTCTTTGTAATACCCCATGCGGAAATTCAGTGGCCGGATATCTTTACGCTCTTCAAAGGCTTTCGCCAGATCCCGCTGATAAGCATTGAAGGCTTGATGCGCGCGCTCGAATTTTCCATAGAGCTGGGTGCTGAAGGCGGCATCCAGTTTGGTGTATTGGATGCCGGTTTCGTCCTGAACGATGAAGGGCGCATTGTTGATCACGGCATCTGCCGTCATCGAGAAAGTCTTGTTTTGCGGCAAATGCGATGCGGCTTTGAATAAAGTCGGATTGGAAGCTAGCTGCTTGATCAGCGTGTAGTTTTTGGGTGATGCCCCGAGGCCTTTGTTAGATAAATCGATACGCAGATAGTCCAGCGTCACTGGCCTGCCGTTCTTGGTGAGTTTGAAACGTACCGACGTCCACTCTTTGGTGGTGGCTGGCAACTCGATGATCTCGCCCTTCTCATTCCAATCGATTGGCACGACATCGTTGATAACAAAACGCTGGAGGCGCAATGTCGTTGCCAGCAAGGTGCTGGCACCAATGTGTACACGGTTTTGGTACACATATTGATCTAGATATTCTGTGACGAAAAACCCATCACGCCCATAATTCGCCCAAGCGGAGGTCAGCACGTTCAAGGTCTGATCCAGCGTGCTTGCATTAAGGGTCCGAAGATCAATCGGCTGATAAGCACGCTGCATCGCCACCATGACATAGCGCTGAGCATTCGGATACATCTGATAGACGGTTGAAAAATCTGGTCCTGAGAACGGGTAAAAAACTGTCTCACGAAAAGCTGGCACTTCTTTCTGCGACCACGCCATCATGGGATTGGCGATTTTCGTGACGTACTGGGTCCAGTTTGAACGCACCTGATTTGAATAGCGTGTCCACTGCTCAGTGTTCAATGCAGGCGGTAAGCCTGATTGCAATGCCGTACCGGACAACAACGTAGCGGCTTCCTGAATACTGACCGGCGGAGTGCTTGGATTCGCATCCGCTGCATGAGCTGACTGAGCTGACTGAGCTGCTTGTGCAAAAACAAATGCTGCAATAAAGCCGGCCGTGCCGGCGAAAGATACTTTCATTTTAATTTGTTGGTTATTAATTTAGAGAGACGCTGGATCGTTCCATGGCAGCGAGCCAGCATGCGTGACCGTGAAATGCAGAGGCCAAAAGAACAAAGACTCGGGCGCTTTTACCTCGGTCGAAGCATTATCGATATCATTTAATTATTGCTTTATTTGATTTCGATTGTACCAACAGACCTCTTGGAAAGTTCTGATTTTTGTTCCATTAGCTTAATGTGGTCATTATAAGAATTACTATATTGGTAATAGATAATGCAGTAAGAGATTTATATGGATACTATTTGGCTGAGCTATTTTGATTTCAGACAGGCGCTGCAAAACACAAGCGGCCGCCTTACTTTCAAGACGAATTGGCACAACCCATGAAACAAACGATAGTGACGCTGGACATGGAAGGTGTTCTGACACCGGAAATCTGGATTGCCGTGGCCGAGAAAACCGGCATTGAAGCATTACGCCGAACGACGCGGGACGAGCCGGATTACGACAAGCTCATGCGTAGCCGTCTTGAAATACTGGATCAACATGGACTAACCCTGTCGGCAATACAAGCCGTCATTGGTACCCTGGAACCATTAGCGGGTGCCAGAGATTTTCTGGATACCTTGCGCTCGAAAGTCCAGTTGCTGATCCTGTCGGATACCTTTGAGCAGTTTGCTGCGCCATTCATGCGTCAATTAGGCATGCCCACCCTGCTTTGTCACACGCTTCTGGTCAAGGATGACCGAATTGTCGACTACCGACTTCGGATTCCGGACCAAAAACGTGCCGCCGTGCTGGCACTCCAGCAGCTCAATTACCGTGTGATTGCGGCAGGAGATTCGTTTAATGACACCAGCATGCTGGGAACGGCGGATGCAGGATTCCTGTTTCACGCGCCCGCCAATGTCAAAGCCCAATTCCCGCAATTTACAGCGGTGGATGCTTATGACGATTTGCTGTCACTGATTGAAAATACGATGCACTGATAATTAATTATTAATTTTGCAATTTTCATCGAGCGCAGCTCTTCTGAACCATAAATAGGTATCAAAGCTTTATCAAAACCGCTGATTAATCCATATAATCAGCGGTCTGCATTTTCCGAGTATCGCTGTGACGCACCAGCAGAAACATTCCGACTATCTGCCTGGCCTTGAGGGCTTGCGTGCATTCGCGGTAATCGCCGTCATCCTGTATCACCTGGATATTCCCGGCTTGTTTTCTTCGGGTTTTCTTGGCGTCGATATTTTTTTCACGGTCTCGGGCTTTCTCATCACGGCCCAATTAATCCGGCAGTTCCAGAAAGATGGCACGATCGACATCGGTATCTTTTATCTGAAACGAGCGCGTCGATTATTTCCAGCGGTGCTGGCATTGCTTGTTTTTTGTGTTCTGGTCACTGAGTGGTTCGTCCAGGATGCTGCTTGGCGCACTCGCTCCGATTTGCTGCCTGCGCTTTTTTATTTTTCGAACTGGTGGCAAATCTTTTCGGAACAATCGTATTTTGAGATGTCCGGCCGCCCTGCACTGTTGCAGCATCTATGGTCGCTGGCGATTGAAGAGCAGTTTTATATCGTCTGGCCTTTGCTACTGCTAGTCATATTGCGTCACTTCCGCGAGCGCGGCGTTTTGTTCGTTGCAGCGGGTCTTGCGCTACTAAGCTCGGGGTGGATGATTTATTTATCTACCCGGTATGGCTATCCCCAGTCTCAGGACCCGAGTCGCATTTATCTGGGAACAGATACGCACACGATGGGATTGTTTCTGGGAGCTTCTCTGGCAGCCGCCTGGAATCCCTGGCAAACACCTGCATCGCCCGGGACACAATTCACCCGAGCGATGACTGATTTTCTGGGGCTTATCTGCCTCAGCGCGCTGTTGTGGGCGATGTTGTTCGTAAGTGAATATGACCGCGCCTTGTATCAGGGTGGCTTTTTCTGGGTATGTCTGTTTTCGATTGGCCTAGTGTTCGCTGCTGCGCAAAAAGACAGCGCATTATCCGGATTGATGAGTATTCGTCCACTGGCTTGGCTGGGCAAGCGATCCTATGGTCTGTATTTGTGGCACTGGCCTGTCTTTGCCTTGCTGCGACCGGAATTCGAATTATCAGATAACGCCTGGGTTCAAGCAGCGATACGCCTGACACTCACTCTCATACTGACCGAGCTGTCTTACCAGCTGATTGAAAATCCAGTTAGAACCGGCGAGGTATTTCGATGGCCGGCTCAGAAACGTTATGGGTTTTATTCGCTGTGTTTGATCGGCGCTGCATCGGCAATTCTGACGATACAGATCCGTCCTGCCCCGCTTGAGAAAAACGCAGTAACAGCCAATCAGAACACTGATGAACTACAGCAAGCCGAAGATGAACCGCATGAGAGCGAGATTGCAGCCCACCGCACGCGGGCTGCGTGCATTCGCTCCGTATCAAATAAATTTCCTTTCAAATCAAAACCACTGATCACAGTGCTCGGCGACTCGGTATTGCTAGGGGCGAGTGATCACATGGCAAAAAAAATCGAAGGCCTGGAGATTGATGCAGCGATAGGCCGTCAAGGCAAGGATGGATTAAACAGAGTTCATGAGCTAAAAGAGCGAAATGAATTAGCCGACATCGTGGTCATTCATTTAGGTACCAATGGCTATTTATATGAAGCGCAAGTCAGGGAATTGATGACATTACTCTCCAATGTGCGCCAGGTCATTTTCATCAACGTCAAAGCCCCTCGCCGCTGGGAAAAATCTAATAACGATTTGTTAAAAAATATGAGCAGGGAATTCCCCAACGTCAAATTGATGGACTGGCGCTCCATCGGGCAGAGTCACAAAGAATACTTTGGCAAAGACCATATTCATCTGACAAAAAAAGGAGTACGGGCAATGACAACGGAAATTCTGCGTTTATCTGGACTACCGGCTCCAACAAACAATGAGGCCAACAAAACTCTCAAGGTGATACCTTGCAACGTCGGTAACAAGCGATTACAGGCCAGTTAATGACTACTTACAGAATAAAAAATCGTCTCGTGTGATTTGATGCCTGCACCGAAAAATAAGTATCTGATAATGTCGCTGGCGATCGCATTGCTGCTTTCGCTGGTCGCTTATTTGCTGCTGCGCGCGGTTCCCGTTACCGATCCGATACCAGCGCAGACTGCGATTGCACCGCCAAAGCCCCTAGCGGAGATACCTACCCCAAAACCAGAAAAACCAAGCGTACAACGCATCCTTTTTGCCGGCGATTCGATGATGCAAGGTATCGCGCCGATCATCATGCGACAGTTGAAAGCGTCACATCCTGAATGGCTACTGCGCAATGAGAGTCAACAAAGTACAGGACTGACCGTCAAGCGCAGGCTGGATTGGGTTCAAAAGATAAAAAATGAAATCGTCGAGCACAAGTTAACCACCGTGGCTATTTTCCTCGGACCGAATGATCCTTGGGATATCTACGAGAACAAACAAGTGATTCGTTTTCCGTCACCAGAATGGGAGGCGATCTATAGCGCAAGAGTCAGTGAGATCTGCGAATTTGCAAAAGAAAAGAAGGTACATCTGATTTGGATTGGCCTGCCGACCATGAAAGAAAAACGAGTGCACAGCGGTGCCACCGTACAAAATCCGATTTTTCGCGATAACATGAAACGATATGGCTTTGACTTTATTTCAACCGAAGCACTGATCGGCTATCTGGATCAACCCTATGTTCGCGCCATGACTGATGAAACAGGAAAAAGAATTAATCTTCGTGCTGATGATGGCATCCATTTCAGCCCACAGGGCCTGCAAAGAATCGCGGCGGCCGTTGTAAAAACAATCGATCCCCCCAACAGTAATTGAGATGACAAATCGTACACACGTATTGAAAATCGCCATGTCGCAGGTTTGTCGCATATGCTGAGGTATTCATTGATAGAGAATGCGCGCGCCGCTACAGCGAGTAGCATCAGCCTGTTGCTCATGTTGATAGTTTGGTTGCCACTCACCTCACTGGCGATCGAACCTGGGCGGCATTTTGTTTTTCAGCAAAGCTCGATCATCGGTGATCTTCAATGTCCTGTAAAAAATAAAACAAATCTGACACCTCCGCCGACGAATAAAGACATTCTTGAGCCGCCCGACGCCGAGGAACTGGATGAACTGGGCATACTGACAACCCGCCTGGGCACAGCCGCCAAACAGACTTCGACTTCGACTTCGGATACGACACAAAGCGCCCCAGTAGTGACGCGCCCAGGTAGCGCGCGCTCCCAGGCAATGCGAGTCGGTATCTGGGGAGATAGCCATCTGGCAGCTGGATCATTTTCGTATGAGCTAAAGCGAATTTTTCTGGCACAAGGCCTCAAAACTCGGACCCAATTTATCCCCTTCACGATGGGCAGAGCCGGCGTGAACTTGCCATTGCGACGGCACTGCATGGATAAATGGAAGTCAGATCTGGCTTACGTAGCACGCAATACCGGCATACCGACCGGCGTCGGCCTGAACGTATTGCAAGGTGAGACTGAGGCTTACCTGTGGTTTGATTTGCGTAATGAATCCGGTGAAGCCGATGTGAGCAGCGTTGAGCTTTTTTTTCATCAGGCGCCAGGAAACGGCAGTATCTCGATTAGCGTCGATGATGGTCCGGAAAATAAGATCAGTCTGGATGGTGCAGTTGGCTTTGGCTCCCTAACTATCGTCGCCAATAACCCACTTTCGCTACTGAAAATTCGCGTGACCGAGATGCCCGTACAGCTTAACGGCATGTTTCTAAACTATCGGCATGCACCTGCTGCCACGTTGGACTCCTTTGGCATACCGGGCGCCACGGTCCGCGCATGGCAGCAGCTTGATCCTGTGTATTTTTCCGAATATTTCAAAGACAGAAAATACGATTTGGTTATGCTGGAATACGGCACCAACGAAGGTAATGCAGCGCCCTTTGATGCAGCGGGCTATGCAAAGACACTGGAGCAGTCACTAAAAAATCTGCGGCAAGTATTCCCGAAATCAGAATGCCTGTTGATTGCACCTGGCGATCGGGGCGTTCTGATACCTCGTTCACGCAAGGCAAAAAAATCAAGTAAAAATAAAAACGCGTACGCAAAAAAAGATAAAGCCGGGCAAAAAGTCAAAGCGCGAGACCGTGTGACCTACGAATACTCGGCGGTTGATTTACTGCGCTTTTCTGCCATTCACGAGAAGATTTCGACGATTCAAAAAGATGTCGGTGCGAGATATGCGTGCAAAGTCTGGAGCATGCAGACCGCGATGGGTGGGCAGGGATCATCCTATGCATGGCTGCTGGCCAATCCGGCATTGATGTCGAAAGACCTGACCCATTTCACGATCAAAGGTTATCAACGTCTTGCTCAAGAACTGGCATCTAGTCTCGGGTGGAAAAATGATTTGGGCTCGCCAGGATCGGTCCCGCCGGTGGAGCAAACGGGTGGCGAGGGCGCGCCAACGCAAGAACCTCAACCAAAGTAAATGTTAGAAAACCTCGCGGTCGCTGGCAAGACAGCCTCAATACTTACGTAAGCGATGATTACTTTTCAGTGTCCTCTGCAGCACTCGTCGGTGTCCCCTCGAGCTCTGAGGCGGTCGATTTATTAACCCTTGACGCAGAAGGATCAGGAATATTTCTGACGATACCGTTGGCGCAGTCGCGGAACACATCCAGTTCGTATTTGACTTTGTAAACGTAAGGATGTGAGGTGTCGAAGCCCGCGCCGACATACATGGCAAGCCCTCCTTCCAACGAACCCGTTTGCCGAATGAAGCTGCTAATGATGGTCGCGCCAATCATCATATTCACCTCGGGATTGAGCGCCGCGTTTTCCCCACCGTAGACGGCCAATTTACGCTTGTGTACGTTCGGCATGATCTGCATCAGACCAAGCGCACCCACGGGGCTGACCAGCAGTGGGTGAAACTTGGATTCGTTGGCAATGATGGCCAGGATCAAATTCGGATCAAGCTCATGTTTTGCAGCAACCTCCTCGGCCAGCTGCGTGATCTTTCGGGCTGCGTCCGAGGTGATTTTGTAGCGCTTGCTAATACAAGCAGCCACTCGGTTTTTCGACTCGGTCTCTTTGTATTTCACATGGGAAAGATCAAAGGCCGCCAAGGAGTTCACAGGAAAAACATCCTGCCCTTGCGGCGCTTCACCCGTCGAGGAATCTCGGACTGGGGATTTCAGAATAAAAAGCAGCGCCAGTATGGCGGCCAGGAGCACACCCAGCCCTAGAAAAAGTTTTGTTTTGTTTTGCATGGTGGCTGCAATCCCGGAGAAATCCTATTTGGCGTCATCCGCCCCACCGGGAATAATCTTCTGATAAGGGTCGAACCGGCATTATAGGTCAGGCCCCAGGGTGACGATTTTTCCCCGGGCTCGGCATTTTCCGCGCCGGCTCGGAAATTTCCTATCTGACAAATTCGCTTCCGTATTGATTTGGCACGCCGAGGCGAAAAGACCTTTTTCACGGTATCGAGCGCTCTTAACACAACGAACACGCAATCCTTGCGCCCACAATATTGCTATTTATGTAATATTCTGCCTTCAGGCAGTTCACTGGCACGTGAATTGCGGGGTCTGTCGTCATTAGCGGTATTTCGACAGAGTTGCCAGTGTAGTAATCACTGCATTACCGCAAGATGAATTGATTTCTTAGGGGGACTGGATATGCTCGAATGCTTGGTGATCGGAGATAGCATCGCGGTTGGTATTTCACATTTTCGCAAGGAATGTGTCACTTACGCACAGACGGGCTGGACCTCATCAAAGTGGAACAAGCAGTATCTGCAGACATTTAATGAGCAACTTCCGGTAAAAAGCCTGATCATCAGTTTGGGCACGAATGATTACAAGGGCATAAACACGATCGCAGAACTCAATAAAATCCGCGAAAACGTCAAGGCAGGTACCCGTGTTTTCTGGGTACTACCACCCAAAGCAAAACTCCCACAGCGCGAGATGGTCCGCGAAGTCGCTGAAATTTGGGGTGATACCTGGTTGTCAGTACCTGACACCGAATTGGCGGGTGACAAGATCCACCCCACCCGCGACGGTTACCGGAATATCGCTGAAGAACCCGCACGACGCGCCCGGGTTCTGGCAAATCTTTCATCTATGAAAGATTAAACGGCCAGAAAAGCCCATCCTGGCACCTCAAATATTATTAAATTGAAACTTTTTTAGTCAAAGTCCGTCGATATTCTGCTTGACGGACTTTCCATGTCATCAATAGACTCCGGGTTCGACTGAATGAGGGCGGCCTTGCCGGCATGTCCTCCGGGAAAATCCAACTTATGCTGTACTTAAAATCATCCTCGCTGGCGTATGCCGCGGCCTTGACTGCTGTGTCGTTTTTTCACGCGACCGCATTTGCCGAACCAGATCGGTCGGGGCTGCTCGCTCAATATGAAGATGTGGGTCAACAAACGCTTGAGTTTGCCCCCGCCGTGCTCATGCCCGCCGCTGAGGCCGAACTGGTGGATCAGCAATTCACTAATAACAGTACAGATCAGGGCGACCTTTGGGATCGCATCCGCAAAGGCTTTGCCATCCAAGAGCTGAACAACCCGCTCGTGGCCAACCATAGCTTCTGGTACGGCGCACGCCCTGAGGGCGTGCAGCGCACTGCACAACGCGCTTCTCGTTACCTGTTCCACGTAGTGCAGGAGCTCGAGAAACGTCAGATGCCAACCGAACTTGCGCTGCTACCCTTTATTGAATCGGGTTTCAATCCTCAGGCCTATTCGCACGCCAAGGCCGCCGGCATGTGGCAATTCATTCCAAGTACGGGCCGCAGCTTCAACCTCCAGCAAAACGCCTTTCGCGATGATCGCCGCGATGTGCTGGCCTCGACTGACGCGGCACTGACTTATCTGCAAAGATTGCATCGCATGTTTGGCGACTGGCAGCTGGCGCTGGCCGCTTACAACTGGGGCGAAGGTTCGGTGATGCGCGCGATTGCGCGGGCGAAAGCAGCAGGTCGCCCGATCGACTACAACAGTCTGTCCGCCTACATGCCGGCCGAGACGCGTAATTACTATCCGAAACTGCAGGCACTCAAAAACGTGATTGCGTCGCCGGCGCAATTTGGTGTGAAGCTGCCGCCGATTGAAAACAAGCCTTATTTTGTGTCGGTAAAAAAGACGCGCGATATTGACCTCAAGCTGGCCGCCGAACTGGCCGAGCTACCGATGGAAGAATTCAAGGCACTCAATCCTCAGTTTAATAGCCCGGTGATTACAGGCAGCTCAGAGACGCAGATTCTGCTTCCCACGTCCAATGCGCAAAAATTCAGCGAGAATCTGACAAATTGGAAGCAAGCGCTATCTTCGTGGACATCACATAAAGTGACGATTGCACGGGAGCGTATCGAGAGCATTGCAGCAAGATTCCAGACGACGCCACAAGTCATACGTAGCGCCAATGCCATCCCAGCCAACATGCAGCCCAAAGCCGGCTCAACGCTGGTCGTACCCAAAACCACCTTGGGAAGCGAGATGAATATCGGTCAGGAGATCACCGAAAATTCCGTGCTGGCGCTGGAACCGGATAATTTATCTTTCAGACCTTCGCGACAGCAGTCCAGCGTCAAGCGCCAGCCCGCTGCTTCGCCTTACGGACGCCCCGCGCAACGCAAACCTGCTCCGCGCCAGTAATCCTGGCCGGGACGCACCAACACATCAACGGCCATCGCGTCAGACATCGGCAAACAAAGCGCCGATGTCATTGTGTGCAATAACACTCTGCGCCGAATGAAATTCCGCTGCAAAAAAATGCAGGTGCGGTCTCATGCGCTTACGCACTAAAAGAACAGCTCACCCGCCCCAGTACGCCAAAATCAGCATTGATGCGATCGTTGGGTTGCACCGTAACAGGAACACGGCAGGTACCCGTCGTGACGAACTGACCCGGCTCGCAAGCGATACCTAATCGCGACAATTCGTTGACCAGCCAAGTCAGCGCAACGCGCGGATCACCCAAAACGTTACGCCCAAAACCAGGATCGACGGCGACATCATTCTGTTTGATCTGAATAGCGGCATCGATGTAATCAAAATCACGCCAGTCACTCTGCCCCGGCCCCAATATAAACAGATTGGCACACGCAAGGTCAGCAATGAGCTGAGGCGCACCGGCGGTCACAAAATCCTCGAATCGCGAATCGGGTATCTCTATCGAGGGGTGCATGGTACTGATCGCATCAAGCACCTCTGGTGTGGTGTAGCCCGAGGCGCGCGGGGCAAGACGCTGCCCGAAGCAAAATGCAAACTCGATTTCAGCCACGCGCATCAGATTACCTGCCAGCGATACACTTGCACCATCCGCAAGCACACGATCTGCAAACAGGCGACCCGCCAGTGGACCATCCACACCAATGTGCTTTTGGCCTTCAATACTGGTCGCCGCAATCTTCCAGCCAACCACCGAAACGCCATGACGATCGGCAAAAGCCTGCTGCACCTGATAGCCCTCGATCCGGTCCCGAGGTCGGATAGACTCAGGCAAATTCAAACACCGGGTTTTATCCTGCCAAAGAGGGTAAAGATGGGCGGCCGCTTCTTCGTAGTTTGTTGTCATAGTCTCGAGCCTCGTTCTTATCCGGCATTGCCGGCGCGTTTTGTAATAATGTTTTTGTTAATCTTAATTACCGCTAGCTTGCAATGGTTACACAATTTTTCGGCGATAGTGAATCGCAGGGCAAATAGAAACAATCGTTATTTTATGACCAGCCAGCCCAGCAGCATGCGCGCCCTGCAAAAAGCATCAACGCTAGCAACGGCATTTTTATCGTGACTCGTCGTCATTCAAGGCTTCCGTAGTAAGCTCATGCTCAAGAATAAACGATCACGCTAGGGGAGAAACAATGACCAAGCAAAGTGCTTTCATTCGGCTGAACGCACGCGATGACGTGCTGATCGCCTGCCAGCAACTGGTGGGTGGCACATCAATTGAAAACATTGCTGTGCGCGGCCTGATACCCGGAGGACACAAGGTCGCAGTACGAGATTTACAAACCGGTGACCCGATACGTCGCTATAACCAGATTATCGGTTTTGCCAGTAAACCGATTCAAGCGGGAGACCATGTCCATGTTCATAACTGCTCGCTCGGCGACGACAAGGGCAGCTTCTCGCGCGATTATGCGTTTTGCACGGAGGTGCCAACTGCACCTGCAAAAAAACAAGCCACTTTCATGGGCTACCGTCGAAGCAATGGTCAAGTCGCAACTCGCAACTACATCGGTATCCTATCGAGCGTGAATTGCTCTGCCACCGTGGCACGCGGCATCGCCGATTTTTTTTCGCGTCGTAGTAACCCGGATGCTTTACGTGGGTTCCCGAATATTGATGGGGTGGTTGCACTCACGCACGGCACCGGCTGCGGGATGGATCACAGTGGGCTTGGCATGCAGCTACTACGTCGAACGCTCAGCGGATATGCAAGGCATGCAAATTTTGCTGGCGTACTCGTCGTCGGACTCGGTTGTGAAACCAATCAGATTGCCGCCTGGCTGGATCACAGTCACCTGAGCGAAGGTCCATTGCTACGTACGTTCAATATTCAGGACTCGGGTGGCACCGCAAAAACTATCGACAAGGGCATACAGCTGATAAACGACATGCTTCCGATCGCCAACGCTAGCGAACGCGAGGCCTGTGACGTCAGTCATCTCACCATTGGCCTTCAGTGCGGCGGCTCCGATGGTTACTCGGGCATCAGCGCCAACCCGGCGCTCGGCGCTGCAGTGGATTTACTGGTGGCGCATGGCGGAACCGCGATCCTTTCAGAGACACCTGAAGTTTATGGTGCTGAGCACCTTCTGACCCGACGCGCTGTGTCGCGTGATGTCGGAGAGAAGCTGATTGAACGTATACGCTGGTGGGAAAACTACACCGCCATCAACGGCGGCGAAATGGATAACAACCCCTCGCCAGGCAACAAGGCCGGCGGCCTCACTACCATTCTTGAAAAATCGCTAGGCGCAGTCGCCAAAGGCGGCACGACCGCCTTGCGTGCCGTCTATGAATATGCAGAGCCGGTCCTGGAACATGGCTTTGTTTTCATGGACACGCCGGGCTATGATCCAGTCAGTGCGACCGGACAGGTGGCCGGGGGCGCAAACATGATTTGTTTTACGACGGGTCGTGGCAGTGCTTTCGGCTGCGCACCATCACCTTCGCTAAAGTTAGCGACCAATTCGGCGCTCTGGCATCGTCAGAAAGAAGATATTGATATCAATTGTGGCGAAATCATCGATGGCGAATGCTCCACCGAAATAATGGGCGAACGTATCTTTGACATGATCCTACAAACCGCCTCCGGACAATCAAGCAAGAGCGAATTGCATGGCTATGGCCAGAGTGAATTTGTGCCTTGGCAAGTCGGCGCAGTGATGTGAGTCTGTATCAACTACAACCCGCGCAGCAATTCAGGCTCGCCATGAAACGAGGATCTATTCAGCGTATCCCTAAATGAAAACACTCAATCCCGATGCAATTCACGCTGCTATCCGGCGACCCGTGCAACGACTCATTGCCATTTCTTGGCGTGACATGCTGCTGGTGCTCTTGCCAGTTCTGATAGTGACACTTGCGCTGGGTTGGCTGGCTGTCAAATTAATTCGCCCTGCACCACCCGACACCGTGGTAATCCTCAGCGGCGCTGAAGACAGCAGCTTTCACAACACCGCCAAGCGGTACGCCAAAATCATCAGTACCCATGGCATACAAGTGAAGGTCGTGGTGACGGATGGCTCGGCAGAAAATCTACAGCGCCTACTGGACAAAAAACAAGTCGCCGATGTCGGACTGGTGCAAACAGGTCTAGCCGAAGCCGAGGAATCCCAGGGGCTTACTTCACTAGGCACAATGTATGTGCAGCCTTTTTTGGTGTTCTACCGCGATCGCAGTACGCTGGATCGTCTTACGCAGCTCAAAGGTCGGCGAATCGCGATTGGTCCCGAAGGCAGTGGTACTCGGTTGCTTGCTTTGAAAATGCTCGAAGAAAACGATATGAGCGCTACCAACACGCGTTTGCTTGATCTTGATGGCGATGATGCGATTGCGGCACTACTAGCGAAAAAAACAGACGCTATTTTCTTGACTGGTGAACAGGTTCGCGGTCGTAAAATTCGAGAACTCATGCGTGAACCTGGCGTAAAGCTCATGAGCCTGCGGCAGGCCGATGGCTACTTGCGTCGCTTGCGTTACCTTTCACGTCTGGAGGCTCCGGAGGGCAGCTTCGATCTGGCCCTCAATTTGCCCAGCAGGGACACCGCATTGGTAGGCACCCCAATCGAGCTGCTTGCAAGGGAGGGGCTGCATCCGGCGATTTCAGATTTGCTGATTGCAGCCGCACGCGAAGTCCATGGCAAACCGGGTATGTATCGCAAAGCAGGTGAATTCCCTGCGCCAATAGAACATGACGTTGCCATCAGTGAAGAAGCGCGTCGCTACTACACTTCCGGTGCGCCCTTCTTGTACAAGCGTCTGCCGTTCTGGTTGGCCAGTCTGGTGGATAGGATTCTGATCGTCGTGGTGCCGCTCTTGATCGTGGTCGTGCCGCTCTCGCGACTTATTGCGCCACTCTACCGCTGGCGAGTACGTTCCCGCATTTATCGCTGGTATGGCAACCTGATGAAAATAGAACGCGATATGCGGGAAGAACTCAGCGAAGCACAGCTAGAAAACATCGATAGCCAGCTTACCGAGATTGAGGCATCAGTAAATAGTTTGCAGCCGCCGCTAGCATTCGCGGATCAGCTTTATGTTCTGAGAGAACACGTCGCACTGGTGCGACAACAGTTCAGCGCCATAGAAAAACAGGCCGCGTGAGATGCGGCCTGGCGGAGAATCACTTACGCTTCTTGAGGCGCTCGATGTTCTCTCGATTGAAGTGATTAAGCATCATGAAGCCTGCACCCACGACCCAGATAACCAACAAAATCTGCCAAGTTTTCATATCCCTCTCCCATTTCAGTTAAAACAATGAGCCCAGACCAAGTCCGGATCTTCACAACGAATGATTGCCCCTGCTCCGTCAACTCGATGGCAAAGTGCGATGATGCAGATGCGGCGCCAGTAACGGCCATCCGAGCAAGAACCTGCCTCTTTCAGTCGGAGCCTTGCTGCCAGTAGCGTAAACGATACACACAACAAGCGACTGCCGACACCAACAGCGAACCAAAGCGACAGAACCTAAAGTCGGCCTTTCGTCAGGCTATCTGAGCGATGTGGATCAGGCCGACCATCAAGAACCCGTATTATTGCCCAAATCCTCAAATGAAGATTTTCCCCGTATCAACGGCCCCATGATCGCCAGAGTCAGCACCAGCAACACCAGCTCGAGGCTGTAAACAGTCATGTATCCGAAGGCAGGACCACCGGCCGCGGCCGCAATATCCCGAATAATGCCGCCGAGTGCGACAGCCACGCCGGCGCCGGACGCCTGCACTGCGCCCCAAGCGCCTAGCGCGAGTCCACTTTGACTCTTGGGCGCTAGATTCATCGTGGCAGTCAGCGTGCCGTGGCCGAACAGCCCGGCTCCCAATCCAATCAAGAGCGTTCCGAGAGCAAATAAGGCCGGCATTTGCAAAGGTGCAGAAAAAATCACCAACAGAAAAGCTGGCAACCCCGTTGCAGCGCCAACGGCTGCAAGCCTGAGAGGATCCGCTCCCCGGCTCAGAACACGTGAGGCGAATCCGAATCCCAGCAGACCGCCGACGGCCAGTGCCGCAGTCAGGGCGGTGGTCGCGCCCACGCTCAGACCTAGAATCTCGCCACCATAAGGTTCCAGCAGCACGTCTTCCATGGTGAATGCCATCGTGCCTAGGCCGATCGCAACCAAGCGGCGTACTGCATGCTGGCCCTCACAAAAATGTTGCCAGGACATCCTGAAATCCGGTGCCACAGCGGGGGCGCCAGCGCGATTGCGACTGCGCGACTCCTGCTTCCACAGTGCGGCAACATTCAGCACTATCGTTAGGATAGCGGCTGCTTGAATCACGCGAATCAAACGCGCGGGACTGAAATCAGCGAGAGCGATACCAAAAAGAATGGCGCTGACGATCATGCCTAGCAAAAGCATCACATACATAAGCCCGACGACTTTGGGGCGAGACTCTGGCGTTGCCAGATCCGTCGCCAACGCCAGCCCAACTGTCTGGGTTGTGTGCAAGCCGGCGCCGACCAGCAGGAAAGCAATACCCGCCGCCACAGGACCAACCCAAGCAGGCGCATTCGACGCATTGCCCATGCCAGAGAGCACTAGCAGCGCAAAAGGCATGATGGCCAGCCCGCCAAACTGCACCATCGTACCCATCCATAGATAAGGGACACGGCGCCAGCCTAAAGCGGAACGATGATGATCCGAGCGAAAACCAATGATGGCGCGGAAAGGCGCAAAGATCAGTGGCAATGCAATCATGATGCCGACCAGTGACGCTGGCACCTTGAGTTCGACGATCATCACTCGAGTCAGGGTGCCGATCATCAGTACCAAGGCCATGCCAACTGATACTTGAAACAGCGATAGCCTCAACAGACGCGAGAGCGGAAGATCCGGTGTCGCGGCGTCAGCAAAAGGGAGAAATCTGGAACCAATTCTGGCCCAGAGATGGCGCATTTCCTCTTGAACGGTAGGTGTCTGCATGTCGTTCCCGACGTTTCCCGACGCCAGTTACCTGTTCAGGAAGTGGTTTCGGCCATGGTTCGGAACCTGCAGGTTCCGGACCATGAATCCCGAACAAAACTACTTTCGTGCAGGATCTTTTGCAACCAGCATCGCCACGGGTTGTACCGTCTCGGACTGGATTGCCGATACCTGTGCTGCACTACCGTTGAGGAATTTCTTCACCCAGGTTGTGTTCAGTGTCAGTGACAGATGCACTGCAAAAGAGCCAAGAGCGACCGCGCCGATGATGATGGGAATACCCACCGAAGGCTTAACGACACACCATATTTTTCCGTAAATCATCTTGAGTTCCCCCGAAAATTAGTGAAGCCAAGGTGAATAGATGTACGCGAGCAGATGGGCGAATGCGGCAATCATCCCGAACAGCTGCGTCCCTTGGATCAGATGGCGATGAATCTCTTCAGACTCTGCCTCTGTCAGGCCGGTAGGCCAAACCTTGTCTCTATCAGACATATCAATACTCCTTAGAAAAACACCCGTAAACCTGCCGGACCCGCCTGCAGGCGCCCCGCATCCCCTGAAGCCTGACGCGGTATTGAGCAACTAAGTATGTAAATATATATTTACACCAATAGCTGTCATCGAATACTGACAATAAATCAGTCATTCGTCAACCCATCAGTCACAAAAAAACTCGGTTGTAGGATAGGCCTTGGAAAATCAAGGCAATAAAGGAGGGTTTATACTCAGAAATAGTACTTAAAAAGCAATTCTTGGCTGGGTAAAGCCGAAAAATGCGCGAGGAAAGGTGACTTTTCCCGGCTTTCGCCAGGAATCATCTGATTGAATTGAGCCGAAGGCTCAGTAGCGAGAAATGAGGACTAGCCGGAAGGTTCTGGGCTCGATCGGATGGAAAACCCGGCCCGAGGTCGCTCCACCGCCAATACTGGCGGCGTTGTAGTCGCCGTAGTAATCAATGGCGGAGTCCTCACGGCCAAACAAATTGAAGCCCACCAGTTCAAGCTGCGTATTTTTATCAATGCGATAGCCGACGCGGCCGTTCACGGTTCTTGTCCCATCAGAACGCACACTGTTGTCCTCCGTGAGAGGTCGCGGCCCGAAATAGCGAAATTGTGCAGAACCGTAATAAGGCCCGCCATCATCTACAACCGCGGCCAGTGAAGCCACACCTTCAACAGCACCCTCAATGAAGCGACCCTCACCGCCGGGGTCCCTGAATCGCGCCCTTGCAAAGGCAACGTCCGCATCAATCGTCAACCAGTCGGACGCTTTGTAGTAATTATTAAACTCCCAACCCACACGACGACTGCGACGACCCGAGTCCTCGGTCGTGCCCTCATCGCCGACGTACACAATCTCGGAGGCATTATCGAGCTGAAACAAGGCGATACTGCTTTGCAAGCCATTGATGATTTCGGTTCTGATGCCTACCTCGTGTCCGAAGCTACGCACCAGACCCTGCGATCTTCCTGCGGCACCCATGAAACCCGTGCCAGCGGTAACGCCCCGCGCGTCATTCGAATGAAAGCCGCTGCCAACACTGTAGTAATACTCGGTGCTGTACCACGGACCAAACACCACATTCAGCTTGGGGCTGGCGATGAAATCACTGATCGTGTCGGTATTGGTGGAATGACTCAAACCCAAGTTTTTGAATCGGAAAAAATCACCGCGGACACCGGTGACGGTGCGCAGCCAGTCGTTCCAGTGCACATGATTCTCGGCGTAGATGCCGATACTGCTCTGAGTAATATGATCACTGCGCACCGTCGCACTGCGTACACGACGCTCTGTCGTGTGCAGCCCATTAAACACATTGTCGTTCTGGATTTGCGTGCCCAACGTATTGACGGCTTCTCTACCAAGACCGGCAACATTCCAGCTGCGGGAGAGGTTCAAACCTGACGTCACTCGGCTATCGTGCTGATTAAACTGCTCATTGGCTACGTAGCTGAAATTGGAATACAGATCGAGATAATTTTGAATCACGTAGGCTTGCGCCTTCATCGTACCGCTCGCATCCGACTGCCGCCACTCGCCCGATAGGCTGTAGCGACTGGCATTCGCACCAGATGAGGTATCCATGGAACCCCAACGCGAAATCAATCCCTGCTTGTACTC
>JAIXYM010000081.1 GCA_027490255.1 Oxalobacteraceae bacterium | reverse complement strand
AAATAGGAAAAGATCAGCGGCGCCGCACACACGGCGAGCACGATGAAAAGCATGCGATTACTGCGCTTGCTGCGTTTGCTGCCGTCAGCAGTTTTTGAATCAGGCGTTTGGCTTGTTTGCACGGCGAAATCCGGTCACGATAAAAAACAAAAAGGCAGCAGCCGACAGGGCATACCATTGAAATGCATAGGCACGGTGAGTATCGACCCCGGCGGAAGGTACTGGCCAGTCCCGGACAAGACCATCACCAAGATCATTGGTTTGTTCGATTATAAAATTTTCTAGGGGTAGTTTGCTTGCAGCTGCCAGCGCTTCAACATTGACATTCTGCACAATCGCACCCGGCGTCAGTATCGGCGTTTCACCCAACTGCATCAGCTTGCCAACCGAGGTGCGTACCTGGCCGGTAACTTTAACCTCCCCTTGCGAGACTGGGATGCTTGGCAGGCGCTGACGATCCTGAAGATCACGCGGAAACCAACCTCTCTGCACCAGCACCACGCGCTCGCTACCTGCGACGCGCAATGGCATCAAAAGGTAAAACCCGGCCTTGCCATTCAAAGGGCGATTATCTAGATAAACCGGCCAGTCTTTGACGAAACTGCCGTTCACCGTGATCGGCCTGAACTCTTCGGGTAGGGCGTTCTCTGGCAATGTCTGGATCGGCAGCGGATCGAGCTGACTGCGCGCGGCGATGGCCTCGGCAATCGCGATTTTTTCTTCCGCACGCCGGGTTTGCCAATTACCCAGTGAGATACCGACCCCCGCCACCACCAAGGTCGCTATCAGGGGGATCCAGCGCAGACGAAAGGGCAATCGCATTACAATGAGGCGTCCAATAAATTAAAGTCTTAGGTCTTGCCGGTGCGCTGGTAATTCCCGGCGCGATTCATAATGAAAATACTGGTTGGTATTGCATTCATCCTCATCATCGGCAGTCTCGCTTCGGCCCTGGTATTCCTGATGCGCGATAAGGGGCGCAGCAACCGCACCGTTCAGGCGCTCGCACTTCGGGTCGGCTTTTCCATTTTGCTGTTTGTGCTGATTTTGGTCGCGCACAGGCTGGGATGGATACAACCGACCGGCATTGCCTACTGACGAGGTTCGCTGCTTCCCTACGCGGTTCGTCGAGACAAAGCACGCTTTTGTTGACCTCCATGAACAAAAAGCCGCACCGAAGTGCGGCTTTTTTCATGTTTGCGGCATTTACATCCAGTAAACGACGACGTACAAGCCGAGCCAAACCACATCAACAAAGTGCCAATACCAAGCGGCGCCTTCAAAGGCGAAATGATGGTCCGGCGTGAAGTGACCCTTGAGCACACGATACAGAACGACGGAAAGCATGATCGCGCCCATAGTCACGTGGAAACCATGGAACCCGGTCAGCAAAAAGAAAGTCGATCCGTAGATACCGGACGTGAGCTTCAGATTCAAGTCGCTGTAAGCATGCGCATATTCGTAAGCTTGGAAGCCCATGAAGATCGCGCCCAGCAGAATGGTGGCAAACAACCAGATCGCTGTCTTGTTGCGCTCACCTTCGCGCAGAGCATGATGAGCAATGGTCAGTGTCACACCCGAGGTCAGCAGTAGTGCGGTGTTGATGGTCGGGATCCAGAACGGGCCCATGGTCTGGAACTTATCGACCACGCCTGCGGGACCTGTGTTACCCCAGTTGGCCGAAAAGTCTGGCCAGAGAAACTTGTGGTCCAGATCAGCCAACCACGGCATGCTGATCGCGCGCGCATAAAACAGCGCACCGAAAAATGCACCGAAGAACATCACCTCGGAGAAGATGAACCAGCTCATGCTCCAGCGGTAGGACGTGTCGATGCGCGCGTTGTACATGCCGCCTTCGGATTCAGCGATCGCGTCGCCAAACCAGTAATACAGTATGACCAGCGCGGCAAGGATACCGGCGATATTGACGCCCTTGCCCCAGCCAATGCCATTAACCCATGCGGATGCGCCGGCCATGGTGACCAGCAATGCCGCACCCATCAGCACAGGCCATTTGGATGGCCCGGGCACAAAGTAGTATGGCGCTTGACCTTGTTGAGTACTCATCTGCTTCCCCTGATTACAATGTTCAAAAATAAACTACCGGCCGCGAAGATTGTTTGAGCTTATTTCGCCACGACCATTTTCACCACCATCAGCAGCGTCAATACAAATAACACTGCTGCAATAATCCCCGCGATAATCACATGCACCGGATTGAGCTTTTGCGTGTCTTCCTCGTAGGCGCTATTTTTACGCACACCAAAAAAAGACCACATCACCGCTTTTACCGTGGCAACAAATGACATCTGTCGCTGGCTGGCTTCCTTCAATTCATTCATTCGATCGCCGCCGTTTAGCTTGCCTTGCGTACCACCCCAACCTCAAAAAAGGTATAGGAGAGCGTGATCGTTTTTACATTTTTTGGCAAGGCCGGGTCAATGTAAAAACTCACCGGCATTTGCCGCGCCTCGTTGGGCGCCAGTGTTTGCTGTTTGAAGCAAAAGCATTCCATCTTCTTGAAATGCACTGCTGCTTCTTGCGGGGCATAGCTGGGGATTGCCTGCGCATCCATCGCTCTACCCTGCGTGTTTACCACTTCATACACCACCTGCACCATCTCACCCGGATGCGCCTGGATGCTGGATACCGCTGGCTTGAATCGCCAGGGTCCGGTGGTATTGGCATCCAACTCCACGGTGATCGTTCGGCTGGTGTCGATTTGAGTATTCGACGGCCCGACATCGTTCAGAGTTTCCTGCACCGCCAGCACATTGATGCCGGTAAGTTCGCAAATCTTTTTGTACAGTGGGACCAGCGAATAGCCAAAACCAAACATCAGTACCGCGACCAGCGCCAGCTTACCTAGCATCCGCACATTTCTGCGACTCCGACGCTGGCTGCCTTCCTGCCCACTAGCTGACATATTCAGCTCGGAAACAGCGAGTGCTTAAGAATCACACCCGCAAAAAATACCGCCGCAATCGACAGGAGTATCAGCGCGGTGCGCAAATTGCGCGGCTTGTTTTGTTCAGACATGGACACCTTGTACGTTACCGGCGGCCTGGGCCGCCGGATCAACAAAATTACTTCACCGTCGGTGGCGTTTCGAAGGTGTGGAACGGTGCAGGGCTAGGCACAGTCCATTCCAGACCCTCAGCGCCTTCCCATGGATTCGCCGCTGCCTTCTCGCCGCCACGAATCGCTGGCAGAACAACGAAGAACAGGAAGTACACCTGGGACAAGCCAAAACCGAAGGCACCAATCGACGCGATCATGTTGAAGTCAGTGAATTGCGCTGCGTAGTCGGCATAACGACGTGGCATGCCTGCGAGACCCAAGAAATGCATCGGGAAGAAGGTCACGTTAAACGTGATCAGCGATGCCCAGAAATGGATCTTGCCGCGAGTTTCGTTGTACATGAATCCAGTCCACTTTGGCGCCCAGTAATAGAAGCCAGCGAACAGCGCAAACAAAGAACCCGCGACCAGCACGTAGTGGAAGTGCGCCACAACGTAGTAGGTGTCCTGCAGCTGGATATCGACTGGTGTGATCGCGCAGATCAGGCCAGTGAAGCCGCCCATCGTGAACACGAAGATAAAGCCAATCGCCCACAACATCGGGGACTCAAAGGTCATCGAACCTTGCCACATAGTGGCGATCCAGTTGAACACTTTCACGCCCGTAGGCACAGCGATCAACATCGTCGCATACATGAAGAACAGTTGGCTGGTAACTGGCATACCAGTGGCAAACATGTGGTGCGCCCAGACGATGAACGACAGAATCGCAATCGAAGACGTTGCGTAGACCATCGAAGCGTAGCCGAACAGTGGCTTGCGCGCGAAGGCTGGGATGATTTGCGAGACGATGCCGAAGGCCGGCAGAATCATGATGTACACCTCTGGGTGACCGAAGAACCAGAAGATGTGCTGATACATCACCGGGTCACCGCCACCAGCGGCGTTGAAGAACGAGGTGCCGAAATGACGGTCAGTCAGTGTCATGGTGATCGCGCCAGCCAGCACAGGCATCACAGCAATCAGCAGGTAAGCAGTGATCAGCCATGTCCAGGCAAACATCGGCATCTTCATCAGGGTCATGCCGGGCGCGCGCATGTTCAGGATCGTGGTGACGATGTTAATCGAGCCCATGATCGAGGATGCGCCCATGATGTGCATGGCGAAAATACCCATGTCCATGCCGATACCCATTTGGGTCGACAGTGGCGCGTACAGGGTCCAGCCTGCAGCCGTCGCACCGCCCGGCACCAGGAAAGAACCGACCAGCAGAATCGCTGCTGGTGGCAGCAACCAGAACGAGAAGTTGTTCATCCGCGCAAAGGCCATATCGGAAGCACCGATTTGCAGCGGGATCATCCAGTTCGCGAAACCAACGAAAGCCGGCATGATCGCGCCGAACACCATGATCAGACCGTGCATGGTGGTCAGCTGATTAAAGAACTCCGGCTGGAATAACTGCAGGCCGGGCTTGAACAGTTCTGCGCGAATGCCCAGCGCAAGAAGGCCGCCGGTCAGCAACATGATGAAAGAGAACCAGAGGTACAGCGTACCAATGTCCTTGTGGTTGGTCGCATACAGCCAGCGGCGCCAGCCGTGCGGATGATGATCGTCGTGCGCGTGGTCAGCGTGACCGTGGGCGTGATCCAGAGTAGTGCTCATGAGGTTTCTCCTGATTATTCTCGATTACTTGCGCGCAGCCAGAACTTCGGCGGGCTGAACGATGTTGTCGTCAGCTTTGTTGGACCAGTTGTTACGCGTATAGGTGATGACAGCAGCGATCTCAGTGTCAGACAGTGAGCCCTTCCAGGGCGGCATCGCATTCTTGCCATTCAGCAGAATCGCAATTTGTCCGTCTTGCGGGCCGTTGACCATTTGTGAACCATCCAGCGCAGGAAACGCGCCCGGCACACCCTTGCCATTGGCCTGGTGGCAGGCGGCGCAATTGGCGGCGTACACTTTTTCACCACGAGCCGACAACTCTGCAACGGTCCAAGTCTTGCTCGGGTCGTCTGCATTGGCTGCCATCGCCTTCTTCTGATCAGCAACCCACTTAGCGTAGCCTTCTTCGCTGACCACATTCACAACGATAGGCATGAATGCGTGTTCTTTGCCGCACAGTTCGTAGCAGTTGCCACGATAGGTACCGATTTTCTCTGCTTTAAACCAGGTATCGCGCACAAATCCAGGAATCGCATCCTGTTTGACGCCCAGCGATGGAACACCCCACGCATGGATCACGTCATTGGCCGTTGTGACGATACGAATCTTTTTGTTGACCGGAACGACCAGCGGATGATCGACTTCGAGCAGGTAGTTGTCGCCTTTCGCTGCGGCACCATGGATTTGATCACGCGGGGTCGATAGCGCCGACAGGAAGGCAACACCCTCGCCTTCGCCCTTTAGATAGTCATAGCCCCATTTCCACTGCATGCCGGTCGCTTTGATCGTGATATCGGCGTTCGATGTGTCTTTCATCGCAACCACAGTTTTGGTGGCTGGCAGCGCCATCAGCACCACGATCACGAAAGGCACAACTGTCCATGCGATTTCGACGGTGGTGCTCTCGTGGAAGCTGGCCGATTTGTGGCCGAGTGATTTGCGGTGCTTGAGTATCGAGTAGAACATAACCCCAAACACCGCAAGGAAGATCACAAGGCAAATGCCGATCATCCAGTTGTGCAGAACGTAGATATCCGCAGCAATGGCAGTGACAGGTGTCTGGAAGTTGAGCTGATGCACAGCCGGACCACCATCCATGTTATTGACTGCGGATGCCGAACCGAAGATAGTCAGTCCGAGAGCCGCCATGGACAGCAGGGTTAGGCGCTTCACGTAGTTCATAATGTCCTCAAAGCCTGTTAAATATTCGTTTACTTCTTTTTTCTCGCCTACAAACTGATCCGATAACCGAGAAGTTCCTGATTCAGTTCTCTGGCAAATTCCTGTCGCTTGCGTTCAGTGAGGAATCGACCCACCTCAATCCTGCCCGCGCTTCCCTCAAGACCTATCAATCCATGCCGCAGTGCTGGCAAAGCCACCCGCGTGCGGCAGGGGTCGAGGCGGAACTGCCTAATCTTTTCTGCCTGCACCAACTCAACGACCAGTTCCGCTTCATTAAGCGCGATACATTCGCGATCGGTTGCGTGCCGGCCGAAATACAAAAACGCTGCAGCGACTGCTGTCATTTCCAACACTGCGAACACCATAATCAACCAGGCACCTTGCCACGTGAAATAGCTCGCAACCAGCAATGACGCACCACAAATTGCCAAATAGGCTTTGGCAAGCTGCCGCGGCGTAATAGAGCAATTCTTCTTAAGGACCCATTCTCGCGTCGCCATCTCACCACATCCACTCTGGAAAATCGGTGGGCAATGAGTAGCCCAAAGCTTGCGGAGTATAAGCGAAAAGAATAACTGCCGCCAACTAGTCAGGGCACCTTCGGAAGGCATAACTCGTCAGTCGAATTTTGCACAGGCGGTTCAAATTTTCCTGCGGTCAAAATGAACAATAGGCTCTCCCGTGCCAGTGGTTCGCGGCCTAGCCCGAAAAGCATGGCCATAGATGACCTCGATAGTAAGTCTGAGTCTGCCATCCCCGTCTACCAGTTGCTCCAACGCGCGGTTCAATGACTGTCCCTGCCGGCGCGACATCAGCCCACGCGAGCGATCTTGCAGCGGATTACCACCGAATGCCCGCACATCTTCCAACAATTTTGCTGATGATGAATAAGTGATATTCAGCTTTTCCATATCCATGACGGGCGACGCAAAACCCGCATTAACCAGCATGTCGCCGTAATCATGCAGATCCACAAAAGGCAGTACGCGCGCATGAGTACCGGTGACCGCCGCTACTTCACGCAATTCTTTGAACGTATCAGGCCCGAAACAGCAAAACATCAACAAGCCATCAACACGCAAAACACGCGCCCATTCACCCAACACCCGATGCGGCTGCGGATGCCAATGCAAGGCCAGATTGGACCAGACCATATCCATCGCTGCGGCTTTCAATGGCAAGTGACCGAAATCACCACAAACCAACGCCGACTGTGCCGAAAGGTGTTGAGAACGCACGCGTAGTGCCCGCATGAGCCTCTGCATGCCAGACCATGAACGAGCTTCGCGCTGGCGGGTTTCACTAAGCATCGGCAGGGCGGCATCCAATCCCAGCAATGCCGAACGGGGGAAATGCTGACGCAGCGTGAGTAAATCATCGCCCTCGCCGCAACCCGCATCGAGTATCTGATCGGGATTGATTTTGATGAGTGAGAGGCGCTCGAACATACGACCCGCAATCTCGCGCCGCAAAAACTGCGATTGCGCCACACGTTCGGGACGGGAAAACAGACGACGAATCTGCGCCAGCGAAATCGGCGCACTGACGCGTTGCGGCTCTTGAGGAGAAGACGACGAGGCCATCAGTAAACCAAAACGCCGGCAGGCAAGCTCATTAGATGAAGTGGATGCATCGCTTATTGGACAGACGTCATGCGCAATAAGCGCGACTGCCATGAAATTATTCGGCGCAGTGTACCGCAGCAGACTCACCATGGTATTGAGGATTTTTCAGCGCAAATTCACACTAACTATGCACGGCGCCTATTTGCGTTCAATTTTCCGTCGTATCGGTACCGCCCTTGAAACCATTCTGCCCGGCAGCTGTGCTCTGTGTCATGGCGACAGTCAGAATGCGCTCTGCATCGCGTGCCACCTGCAATTTTTTGCGAACATGCCCACGCGTTGCGAGATTTGTGGAAGGAGAATGCCGCATCTGCATACAAAAGTCTGTGGCACCTGTCTGCGGACACCACCTGCATTCGACGCCACCATCGTCGCTTGCGATTACGCGGCGCCTTCGGACTTGCTGGTACAAGATTTGAAGTTTCGCTCCCGTCTGCCATTGGCGAAATCGTTCGGACAAATGCTGGCAATCGCGATCACACGGCAGCCGACCAACACGCCCGAGATAATCATCCCGGTACCGCTGTCTGAGGCACGATTAGCGCAACGCGGCTTCAATCAGGCGGGCGAAATTGCGCGCTCGCTCTCACGCCATATCGGCATACCATTGCAATTTAATGTGTGCGTGCGCGTTCGGGATACGCAGCCGCAGGCCGGACTACCGCTCAGCGAAAGACGGGTTAATATGCGCGGCGCTTTTGCTGTGCAGCTCAATGCATCCGTGCGGGGTCAGCATGTGCTGCTGGTGGATGATGTGATGACCACCGGTCATACGCTCAACGAGCTCGCCGCTTGCCTAAAGCGGCACGGCGCAAGACGTGTGACGAATGCAGTTTTTGCACGCACGCCCGAAAAATGAACTTATGCGGAGGTGGCCTTGTTTCATGTGGTCCTGGTCGAACCCGAAATACCGCCAAATACCGGCAATATCATTCGTCTGTGCGCCAATACTGGCGCTCATCTGCATCTAGTCGAGCCGTTAGGCTTTCCGCTTGATGACGCGAAGATGCGGCGGGCTGGACTGGATTATCACGAGTACGCGGACATGCAGGTCCATCCTGACTGGGCCTCCTTCCTAGCGACCCAGCAGCCCGACCCTTTGCGGTTATTCGCGATGACCACCCATGGGTCAGCCGTTTTTGCTGAGCTGCGCTTTCAGCCCGGCGATGTCTTTGTCTTTGGATCTGAGACGCGCGGTTTGTCGGTCAGTCTGCGTGAATCCTTTCCTACTTCACAAAGAATCCGGCTTCCGATGCGCGCCGGTAACCGCAGTTTGAATCTGTCCAATGCTGTGGCTGTGACTGTTTATGAAGCCTGGCGCCAGAATGGCTTTGCGGGTGGTGGCTAGGTGGCTTCTTAAATTTCACAAGCCATCGGTTGTGCAACGATAGACGCTGGATCCCGGCCTGCGCCGGGATGACGGTGGGAGTTTTACGGTTACCTCAACACTACCGTCATCACCTGTTTGTAATAACCGCTGTGTGAGCGGATCGCATTCGATTCGAATTCCCAACTCGCTCCCGGCGAAAACCGGGATCCAGCCAACATGTTCCTGCGCCTATAATTCAACGATTGCTACTTTTTATACCGAGGACCCCATGCTGAATCGACTCACGATCTTACTTGCCACACTGCTAGCCACCGGTCTGGTTCATGCGCATGGCACGCATGCCGGCAACATTCACGTTGAACAAGCACGGGCGCGCGCCAGCGTCGGCAATCAGTCGAATGGTGCGGCTTTTCTGACCATTGAAAATCAGGGCAAGACTGACGATGTCCTGCAGTCGGTCGCTGCACCCGTCGCAGGTAAGGTTGAAATTCACACCATGACGATGGAAGGCGACGTAATGAAGATGCGCGCCGTTGAACGTATGGATATCAAAGCCGGCGAAAAAATTGAAATGAAACCTGGTCAGGGGTATCACATCATGCTGATGGGCCTGAAAAAACCACTAAAAGCAGGTGAAAGCTTTCCCATGCAGCTCAGCTTCCGTAAAGCAGGCAAAGTACAGCTCACGGTAACTGTCATGGACGCGGGAGCAGCCACCAAATCCAGCCAAGATGAGCAGATGCATCAGCATCACCATCATCAATAAGTGCTTTCAATAAGCTTGATGCACTCAGGCTCCGAGAATGTTGCGGCGACAGTGTTTCGGCGACTGCATTCCGGCACTAGTGTTTCGGTGACAGCATTCCGGCGCTAGTGTTTCGGTGGCAGCATTCCGGCGCTAGCGCCGCATCAGCGGTTAATGATTTTTCGCTCCAGTGCCTCTCGTGCATCGCCGAACATACTCTGGTGCCAGTATTCATGGCGTTCGGCGAGCCATGCAAATTTTCTGTTCGTTGCAGCCAAACATCGGAGCGGTACCAGCGATACCTGATAGCGGCTAAGCAGCGCGATGAACTCTCTTGATGCCTTCTTGGTGAGAAATCGTATTTCCATTCTGAGCATTAATCGCCCATTATTCATATGGAATTCGCGGATAGCGGTCAAATCTTTCAGCCCCTGAAAAAAACGCTGCTCATCACCGGCAGTCAGGAACGACGGCAATTCGATTTCAACATCCATTTTTTTAACTTGAGCAGTTGTGCATTTTCCGTGAACGCACAAACATCCATATTCGGTCGACGAGGCGAATTTAAAACACTCAACTCATGGGGGGCGAAAAAAATTCGGTAATGTGTGTTCGACACCACACACCCGTACTGCAGAAAATGGCTACACAGATTATTTGATGGCAGGACGCGAACTTAAGCGTGCGCCGGTTCAGGTCAGCAACAGGCTTTCGATCATCGACCCTGAATACGGATGCAGAGTTTCAATCCCTCAGGAGCGCGCGTCGTAGTGCTGATAAACCTTACGACCACCCTCTTCGCCGAACAAGATCACATCGAACGCATCTCTGCGCGTGCCGTCGACCTCCATACCCGGACTACCCACGGGCATGCCGGGCACCGCCAAACCAAGGCCTTTCGGACGCTCGGTAAGTAAACGACGAATTTCTTGCGCAGGTACGTGACCTTCCAGCGCGTACCCCTCAACCATGGCTGTGTGACACGATGCCATGTCGGGTGGCACGCCGAAACGCAGCCTGTACGGCCCGGTTTTAGGTACGTTATGGGCAATTACCTCGAAACCGTTTTGCTCGAGATGGCTGATCCAGTCAACACAACAGCTGCAGCTGGACGTTTTATAGACGTCAATCTTCGTTTTCTTTTCGGCGTGCGCGAAGCTGGGCGCCACCAGACCGATCACTAATGCCTGCATCAGGGTTCTGCGATTCATTGGCTGTCCTCGTTGGGTCTAAAGTGCGCCCATGGGCGCGCGATCCGGGTTGGAGTGAAGTGTAGTGCAGGAACGCCATCGTCGCAGTCGACGACCGATTCGCAGCCGACCTGACGCTCAGGAAAACTTGAACAGCACCGCGTCTTGCGGCGAGCCCCCAGTAGCTACGGACCACAAAGGCCGCGCACTTATCAGGCCGAGGCCTTCGCCTGTGGCTCGAGGCGGGCAATCGCTTCCTTGCGGTAGCGATTGAGCTCCTGAACTGAGCTGAAGCTGCGCTCGAACAGCAAAGAGAGATTGTGCAAAATCCGGTCAACGACTTTCTTTTCCCACTCGTCGTCAAAATGAATCTGGTGATCCAACCACGCCTCAAGCCAATCTGGATCAGGCAGGCGACTCTGCACCGTATCGTTGGGGTACAGCGCTTGATTCACATGCAGATTGGTCGGATGCAGTGGCTTGTCGGTGCGGCGAGCTGAAGCCATCAACACGCCAATTTTTGCGAAGGCGACGCGCGCATTATCCCCAACCTCTGACAGCGCTTTTTTCATATAGCGCAAGTAGGCGCCGCCATGGCGTGCTTCATCTTGACTGATGATCTTGTAGATTTGCTTTATCACTGGCTCGGTGTGCCAGTCAGCCGCACAGCGGTACCAATGATTGAGTCGTATCTCGCCGCAAAAATGCAGCATCAAGGTTTCCAGCGGTGGCGCAGGATCGAATTCGAAGCGTACGTTGTGCAGTTCCGCTTCGGTCGGTACCAATTCGGGGCGGAAACGGCGCAGATATTCCATCAACACCAGTGAATGCTTTTGCTCTTCGAAAAACCAGACAGACATGAAGGCAGAAAAATCGCTGTCATTACGGTTATCGCGCAAGAACATTTCAGTCGCGGGCAAGGCAGACCACTCGGTGATCGCATTCATGCGTATGGTCTGCGCCTGCTCGTCAGAAAGCCGCGAAGGATCGAACTCACTCCATGGAATATCGGTTTCCATGTTCCAACGGACTTGCTCAAGGGAGCGGAAAAGTTCGGGGTACAGCATTTGTTGAGCTTTCTGCATGAATGATCTATTCAGATTCTACCAACAAAGTATGACCGTTCGATTGATGACCAAGTCGATTCGTCGCTTCCGTTTACAGCAGCCAAAATTCACAGATTGTTCAATCCGGCCAGCATTTGTCCGGCCCGAATCCGTATCGCCTCCCGCTCGGCCGCATCAATCTTTTGGAGATTTTTCGCCATCAGCGCCGTCCTTGGGTTAACGGCTAGGGTGGCCTCGTGCGTGTCGATGAAATGCCAATACAAGGTCGTGAATGGGCAGGCGGCATCCCCTTTGCGCAGCGTAGGGTCGTAGCGGCAGCCCGAACAATAATTGCTTTGCCGGTTAATGTAGGCACCACTGGCCACGTAGGGCTTACTGGTAAAACGCGGGCCGCAGGCGTGCAAGGCCATGCCCGCAGTGTTCGGCAGCTCGACCCATTCAATCGCATCCACATAAATCGCCAGATACCAGTCGCAGACCTGTTGCGGCGACAAGCCCGCAAGCAAGGCGAAATTGCCAGTCACCATCAGCCGCTGAATATGATGCGCGTAACCGAGCTCCAGCGTTTGCTTCAGGGTGTCCCGTACGCAAGCCATCCCGGTCTGGCCGTTCCAGAACCAGTCGGGCAGATCGCGCTCGTGCCCATAGTGGTTTGCCTTGGCCATCGCTGGCATGTCGGTCCAGTACACACCGCGGATGAACTCGCGCCAGCCGAGTATCTGGCGTATAAAACCCTCGGCGCTTTCGATGGAGACATGACCCTTGCGCCAGGCCTGCTCTGCCGCCGCGATGACTTCACGCGGGTCAATCAGGTGTAGATTGAGCGCCGTCGAAAGCAGGGAGTGCCAGCCCAGCGGTGTGTCGGTCCACATCGCATCCTGATAATCACCGAACTTGCTCAGGCGCTGATCAATAAAGCGCGCGAGCGCCTCAAGCCCCTGCTCTCTGGTCACCGGCCATGCAAAGTGCGCAAGCGAACCGGGGTGCTCGGGGAAAAGTTTTTCCACCAAATCGATCACTTGCAGCGTCACTGCATCGGGCGCAAAAGCGGCCGGCGGCGGGATCACGCCGGGACCGGTGCGCTTGGGATAGGCGCTGCGGTTCTCAGCGTCGAAGTTCCACTGACCGCCGGCCGGTTCGGCGCCGTCCATCATGACGCCGTATTTTTTTCTCATCACACGATAGAAAAACTCCATGCGCAGCTCTTTCTTGCCCCGCGCCCAGTCGGCAAATTCCGCACGACTGCAAAGAAAGTGCGTGTCATCCAGCAGATGCATAACCACGCTCTCATCACGAGCCACACTTTGTATCTGCTGCAACATTCGCCACTCACCGGGCTCGACCAGCCGCAAAGCCTGAGGTCGATGCTGGCGCAAGGCCTGCCTTAAACGTTCATCGAATCCGGCACCAGCCGGATCATCGATTTGCACATAGTGGAACGGCCAGCCGCGCGCAGCCAGGCCGTTGGCGAAATGCCGCATCGCTGACAAGAACAAGGCAATACGGGCCTTGTGCGACCAAACCGCCTTTGCCTCGCCGGGTGCCTCGATCATCAGCACGGCATCTTGTACGGGATCGAAATCCTCGAAAGCCGGACTGGCAAAACTCAATTGATCGCCCAGAACTAGGATCAGGTGGCGCATAAGTGGGACCGAGAAGTTGTCATAAGGAAACTATTGCCTATTTGAATATCAAGTAAATCTGAGATTTTTGCTTTTTCGAAAATAATCAAAAACAAGCTTACAGACAGTCACACGATTTCTTTGAATGCGCTAAAATGACCCGGCAGTTTAAATTAAAACTTTATGGTATTCCCACAATGAGCCAGTTTAAGACACGCGTACTACCGAGACCGTGGTGGGTCGTGGCCAGTTTCCTGAGCCTGATGACACTACTGGCCTTCATGCCGCGCGCCAGCTTGGCGAGTGAATGCCCCGCCTTGCTGAACTTCAAGCACAGCCGTCTTCAGGATGACGCGCCACAAAATCTTTGCCAGTACGCCGGCAAGGTCACCCTGGTCGTCAACACGGCAAGCTATTGCGGTTTTACCTCGCAATACGAAGGACTCGAAAAACTGTACGCGAATTACAAAGACAAAGGACTGGTGATTCTTGGCTTCCCTTCCAATGATTTCAGCCAGGAGCCTGGCAACAGTAAAGAAATTGCCGACTTTTGCTACAACACATATGGCGTGAAGTTTCCGATGTTTTCGAAAACTGCTGTCAAGGGCAAAGAAGCCCATCCGCTGTTTGCGGCGCTGGCCAAGACCAGTGGCAAATCGCCGAGCTGGAATTTCAACAAATACCTGATCGATCGCGAAGGCAAGCTGGTCAGCCATTACGGCAGCACCACAGGGCCGAGTGACAAAACAATGCTGGCCGCTATCGAAAAGGCACTCACCACGAAGTAAGAACCTATCGCGTTAAGCTGCTTGCGGTGTTGTCGCCCTGCCGGCGACTTAACGAGACAGATTCTTAGTGATGCGCATGCGCATCATCCGAAACGGTTTTTGCTGTGATGCCTCCCAGCGCATGCTGGTGGCATGTCGGGGCGATCTTCCCCCAACCCGTATTCTCCCCGATGGGCGTCACAGCTTTTTTATTCATGCGGGATATCAAAACGATGAAGATCGCAGTGGTTGGCTCCGGAATCTCCGGACTTTCAGCAGCGTGGCAGCTGGCCCGCTCGGGACACGAAGTATCGCTATATGAAGCCGGCGACTACTTTGGCGGTCACACAAACACCGTGGACATCACCGTCGACGGCAAAACCTTTGGTGTGGACACGGGCTTTCTTGTTTTTAATCACCGCACTTATCCGAATCTGGTCAGGCTGTTTGATGACATCAAAGTCAACACCTCAGCCAGCGACATGTCCTTCTCCTGCAAACTGCCGCTCTCGGATGAGCCCGGCGCGCGCATGCTTGAATGGGCCGGCGCCAATCTGAACACCGTGTTCGCGCAAAGGCGCAATCTGTTTAATCCGCGCTTCCTGCGAATGATCCGAGACATTCTTCGCTTCAATCGCGAAACGACACAGATGGCACAAAGTGACCGCGCGATGGATGACATGCCGCTCGGTGATTTTCTTGCTCAACGCCAGTACAGCACGGAGTTCCGCGACTGGTATCTGCTACCCATGGCAGGATGCATCTGGTCTTGTCCTACCGAGCAGATGCTCGCTTTTCCACTCGCAACGTTCGTGCGCTTCTGCCAGAACCATGGATTGATTCAGGTAAGCAATCGGCCGCAATGGCACACCGTCACTGGTGGCGCTCGACATTACGTGGTTCAACTGCTCAAAGAGATCACGAACAAATACCTCAAGACACCGGTCAAATCCATATCGCGTGTCGATCTCGGCGCGCAGAGGCAAGTGAAAGTGGATTCCGCTATGGGCAGTCTCATGTACGATCAGGTCGTGCTTGCCTGCCACAGCGATCAAAGTCTCGCGCTACTGAGCGATGCTAGCGCTGAAGAGAAAAATATTCTTTCGGCGGTGGGCTATCAGCCCAACCACGCGGTACTTCACACTGACGCCAGCTGCCTGCCAGAACGCAAACAAGCCTGGTCCGCGTGGAACTACGAAAGTGCCGGCACACAAGAACCGCGCGTGTGCGTGCATTACCTGCTGAATATGCTCCAACCGCTGCCATGCAAGACCCCGGTGATCGTGTCACTCAATCCTCTGTCCGAACCAGATCCTGCGAGTGTGATGGGCCGCTTTGATTATGCGCATCCCGTATTTGACAGCGCCGCTATTGCTGCGCAACAGGCACTGCCCGGCATTCAGGGCCAGCGCAACACTTGGTTCGCGGGCGCGTGGACTGGCTACGGCTTCCATGAAGACGGGCTCAAATCTGGCCTGTCAGTTGCTCGCGCCATCGAACAACAAGCGCAGTTACAAACGCGGCGCGCTGCGTGATGGAGACCGCCATGCACAATCTACCCAAGCAGGCGTTATTGAGTATGGGGCAGGTGAGGCACACCCGACTGCGTCCCGCGCAAAACACCTTCAGCTACGGTGTATTCACACTGATGCTGCCGCTGCGTACGCTGGGTGATGCGGCGCTACCCAGCCGCTTGTGCTCGCGCAATCGATTCAATGTGATGTCCTTTTACGATCGCGATCATGGCGATGGCAAAACACCTCTTTTGCAGTGGATAGACCAATTACTCAAAAGCGAGCAGGTCGATGATGCCGATGGCGAGATCTGGCTGCAAACCTTCCCTCGGGTGCTGGGCTATGTCTTCAATCCAGTCTCATTCTGGTACTGCCACCGAAGTAATGGTGAATTGCGCGCGATTGTCTGCGAGGTCAACAACACCTTTGGCGAGCGTCATTGCTATTTGCTGGACACCGGCGACGCGATGTCCTGGGGCGTATCGCTGACTGCGAAAAAAGTATTTCATGTATCACCCTTCTGCGCCGTCGAAGGTAGTTATCGTTTCCGCTTTATGCGTACTACGCAAACTATTGATGGTAGAGATATCGAGCGTATCGTGGCGCGGATTGACTATGACGATAACGAAGGCCCGTTGTTACTCACCAGCGTCTCTGGCGTGCTGTCACAACTCTCCAATGCCAGCGCTACCGAAGCCTGCCTGCGTCATCCGCTGATGACCTTCGGCGTAATTGCCCGCATTCACTGGCAGGCACTGCGACTCTTCATCAAGCGCGTCCCCTTCTTCAGCAAACCTTTGCCACCTACTTCTTCATTGAGCCGATGAATAAACCACTATCTCCCTCATGCGCCCTCAATAATGAAATTACCGGCAGCTATCTTCAATCTGCCGCGCTGCCGCCCCAAGCGCGCATCGTTCTCCAAATGCTGCGTCGACTCGAGCATGGATCACTGCGGCTGAAGTGCCCAGACGGCAATGTGCTGCATTTCGGTGATGACAGTAAGCCTGTCAGTCTGGCACTCGAGAGCTGGGAGCCCTGCATCGCGGTGATGAAATCGGGTGACATCGGATTTGCCGAGAGTTTCATCAGCCAGCAATGGCATACCGACGACCTGACGCGCCTCCTCATGCTGTTCATCAAGAACCGGAATGCGCTTGAAACGGCTATTTATGGCACATGGTGGGGCAGTCTGGTCTACCGTATTCGCCACCTTTTCAACCGCAATTCGCGTTCCGGCAGTCGTCGCAATATTCACGCGCACTACGATATCGGCAATCGCTTTTACCGACTGTGGCTGGATCCGTCGATGACCTATTCGAGCGCGCTGTTTGCCAATCCACAAGCGACGCTGCAGGAAGCACAAAAGGCTAAGTACGAACGTATCTATGAAGAGCTGCAAGTGAGTGCCGGTAGCCGTATTTTGGAAATTGGTTGCGGCTGGGGCGGCTTTGCCGAGCTTGCTGCGAACCGCAATGTACACCTCACGGGTCTTACGCTATCGACTGAACAACTGGAGTTCGCGCAACAACGCTTGCAGACTGCCGGACTGGCCGAACAGACCGAACTGAGGCTACAGGATTATCGTGATGCCGAAGGTGAATTTGATGCGATTGCATCGATCGAGATGTTCGAGGCGGTCGGAGAATCCTATTGGGATAGTTACTTCGAATGCGTTGCACAGCGACTGAAAACCGGCGGCCGCGCTTGCATACAAACCATTACGATTGATGATGCGCTATTCGAGCGTTATCGCAAAGGCACTGACTTCATTCAGCAATATATTTTCCCCGGCGGCATGCTGCCATCACCTTCGGTTTTCCGTGCTCATGCCGAGCGCCATGGCCTGAAAGTCGTTAATGAACATGCCTTCGGTCTTGATTATGCACGCACACTCGAGCTCTGGCATGTAGCGTTCATGGACACACTGGCCGAAGTAGAAGCACAGGGATTTGATCGTGCATTCATTCAAACCTGGCGCTTTTACTTGTCTTACTGTGAAGCGGGATTCCGTGCCGGCAGTATCGATCTGTATCAGTTCACACTGCAGAAACAGTGATGACAGCTATGTACCGACGAATTTTTCTTCTGGTGCTGGTCGGATTCCTGCTACCTCTGGCGGCGCATGGCCAGCCATCACCCGGTTATGTGCGGCAATTACTTCCCGACACGACGCTGGTCGGGCAGGGTCTGTATCGATGGTTTGGTCTGAGTATCTACAAAGCGCGACTGTGGGGTGACAAAGCAAAAGTTACCGCAACAGGATGGCCTACCAGCAGTTTTGCCCTTGAGCTCGAGTACACCCGGAAATTAGATGGCGAAGATATTGCCATCGCTAGCAGGGATGAAATAAAAAAGCTGGGGCTCGGCACCAACGCACAGCACGATCAATGGCTGGCAGAGATGAAGAAAATATTTCCGAATGTGGCCGAAGGCCATAAGTTAACCGGCATTTTCATCCCAGAACAACCATCACGCTTTTTCTTGGATGGCAAACTGATCGGCGAGGTTAATGATCCTGAATTCGGTCCCGCATTTTTTGGTATTTGGTTACATCCTAAAACCTCTGCACCAAAATTGCGGCAGCTTTTGCTGGGCACGAAATGACTGGATGCTACGTTGATTAGGCAGAGAAATTCCGAATGACATTCTCCTTCAGGGATTTGCTTGCCTACGGCTTGTTCGGGCTGCCACTCTCGCTGCTGGCGCTGCCTGTGTATGTGATGGTGCCGCAGTTGTATGCGGGCACGCTTGGGTTATCGCTGACCGCCGTCGGCAGCCTGTTGCTGGCAGCACGATTGTTTGACGCATTCATCGATCCTGCGCTGGGTGGCTGGATGGACAGAGCGGCGCTAACGCGGGGTCATGCCGGCTTTGTGCTGATGTCATTGGTGCCGCTGAGCGCCGGTTATCTGGCGCTGTTTCATCCGCCGATGATGTCGACGGATCAACTGTATCTGTGGTTCGGTTTGAGCTTGCTGGTGGTTTACGTTGGCTTCAGCATGGCGACGATTGCACATAACAGCTGGGGTGCGAGCCTCACACAGCAGCGCGGCGAACGCGCACGATTGACGGCAACGCGTGAAGCTTGCGCACTGGTGGGTGTGGTGATGGCGGCAGCACTACCGATGATGATCGGCATGGGTGGCTTGACCGTCGTTTTTATCGTACTGCTGGCGGTCACGGCTTTTGTGCTGCTGCGCTTTGCGCCGCGCGCATTGATGCGCACGGCAGAGGATGCGCCGGCACACTCGGTCCTGCTGCCCCTGCGTGACCGACAGTTTCGCTGGCTCCTTGCCGTGTTCGCCGTCAATGGGATTGCGGCTGCGATACCCGCCACGCTGTTCATGTTTTTTGCATCAGATGGACTGCAGCTACCGGAATATGCCGGCTTGTTTCTGGTGCTGTATTTCTTTGCCGCCGCACTGGCATTGCCCGCATGGGCGAAGCTGGCCTCACGTGTCGGTGAAGCCAGTGCTTGGCTGATAGGCATGCTGCTTGCCGTGAGTGCTTTCGTGTGGACTGCACAGCTTGAAAGTGGCGCGCTGGCGTCGTTTGCCGTGATTTGTGTGCTTTCTGGCGCAGCGCTGGGTGCCGATCTAGCGCTACCGCCAGCCTTGCTGGCCGGCGTGATCGGCGCGGCAGGACATAGCGGCCAACGCGAAGGCGCGTATTTCGGGCTTTGGAGTTGGATGACTAAGCTCAACTTGGCGCTGGCTGCAGGGATCTCACTGCCCTTGTTGGACTGGCTTGGTTATGCGCCCGGTCATTCAAGTGAAGAAGGATTACGCGCACTGGTGATCGGGTATGCGTTACTACCGTGTGGACTGAAGGTGTGTGCGGGCTTGCTGTTGTGGCGCTCACCGTTGAAGCAAGTATGAAGCTGAGATGTGAAATAAAACGCGGGACAACAGCACAATGAAAACTATGGAGATGGACTGTGAATGCATGGATACGATCAATCAGCCTTGCGCTGGTAATCTCAGTGGCTGGCTGCGGAGCAACAATGACACCCGCTGATTACGCTGCTGAGCAACCGGTGCTCGACCTGAAAACCTATTTCAACGGCACCGTTGATGCGTGGGGCATGTTTCAGGATCGCTCTGGCAAAGTCATCAAGCGCTTCACTGTGGTGATGCATTGCACTTGGGATGGCGACACGGGCACACTGGATGAAGATTTCACCTACTCGGATGGCACCACGCAAAAACGCGTATGGACGCTCAAGAAAGTGGGCGAGAACCGCTATATCGGCACCGCAGGTGATGTGATCGGTGAGGCCGATGGCACGGTCGGTGGCAATACACTCAACTGGAAGTATGTGCTGGCGCTCCCTGTGGATGGCAAGGTTTATCACGTTAATTTCGATGACTGGATGTACCAGATGGACGAGAACGTGATGCTCAACCGCGCGGTCATGAGCAAGTTCGGCATACGGCTGGGTGAAGTCACGCTGTCATTTCGAAAAAGGCCTCAGTGATGATCCAAGCTCCGCACGCAAGGCGGGTGCTCGAGGCGCCGACGATGCTGTATGAAACGGCAGAGCGCGGCATGAATCGGCGCATCCGAGACTGGCGCGGCGCGCGAGTGTGGATCATTGGTGCATCGACCGGCATCGGTGCGGAGACGGCCAAGCTGCTGCTCGAGAAAGGCGCACACGTCGCGATCTCGGCACGCAAAGCGGACACACTGCAACAAATAGCGGACAAACATCCACAAGCGCTGGTACTACCACTGGATGTGACAGAGCATGCGCAGGTCATGGCCGCGCGCGATCAGCTGCTCGCCCAATGGGGTGGACTGGATCTGATGCTAATTGTGGCCGGCGCCTACAATGAAATGCGTGTCGATACCTTTGATATGGGGGTCGTGAATCAACTCCTGGACGTCAATCTTCGCGGCGTATTTCACTGCATTGATGCGATGCTGCCGATTTTGCTCGATCAGAAAAACGGTGGCGGAATCGGCATCGTGTCGTCGGTCGCTGGCTATTCGGGTTTACCCAAGGCGTTGGTGTATGGCCCGACCAAGGCGGCCCTGATCAATCTATGCGAATCACTGTACTTTGATCTGCATCCGCGCGGGCATGCGGTGTATATGATCAATCCGGGTTTCGTTGCTACACCGGCGACTGCAAACAATGACTTTGTCATGCCGGGCCTGATCAGTGCTGGACAGGCAGCACAAGAAATTGTCAGAGGTATGGAAAAAGGAGTCTTCCATATTCACTTCCCCAAAGGCTTTACGAACTGGCTGAGGATGGCAAGGCTACTACCCTATCGCTGGTATTTCTCACTGATTCATAAAGTGACTGGTCTATGAACCACGAAGACGCCCTGAAAAAACTTATCCTGTTTTTTGAAACGATTGAGGCGGGCAAGATCGACCAGTTAGCCAAGGTTTATACCGAGGATGTGTTTTTCAAAGATCCCTTCAATGAAGTGCATGGGCTATCTGAAGTTGTGCGTATTTTTTCGCACATGTTCGAACAGGTCGATAGTCCGCGTTTTGTCGTCACGAGTCACGTACTGCAAGGCGATCAGGCATTTCTGACTTGGGATTTTCTGTTTCGCATGAAGCGCTTTTCGGCGGCAGAGCAATGCATACGAGGCGCCACGCATCTTCGCTTCGGCTCCGACGGCAAGGCAAACTTCCATCGCGATTACTGGGACGCCGCAGAAGAGCTCTATGAAAAACTGCCGTTGCTGGGTTCCGTCATGCGCGGCTTGAAACAACTGGCGCGCAGATAAGCACTTCGATCAAACCAGGCCAGCTAGCACCGGGTACCTGTTTTCATGATCGCTGCACTGGTCTTGACTGAGGGACTGAACCATTTATGTCTTGGGTTTTTTCGCGCCGCGCGCGGTGGTGGTTTT
>JAIXYM010000152.1 GCA_027490255.1 Oxalobacteraceae bacterium | reverse complement strand
CCATTGAGCAAAGAGTGCCCGCCGGTTACCTTTCTTGATCTGGCGTTGAAGTCACCGCCGATCACATGTTCGATGAATTCCGGATGTGTCGGTGTTTTTCCTGCTAGCTTGCCAGCATTGCTGGCGGCGTCAACCCCTTTTCCAACAACTTTAATCGTACCGAGTCCACCACTACCGATGGGCAGGCTGGCAAACTGCTCGCCCAGTATGCGTCCAACCGTTTTGCCGTCACCTTTTTCATACGCGGTGGCGAGTTCTTCGGTTTGCTCGGGCGTGAGCATACCCAGCAGGTACGGCAGATTATCCGGATTGCTGATGTACTCGAAGCCTGATTTTGTTCCATCGCGAACTTGCTGCCGTGCTTCACTGTCACCTGTAATCGCTTTAAGGCCTATCCATACGCCTTTGGCAAGATCGGCCACGCCGTCGACTACGGCTTCGCCATAGCCAAGGACGCTGTTCAGGCGGACGCCATCCATGGCGTCTTGCGCAAGATTTTGTGTGTGGCTTCTTTGTAGGTCGTACTCCATTGATTCCATGGAGATACGGCTGGTACGTATGTACTCGGCGGCGGCGAAGCGGACTTGCTGGCGTATTGCGTTGCAGGTAGGTGTATCTACATCGTTACAGGCATTCAACTCACGATCGCGTTGCTTGTCGATGCTGATGAGTGACTTGACTTCACTTTCACAGGTCGCATCGCAGCGACCGAGAAGCTTTTGATCTCTTAGTGCTGCATAGCGCCTTGCTTCGGGATGCGAAAGATAGTTGTTGCTGACCTCATTGAAGGCAGCGGCTGCACCTGAGGTATTACCGACGATGGCACCGGCTGCGCTGCTGGCGATGGCGGTCAGGCCATCAGCAAGTGCACCATCAATACCGGCGTCCCGAAGGGCTTGACCTAGGTGGGCTGCAGTGAGCGTGCCAGCCGCTGCACCCAATGCGCCTTCGACGTTACCTGTCAGTCCACCGACCAGGGTGTGGGCAAGTAAACGGGCTGTGCCACTGTCGCCCCACTGGCTTTCGAGTAGCTCAGCTTGTCTGATGAGATTGTCGCGAACCTCGCTGCTATCGGCCTTGTCTGATTGCGTACGCAGGTCCGCCGCTTGTGCCATCTTGCTGCTCGCGTAGTCACCGATCGCTTTACTGGCCTGCTGTCCGAACAGCTGCATGATGAGCGCATTGGCACCGACCTCGCGCTCAACTCGGTCGGCATCAAATATGCGTTCTAGCGCTGCTTCACTGTCGCCAGTACGTGCATCCGTGTCGCCCGCAACGCCTGTGATCGAGGCGCGGGTCAGGCTCGAATTGCTGCCGCTTTCTTCCGCATGACCTGCGCTGTTACCTTTGGGATTAAATTTGCCGTCACTAAATGGCGTGAGACCGATACCAACATTTGTTGCGCTGGCTGAGTAGCTTGCTTGGTTGTTGATGTCACGCGTGGTAAGCGTGTTACTACTGAAATGATTTTTTTGTGCGTCATGCGCGGCATCGGTGCTGGTGATGACACCGCCGGTCAGCGTTGCGTCTTTACCGACCCTGACATCAAATCCGCTATCACCTGCGCGCAGTCCAGAAGACTCTATGACGCTCTGATAATTGCTCTCAACTTTCTGTTTGCCGGCGTTCAGTTGCGCAGAGGGCGCCCCAGTGATCGGTATGACGGCGTTAACACTGACGTTCTGTTGTTTGCTGTTGTAGCGGCTGGTGTCCTGCAGACTTTCTATATGTAGATCGCCGTCGGTTCTTACGATGATCCGATCAGCTTCTACGACCGCGCCTTTGAGTTGGATGTCATCCTGCGCATTGATATCGGCTTTATTTCCAGCCTGGATGCGCGTATTGGTCCAGCTGAGGTCATCGCCATCAGCGCTGCCACGGCCACGGCTGGCAGCGACTGCCACGCCGATACCTGGACCGCCTTTGTTTAGTGAGGCGGCAACACCAATCGAATTGCTGCCACTTTTGTTGGTACTGGATTGCTTTGCGGTATTGGCTTGTGCAGTCAAGTTGATGTCACTGCCGCTGTGCAGCTGCACGTTGTTGCCGGCGCTGATCTGGCTGCCGATGATGCTGAGCCCTGCGTTTTCATCACCGCGCGCTCGCAGCTCGACGTTGCCGGCGCCGGCAATGACGGAAGGTGCTGCGAGGCGCAGGTGTTGCTCGCTTCGAGATTCGCTTTTGCTGCTACCCGCCGTGATACTGACGGTGACCTCAGTCGCTTTAGCCGGATCTTTCTTTATCTCGCTGACCGTACTTGCCACCGTCAACCCGGCAGCGGTAGCCGCCATCAGCCGGGCGCGGTCGTCTTTCGTGTTGCTACTTGCCTGATGTAGTTGATCCAGCGTCTGAGCGGCATTAACGATAGGGTTGCTGACAGCGATGGTGATGCCTGATTGTTGGAACGTCGCGCTGTTTGCGGCATCTTGAGAATTCAGGCCGGCGATAACATCGATCTGATTCGCTTCAACGAACACCGAGCCAGAGGGTGAAAGCAGCTGACTGGCTTCTTGTCGATAATTGCCACCTGCAATAACCGTCACATCACCTTGCATCGAACCGATGACACTGGCCTGTTGTGTGGTGCTGCTGATTTCTTGGGTGTTTTCTGTGCGCTGCGAACCGATTGAGATGCTTGCACCCGGACCAGAAAAGACACCGGATTTTCGTGCCTGTTCATATGAGGACGTGCGTGCAGTATTGGTATCCGAGCTGACGCTGATATCGCTGCCGGCGACCAATCGAGTATCGCTATCAGAGACGACAGTAGTGCCTTTGATGTTGAGGTCTTCACCAGTGCTGATGCTCACTCTGTCACCACTGACCAGGGTTTCAATCGCATTGCTGCTGTCTGCTTCAAAACGCTGCGTGATAGTTTTTGATCCAGTGACGCTGCTGTGCTTGTATTGCGATCCTTGAGCGAATTCTTTTTTGTGTTCACCTGCCTCAGTCTGTAGGTCGCGACCGGCAGCAATATCGATCTGTCCTTCTTTGCTGCTGATGGTGGCCGCACGTGCACGGATATCTTGACCGGCTACCAGTGCAATGTCGCCTCGCGTATTAATCTGTGTGCCTACCTCGCTTTGCTCTGATTCACGCAAAAAGTTCGCGCTGTTGCGGCGCGACTGACTGGCCGTGCTGGACTGGGTTTCAATCGTCGTCAGTTGCAGATCGCGCTCTGCAATCAACTGGGTTTTACCGTTACCGGTATGACTGACCTGGGCGCCGGCCAGTGTCAGGTCTCGGCCTGCGTAGACGACCAGATTGCCATCGCCGCTGACTTGCAGTGAGGCCTTGCGATCGAGGTTCGTGCGTGTCGCTGTACTGGAAGTTTTATGATTGAGGTCAGTACGACGGCTGCTTTGTGTGGTGCTAGTCAGATTCACATCGCGACCAGCGACGAGTGTCAGGTCGCTGTCTGTGCGAATGCTGCCACCTTGATTGTTGATATCGTCAATGGCGGTGATGGCCACTCGAGTGCCAGCGATGTCGCCACCGTCATTATTAAGAGTGCCCGTATCGATTCCAACGGCGCTGCGCCCAATAATCATCCCTGAGTTATTTAGCGTATCTGTGACGAGAAGATCAACGCGCTCGCCACTGATCAGTGTGCCACTCGCCTGTAGATCTCCCGCGCGCGGTAGCAGATAGACTTTAGGAATCAGTACGCGCTCGGTG
>JAIXYM010000055.1 GCA_027490255.1 Oxalobacteraceae bacterium | reverse complement strand
TTGATGACAAACTGCAGACCGAGCGGCTGGCAAGATCCGTTGGCATTACCGCACCCACCGTTAGCAAACAGCTCAGCCAGCTAACAATTGCTCTTGAACAAAAATCGACTGGTTTCTCGACCAGCGCCATCGGCGACTACACGGATGCCGTTGGCAGCAATGCCCGTACCAGCAAACTCGCAAATTCCTACCTGAACCATTTGTCCGGTGATGGACCCAAGCCGCAACCCGGTAATGGCACGGGCGAGATGATGCGGGATTATCTTGCCCTTCAAAAGCTAGCCGCCGCGCTGCGGGGTAATGACAGTGATTTTGTCGCGCTGCTGACGCCGATGAAGGACCGGATCTCCAATTTCGACGATCTAGCCAAGAAGCTTCAAGAAGTTGGCGAAGACAGCGAAAAAATGGGGGAGGTCCTCGCTGAAGTTGGAGGCATGCCCGAAAATAACGAGGGTTTGTATCAACTGATGAAAACCCTGCGCTTCAATCCCGATCAGCTGAAACAAAAACTGCGCGATGCACAAAATCTTCCCGAACTGAGCAGGCAAGACAAGGAAGCGCTGCTTGAACGTGTCGAAGATGAAATCAAAGAAAGAGAAAGATCACACGGCTCCAGGATCCATGCCAGCATCAATGCATTAGGATCAGCGCGTGAAAGTGGCCATGCCGAGACGTTCATCGAGGGCTATAACGATTTGGTGCTGGATAGCAGCGGATTCAGCAATGCACTGACCACGCTACTCAAGCGCTACAAACCTGACGAATTACGCAATGTGCTGCCGCTCATGAAACAAGCTTTGGCAGATGACTTGAATGCAGAGCCACGTTCGACCGATAAGACAAAACTAGAAATGCTATTAAGCGACTTATCGCATATGCATATATCCACCACATTGATGGACATGACGACCCAATTAATCAGTGGATTACGGCGACTCTATGGAAGCGTCTAAACAGACGATACTTGAGATCGATGAGCAGCAGCTGCTACTGGCGCTACTCAAAGCCGTCGCTGGTAGCTGGGTCGCACCGACGCAGTTCGAAAGAATGGGACGCGACCTCGGCATACCTGACGGTCCGGCCATGATCTATTTTTTGACAGGGTTAAAGCAGCTACTGCGCGAGTTACCCTTCAAGGTCTACAGCGATGAATCGTCCCGCAGCGCCATTATGGATGCTGTACAAAAAGCGCTAGACATCATCATTGCGCGCGAAGAATCCGAAGAGGAAAATCCAACACCATGACCTGGGTAAACGACACCATCCGAGACTTCGGCATCAGCATTGGCCTACCCGAGCTGATGCTCAACGAACGCGGCATACTCGATCTGGACTTACCAAATGAGGCACGCTTACGAATCGCTCACCTCGCGCACCTCCCCGTTCCGGAAGTCGTGCTATCTCGATCGGAAACTATGTTTTATCCAACGTCAGCAATGCTGACTGAGCTACTTAAACTAAACGATTTTCGTAACTCGTCCGAATGGCCGATACAAACGGCTATTAATGATCATGAGCTTTGCATTTCAGTGAGAATTCCTGAAAGATCATTTGTACTGAATGCAATGGAGCAGGCTTTTCTTTCTCTAAAAAATTCTCATATGATCAGCCGCTAAAACCTACCGAAGCAGAATCAAGTTAATTAGGCTCTCCGTCTGATGCTGGAGGATCGATCAATTGATTGATACCTATATTTCCAACGGTCGACACAGGGTCTGCAAATGGACTATCAAAGATATCTAAAGAACCAACTTCTACTCCTGCTGCCAGTTCTGACACCAATTCCCCATCCCTTACCATTTTTTCCACTCGAACCAGATCTTGTTCTAATACTTGCTGATCTTGTTGCTGCGCTTGTACTATGTCTAACTGATCGGATAAATGTGTTTCTTTTTGCGCAGGCACTTGAGTTTCTGCAAAAGGACTAATATAAAGATTTTCAAAATCAACTGGTGATTTAATTACTGGCGGTTGCGGCTGTGGCTGCGGTTGTGGTTTTGCAGCTTGAGTCAATGTTTGTTGCGCTGGCTGTTGATTTTTTGGGCGAGTTGTAACCACGCGCTGCTGTGGTGGACTTTGTCGCGTCACCTTTGTCCGCGGCTTTGGTTGTGGTTGTGGTTGAAGTTGTGGCTGTGGGGTTGTTATTAGCGTTTCCTCTACGAGATTTTTATTGCCGCTACTTTCTTCACTGTTTTTTTCTGCTTTCTTACTTTTTTCGTTCGGTTTCGTTTGTCTAAAAATTTTTGTTAAATCTTCTAAAAAATTGTTTTTCTGTTTTGGCGCAACTGATGTCTGTGTTTTAGCTAGGGTTGTGGTTGTGGTTTTTTTTGTTGTCGCTTCGCGATTTTCATCAAGTCGTGCACTTTTTGGTTTCTGCGTTCTTGACCGCGAGTTATTGCCACTATCTTCGCTAATTTCTGCACTGTCTTTCTCTGCTTCCTTACTTTTTTTGTAGAATTTCTTTGCTCCAAAAATTTTAGTAAAGTTATCGTCAAAATTGTTTCTCAATTTTTTCGCAGCTGGTATCTTTGTGGTGGCTAGGGTTGTGGTTGTGGTTGTGTTTGGCGTTGTGGTTATGGTTTGCGTTGTGGCTGGCGTTGTGGTTGTGGTTGGCGTTGTGGTTGGCGTTGTGGTTGGCGTTGTGGTGGTTGGTGTTGTGGTGGTTGGTGTTGTGGTGGTTGGTGTTGTGGTGGTTGGTGTTGTGGTGGTTGGTGTTGTGGTCGTGGCTGTGGCTGTGGCTGTGGCTGTGGTTGGCGTTGTGGTTGTGGTTGTGGTTGGCGTTGTGGTTGTAGCTGCGGTTATGGCTGCGGTTGTAGCTGGGGTTATAACTGCTTGTCGCGGCAGTTGCGCTGTTCGTGGCGATCTTTGTCTCTGTGTTCGTGGCGGCACTACTTGTTGGTCTTGTGGCGCCGACTGCGTATTTCGCACATTCGCCGGTAATACACCACCAACCTTAATTCCGTTTAAAACCGTTGTGGCATCAACAATCTTTCTTTCAAGGTTAGCTAGTTTTTTTATCCCATTCGGAGAAAGATTGTTGAAATCATTAGACTTCAACCGCTGAAAATTAATATTAAATTTAGAAACTCCGCCATTCAAAGCACTCATACCGTTCATGCAGTCTTTTCCGGCCTCAATACACTCAGCCAATCCATTGTTTTTCCCCAATGCACCTAAGTCATCTTGAAGCTCCTTTAATAAGAAATTTATTTCTGCAAAGATTGCAGTTAATTCTTGAAAGCTTTTACTAAGACTTTCATGAGCTTGGTTCCAGTCAGTCTTTATATCGTCAAATGACTGCGAGGGAGGTTTCGTGCGTATTGTTGCTGCAGTTTGTTGTGCTGCCCCTGTTTGTGTGTTTTGCGCTGCTGTGGTGTTTGGCGCTGCTTGGTTGGATTGCACTGATCCGGTGGATGGTGATGATGCTGATGAGGGTCCCATTTTTTTCTTTCAATAAATTAATCTAAGCCATTGCAACGGCGCCAAAAGCGTCATTTGCACGCGTATCTTTTTCGTTGAGAAACCGGGTTTCCATCCAACGACGCCCATGCCACACAATTTCTGTCATTTTGTACAGCAGCGTTTTCCCATCAAGGCCGTCCATACTTTTCGCCAGGGTATAAATCAAATCACCTGACTCTGCCTCGATACAAAACGTTGACCCATCCAGCTCAGCTAATGCGCAGTTCATTTGAAGAAGCTTCTCCATAATGGGAAACTCTCTTCCTTCTGGTACCTGGCCAAAC
>JAIXYM010000040.1 GCA_027490255.1 Oxalobacteraceae bacterium | reverse complement strand
GCTTTCTTGGGCAGATTGCCAGGCATTTTCTTGTTTATGAAATGAATCACCTGCTCGCGCACGGGTGGCTTGCCATGCGTGGACGGTGGTGCCTTGGTTTGCTTTTTCGCAATTTTTTTCAGCACGTCATGGGCAAAGCGCTGCGCCTTGTAACCCCAGCCGATCATGATCTGACGGGTGGCGTTGATGGTGGCCGGATCAGTCGCATTAAGGAAAAACATCGACGCTGAAGTGCCGGGATTGAAGGACTTCTTATCCATCTTGCGCAGCAGATTGCGCATGTTCATGGAGACATCGCCGAAATCAATATCAACCGGGCACGGCGTCAAGCATTTGTGACAGACAGTGCAGTGGTCGGCAACGTCCTCGAATTCTTCCCAGTGACGGATCGATACGCCACGTCGGGTTTGCTCTTCGTACAGGAAGGCTTCAACCAGCAGAGACGTCGCGAGGATCTTGTTGCGCGGCGAGTAAAGCAAATTCGCGCGCGGCACATGCGTGGCACAGACTGGTTTGCATTTGCCGCAACGCAGACAGTCTTTGACGCTATTGGCAATAGCGCCGATGTCGCTTTGCTGCATGATCAGCGATTCATGTCCCATCAGGCCAAAGGACGGCGTGTAGGCGTTGCGCAGGTCGGCATGCAGGTCAGGCGAGTTCAACAGTTTGCCTTTGTTGAAGCGCCCTTCCGGATCGATGCGTTGTTTGTAATCGCGAAATTCACCGATCTCGGCCTCAGTCAAAAATTCGAGCTTAGTGATGCCGATACCATGCTCACCAGAGATGACGCCATTCAATGATCTGGCTAGCGCCATGATCTCGACGACCGCGGCATGCGCGGTTTGCAGCATGTCGTAGTCATCGGAGTTCACGGGAATATTGGTGTGCACATTGCCATCGCCTGCGTGCATGTGCAGTGCGACGAACACGCGACCGCGCAAAACGCGCTTGTGTATAGCGCTGCATTCATCCAGCACCGGCTTGAAGGCCGCGCCACTGAAAATCTGGCGTAGCTGCGCGCGCACTTCGGCTTTCCATGAAATGCGAATGCTACGATCCTGGAGTACATCGAATACGCGCAAATCGGACCGTACGTCGGACTGCAAAGCCGCTGCGTCGATCTCGGAGAGTCGCTGGGCGAGTCCCAAGTCTGTTAGCTCTTTGCGCGCGCTGTCGATGCTGATATCGAGGTGCGACAGCAGCCAAGACCAGCGTGCATGGACCGACTCAAGCAAACTGAGGGCCTGTGCGACACGATCTTCAAGTAATTCGGCCGGTGGTATTTCGAGGCCTTCATCATCTTCGCTCTTGCCCAGCTTTAAGTGACCGCGCGCAAAATAAGAGGACAACTCAGCCACCAGCTTGAGCTTGTTGGCCATGGACAAACGAATATTGATGCGCTCGATACCGTCGGTGTACTCGCCCATACGATCAAGCGGAATAACGACGTCTTCGTTGATCTTGAATGCATTGGTATGGCGTGCGATGGCGGCAGTACGTGCGCGATCGAGCCAGAATTTTTTACGCGCCTCGGGGCTGACTGCAACGAAACCTTCACCGACGCGGGTGTTAGCAATGCGAACGACTTCGGAGGTGGCGCGGGCTACGGCTTCTTCGTCATCGCCGACGATATCGCCGAACAGGGCCATTTTGGGCAGCACGCCACGTTTGGATTTGGTGGCGTATCCAACGGCACGCAGATAGCGTTCATCGAGATGCTCGAGGCCCGCGAGTATCGCGCCACCTTTTTTAGTTTCGGCATCAAGATAGGCCTTGATCTCAACGATCGAAGGAATCGCATCACGCGCCTGTCCGAAAAATTCGAGGCAGACGGTGCGCGTGGCTTTGGGCATCTTGTGCAGTATCCAGCGCGCAGAGGTTATGAGCCCATCGCAGCCTTCTTTTTGCACGCCCGGCAATCCAGCGAGAAATTTATCGGTGACATCCTTGCCCAAACCTTCTTTACGAAACTTGCGACCATCAATTTCCAGTATCTCGGTCTTGAAAGGGGCTTTTTGCTTCGGTGCGCGTCCGCGTTCAGCCGGATGCGTCCACTCGAGTCGGAACCGCGCCAGCGCAACGTCGTGAATCTTGCCGAGATTGTGATCCAGACGCGTGACCTCGAGCCAGTCACCATTCGGATCCACCATGCGCCAGCTCGCAAGATTGTCGAGCGCGGTGCCCCACAGCACGGCTTTTTTACCACCGGCATTCATCGCGACATTGCCACCGATGCAGGAGGCATCGGCCGAGGTGGGATCAACGGCAAAAACATAGCCAGCTTTTTCTGCTGCGTCTGACACACGTCGGGTGACCACGCCGGCGCCGGAAAAAATAGTGGCGCATTCACGCGCTGCACCGGGCAGCTGCTCGATGATGACATCACCCAGCGCTTCAAGTTTTTCGGTGTTGATCACGGCCGACATGGGTGTCAGCGGTATGGCGCCGCCGGTGTAACCTGTGCCGCCGCCGCGCGGGATAATGGTGAGACTCAGTTCGATGCAGGCTTTAACGAGGCCAGCGATTTCTTCTTCGCTATCGGGGGTGAGAACAACGAAGGGATACTCGATACGCCAGTCGGTTGCATCCGTCACATGGGATACGCGCGAGAGCCCATCAAAACGAATATTGTCTTTTTCAGTGTAGCGACCCAATTCTCGCAGAGCGCGACGACGTAATACTTCGGTCTGACGAAACTCGGCAGCAAAATCACGAACAGCATCTTTGGCCAGCTGCAACAGCGTGGCGACATGCGTACTGCGGATCTGCGCAGCGGCACTGTCCGGCTCTTCAGTGTCGGCCATGCGTCGACGATCGATTTCACCGAGCCGATGGTAAAGCGCTTCGACCAGTGCATCGCGACGCTTGGGATTGTCGAGCAGATCATCCTGCAGATAAGGATTGCGGCGAACGACCCAGATATCGCCCAATACTTCATAGAGCATTCGCGCTGAGCGTCCGGTCTGACGCGCGCTGCGCAGTTCGGCAAGCAGTGTCCATGCGTTCTCGCCCAAAAGCCGAATGACGATTTCGCGATCGGAGAAAGAAGTGTAGTTGTAGGGTATTTCACGCAGACGTGCCGGTGCGTTATTTTCCGGGGCGTCGGAGAGCAAAACTTGCATGTTTGCGGGGGCGTTCATCTGAGGAAACAGCAGAGCTGATGCTAAAAACGCATTCTAGCCTACCGCGATGCACAATGACCGGTGTAAGCCCTCGAAAGACTGTGGCTTTTTAGTGCCGTTTGGCATTTGAGCTTACGTCGATTCGTATTTTTATTTATTGAAGTCGGCTGGTGCACTACGAAAGACGCTGGATCCCAGCTTTCGCTGGGATGACGGTGGGGGTTTTAGGGTCGCCACAACAACGACCGTCGTTCCAGCGCTGAGTGGGGGGGTGTAGCGGGGGTTTCATGCTGCATGCTGCATGCCCGCGAAACAGTACTGGCTTGCAAGCCAGTGCGCGCCCTGCAAGGGTAGCGGGGGTTTCATGCTGCATGCCCGCGAAACGGTACTGGCATACAAGGCAGTACTCGCCCTGCAAGGGGAGCGAGGGTTTCAGACCGTATGCGGTTCACGCGCGTAACGGTACTGGCTTGCAAGTCGGCGCACGTCCCGAAGGGCTGAAACAACGCTACCGGCTTTTTATCCAAGCCTCTTAAAACCACGGCAGTATGCGATGCCAGACACCATCCGGTACCAGCATCAGTAGCGCAGTCGCTGTCAGATAACGCAGAAATTTGCCGATCGCCATATAAATCAGACTCTGCCAGAACGGCATTTTCAGCCAGCCCGCCAACGTGCACAAAGGATCACCCACCACGGGTAGCCAGGACAGCAGCAATGTCTTGGGTCCGAAACGCTGCATCCAGCCAAACCATCGAGATTCTGCTTCTTTCGCCAAGACATTTTTTGCGCCGTAACCCATCCCGTAGCTAATGGCACCGCCGATGGTGTTGCCCAAGGTGGCCACTATCAGCGCAGGCCAGAACAAGCTGGGGGTCACTTTGACTACCGCAAACAACGCAGGTTCGGAGCCCATAGGCAACAACGTTGCCGATAGCAGGCTGATGATGAATAGTGCTGGCAAACTGAGCGAGGGTACCGCGAGCGCTGCCAACAAGGGATCGATGACTGCGTTCATTCTGCGCTCTTAGAGAAAGGGGCTCCATTATAATGAGCCCATCATGCGAATTGATTACCTAAAAAAAATTCTTACCTCCCGCGTCTATGATCTGGCGATAGAAACACCGCTGGAACTGGCGCCCAATCTGTCACAACGCACAGGTAATCGGATTTATTTCAAGCGCGAGGACATGCAAAGCGTGTTCAGCTTCAAGCTGCGTGGCGCTTACAACAAGATGGCGCATCTACCTCCAGCGCAACTCAAGCGCGGCGTAATTTGTGCTTCTGCAGGCAATCATGCGCAAGGCGTGGCGCTCTCCGCCAGTACGCTGGGTTGTCGCGCGGTGATTGTGATGCCAACCACGACACCGGCTGTCAAAATCGATGCCGTGCGCGCGCGGGGTGGTGAAGTGGTATTGCATGGTGATTCGTATTCGGATGCTCATCAGCATGCATTGATACTAGAAAAAAAACACAAGCTGTGTTTCGTTCATCCTTTCGATGATCCGGATGTCATTGCCGGTCAGGGCACGATAGGTATGGAAATACTACGTCAACATCCGGGGCCAATTCATGCGGTGTTTGTGGCCGTCGGTGGTGGCGGCCTGATCAGCGGCGTGGCGGCCTATATCAAGGCAGTGCGGCCGGAGGTGAAGGTGATTGGCGTGCAAACCTCGGATTCGGATGCAATGACGCGCTCAATCGATTCAGGTCGTCGTGTGCTGCTGCAGGATGTGGGTTTGTTTTCTGATGGCACGGCAGTCAAACAAGTGGGTGAAGAAACCTTTCGTCTCGCACGCGAGTATGTCGATGAAATGATTCTGGTCGATACCGATGCCGTGTGCGCTGCGATCAAGGATGTGTTCACGGACACGCGCAGCATTCTCGAGCCAGCAGGGGCTTTGGCGATTGCGGGTGCGAAGGCTTATATCGATCGTTTTAAGCAAAATAAACAGCCTCTGCGCAATGAGACGCTGGTCGCGATCGCCTGTGGTGCCAACATGAATTTCGATCGCCTGGGTTTTGTTGCTGAACGCGCTCAAGTTGGCGAGGCGAAGGAAGCCGTATTTGCCGTGACGATTCCGGAGGAACTTGGCAGCTTCCGTCGCTTTTGTCAGATCATCGGCCCACGCGCGGTGACAGAATTCAATTACCGTATTAGCGATGAACGGGAAGCGCATGTCTTCGTGGGTCTGCAAATCGCAAACCGTGATGAACCCGAGCGCATATCGAAGCAATTCCGCAAGCAAGGTTTCAAGACGATTGATCTGACGCAGGATGAACTCGCCAAACAGCACGTTCGTCATTTGGTCGGTGGTAAGAGTGCGCTGGCAAATAACGAATTGATGTACCGCTTCGAATTTCCGGAACGGCCGGGCGCGCTGATACGCTTTCTGGACAGTCTGGCGCCGAACTGGAATATCAGCCTCTTCCATTACCGCAATCAGGGGGGCGATGTGGGACGCGTGCTGGTGGGTCTGCAAGTGCCCAGAGCTGAGATGAAACGTTTTCGCGATTTTCTTGCCACACTGGGTTATCGCTACTGGGATGAAAGCGAAAATCCGGCGTATCGCTTGTTTTTGTAAGCCATAGACCTGACCCATGGCGAGGTGCTGTTGACCAGCATGCGTCATTCCAAACACCGAGATATCCATGAGCAACAACCAACCACCCGCACAACCGCCACTGGGACAGATATCTTTCTACCCTGCCGCCTATGATCCCGGGCTCTTGTTCCCGATACCACGCGCTGAGCAGCGCGCTACGCTGGGCATGACTGGCACACTGCCGTTTTTTGGCATGGATATCTGGAACGCCTATGAAATGTCCTGGCTCAACCTGCGTGGCAAGCCGCAGGTGGGGATAGCAACGGTGCAGGTGCCGGCTGATTCACCCCATATCGTCGAATCAAAGTCGATGAAGCTGTACATGAATTCGCTGAATCAGTCGCGCATGGCCGGGCCGGAGGCGGTGCAGTCATTGCTGCAAACCGATCTGTCTGCAGCCTTCGGCGCGCCAGTACAGGTCATGCTCAGTACCAGCGAATCATTCGGTCAGACGCTCATGGGCGAACTCGAGGGTTTGCTGCTCGATCGGCTGGATATTGAGGTCAATGACTATCAACCGAATCCAGCCCAGCTCAAGGTAAATACCAACGCCCCGCCCGTTCAGGAAACGCTGGTGTCGCACTTGCTCAAGTCGAATTGCCCGGTCACGAATCAGCCCGATTGGGCCAGCATACAGATCCGCTACACGGGTCCCGCGATGGACCAGGCGGCTTTGCTAACTTATCTGATCGGATTTCGCCAGCATCAGGAATTTCACGAGCATTGTGTCGAGCGAATTTTCATGGACTTGTTAACGACCTGTAAGCCCACCAAGCTGATGGTCCTGGCGCGGTACACCCGACGCGGCGGTATTGACATCAATCCATGGCGCAGTAATTTTTCGCTGTCAAAAATGCCACTCAATGCACGAAACGCAAGGCAATGAAGCGCCAGCCGCGCGCCCGGGCAGGCACCAACAATGGGCTGATGACAGGCTTGCCACGCAAAGCAACGGTTTTACGAAAAGCGATTGCCAAGGCGCGCCGTCAGGTATAGATTTGGCGCCCGGGCAATGCTCAACACTGAAGTCGCGACGGACGCAGATGAACGAAACGTCCTCCGCGACCCGTCTCTCCTCTGAAGGACGACAGGGCTGGCAAACTGACCCCAGATGCTCCGGGAAGTCACCTATAATTCGGGGCGATTGATTTAAGTGCGACGTGTCATGACTCATTTCAGCCAGATTCTCCCGGAAACCAATGTCGTCCTCGACTTGGAATGCTCCAGCAAAAAGCGGGCATTCGAGCAGGCCGGCCTGATTTTCGAAAACAACTGCGGGATCGCCCGCTCCACCGTTTCAGACAACTTGTTTGCGCGCGAGCGGCTGGGCTCTACGGGCCTCGGACAGGGTGTCGCTGTGCCACATGGCCGCATCCGTGGCCTGAAGGCCCCACTGGCCGCTTTTGTCCGACTGTCCGAACCCATTCCTTTCGAATCTCCAGACGGTGAGCCGGTCAAGCTGCTGATCTTTCTGCTGATACCTGACAATGTGACCCAGCAACATCTTGAAATTCTCTCGGAAATTGCCGAAATGTTTTCCGACAAAAATTTCAGAAGCGCAATGAACGAAGATGCTGACCCCAAATCCTTGCATGATCGACTGGTGAGCTGGCAGCCCGCCGAGCGCAACATCGCCTGAGTTCGGCGAGTCGATAATGCCACTCACCACGCCTCTATCGATTGAGCAACTGTATGAGGACAACCTCAGAGCACTGAGACTGAACTGGCTGGCAGGGCAAAACGGCAAGGATCGTCTTATCTTCGGCGACGCCGCCTCGGCAGCCGATCAGGTCGGTCACCTGAATCTGATTCACCCCGGTCGTATCCAGGTGTTCGGACAACAAGAGGTCGATTACCTGCTGCGTATTTCCGATAACAGCCGTACCGCGCAAACACGTGAACTTGTCGCTGGGGAACCGCCCGCTTTCATCATCGCGCAATCACTCCCCGCCCACCCGCAGATCATCAGTGTCTGCGACGAAAAAAATATTCCACTGCTCACCACTTCGCTGCCAGCGGCACAGGTCATCGATTACCTGCGCGTGTATCTTTCGAAAAAGCTGGCGATACGCGTGACCATGCATGGCGTGTTCATGGATGTACTTGGTGTGGGTGTGCTGATTACGGGTGAATCCGGCCTGGGTAAAAGCGAACTGGGTCTGGAATTAATTTCGCGTAACCACGGCCTGATCGCCGATGATGCCGTGGAGTTTTCACGCATTGCGCCGAACATGATCGAGGGTCGTTGTCCGGCGCTACTGCAAAACCTGCTGGAGGTACGCGGTCTCGGGCTGCTGGATATCCGAACCATTTTTGGCGAGACTGCGGTACGCCGCAAGATGCGCCTGAAACTCATCGTGCATCTGGTGCGCCGCAAGACACTGGAAGAAAACTACGAGCGTCTGCCGCTGGATCAGCAAACACAGGAAGTCCTTGGACTGCAGATACGCAAAGTCGTGATCCCGGTGGAAGCCGGCCGCAATATCGCGGTACTGCTCGAAGCTGCTGTACGCAATACCATTCTGCAAATGCGCGGCATCGACACGCTGGCCGAGTTCATGGACCGACAGCAGCAAGCCATGGGCGGCGACTAACCACCGAAATGAGCGCCTCTCTCGCCTGACGACTAACAAACTCGTTCCAAGCCTTGCGGCGCCGAAGCCGCTATCATGTTGCCATGCGCATCGTTCTCCTCACCGGTATCTCGGGCTCGGGTAAATCCGTCGGCCTTAATGCACTCGAAGACACGGGTTATTTTTGTGTTGATAATCTGCCGCCTTCCTTGCTGCGCGCGCTGGTCGCCACGCGCATTAGCGAAGGCGCGCAAAATCTGGCGGTTGCGGTAGATGCACGCAGTGCCTCATCGCTGACCGATCTGCCTGCTGACGTGCTATGGCTCAAAGAGCAGGGACATCATGTGGACGTGATTTTTCTGACCGCCAAAACCGAGTCGCTGATCAATCGCTTCTCCGAAACCCGCCGCAGCCATCCGCTATCGCACCGTATTGCACCGAATGGTGAGCCGGCGGACATGCCGACGCTGATGGAATGCATTCGACAGGAACGCGAGATGCTATCGAGTGTCGAAGGCATTGGTCATCAAATCGACACCTCGGGCTTGTCGGCGAATCAGCTGCGCCAGTGGATACGTGATTTACTGCAGACGGATCAGGGTAAGTCGCTGTCACTGCTGTTCGAATCTTTTGCTTTCAAATTTGGCGTACCGCTGGACGCCGATCTGGTCTTTGATGTGCGCGTAGTACCGAATCCGTTTTATGACAAGCAGCTGCGTCCGCTGACAGGCCGCGATCAGCCTGTGATCGATTTCTTGCGAGCGCAGCCGGATGCGATGCACCTGATGACAGATATTCAGTCTTTCGTCGAAAAATGGCTGCCTGCTTTCGAGCGCGACAATCGCAGCTATCTGACGGTTGCGATCGGCTGCACGGGTGGTCAGCATCGTTCAGTGTTCATGGTGGAACAACTAGCCGCACATTTCAGTGATCGGGCGCGCGTGCTGGTACGCCACCGCGAGCTGGGTCAGTAACCCCACACAGAGAGTTCGAGATGAGTGACACGGCGTGGTTACCGCTTTTTCCATTGAAAACGGTGCTGTTTCCCGGCGGCGTGCTGCCCTTGCGGGTATTCGAGACACGTTATGTCGATATGGTGCGCGCGTGCATGAAAACCGAATCGCCCTTCGGTGTCGTTGCGATTCGCACTGGCACCGAAGTCGGCATGGCCGCTGAACCGTACGCAGTCGGTACCCATGCACATATCGTCGAATGGGACATGCCTGAACTAGGTGTCCTGCTGCTGCAAACTCATGGCGGCGCACGCTTTCGCATACTAGAGACCCGACTGCAAAACAATCAGTTGCTGGAAGCGCGGACAGAACCGCTACACTCTGACGAAACAAACCCCGCTGAGCACAGCGAAAACGCGCTGGCCGTTTGCAGTCGCGTACTGCGCATCGTGATGGACGAATTACTGGAACGCGCGAATACGAAAGCTGACAATAGCTTCGTCAATCCCTTTCCTGAACCACACCAGCTTGATCATGCTGGATGGGTCGCGAACCGTTGGTGCGAAATGCTGCCTATTGCGCATGATGAGAAGCAGTCACTACTCGAAATCACCGATGATAGCGAGCGCATCCTGCGTGTGGAGGCCTATCTACAGCAGAACGGCGTGCTGTAGGTAGCCGTGTAATTCAAACGAACGTCGCCAGCAGCTTGCGTACCGGTGACGGCAACGCGGCCTCGCTGATTTGCGCCAGAGCGCGCCACTGATAATCCGACTGGGCTGCCATCACATGGCGCTGTCGCAACGTGACGTGCACAGGCATGACCGAGAGACGGTAATGCGTGAAGCCATGGACGAAACTGCTGAGCATCATAACTTCGTCGATGTCACCAAACGATGAGAGGGCCAGCGTAAGCTGTTCATCAAGATCGACATCCGAGTTTTCTGAAGACAGCCGATTGAGTTCGGGCAGCGACAACAAGCCCCCCCAGATGCCCTCGGGCGGACGCTGTTCCATTAGTATCTCGCCCTCATGCACGACAACTAGCATCACTGTGGACTTTTCCGGTATCGCTTTTTTGGGTTTGCGCGCAGGCAGTTCCGAGGTGCGCCCTGAAGCGTGGGCGATACAGCGTGATTGCATTGGACAGCGATCACAGGCGGGGCGCGTGCGCGTGCAAAGCGTTGCGCCGAGATCCATCAAGCCTTGTGTGTACGCTTCGATCTCTCGCTCTGGCAGCATTGCCTCTGCGCGCTGCCACAAGTGTTTTTCTACTGCAGCCTGCCCGGGAAATCCTTCGACACCAAACACGCGACAGAACACCCGCTTCACATTGCCATCCAGGATGGCCGCTCGCGCGCCATAGGCAAAAGCGGCAATCGCCGCCGCAGTAGATTTTCCGATTCCTGGTAGTGAGGCAAGCGTTTCAGGATCTGATGGAAATCTGCCTGCATGATTCGATACAACCTGCTGCGCACAACGATGCAAATTGCGCGCACGCGTGTAATACCCGAGGCCACTCCAATGCGCCATTACAGTTTCTGTTGATGCCGCAGCCAGCGCGGCGACATCAGGAAAACTGTCAAGAAACCGCGCGTAATAAGGAATGACGGTAGCGACCTGCGTTTGCTGCAACATGATCTCGGAGAGCCAGATGCGATACGCATCGCGCGTACCTTGCCATGGCAACTGATGGCGGCCGTGCTGCTTTTGCCAATCGATCAGCGCATCGGCAAAGCGGGTGTCTTGCGCGGGAGATTTTTTGACGATACGTTTCATGACAGTCGTATTTTCTAGCGCTGACAGCGTCCGCAATAGAAGGTGGAGCGCTGACCCTGCACGATACGGCGCACTGGCGCATCGCAGTGACGGCACGCTTCGCTTTCACGATCGTAGACGAAATAATTCTGCTGAAAATAACCTGACTGACCATCAGCGCCAATGAAGTCCCGCAGCGTGCTGCCACCTTGTTCAATAGCGGCAGCGAGCACACGGCGAATAGCGACCGCCAGCTTTTCATAACGCGCGAGCGAAATGCGTCGCGCTGCTGTGTTCGGATGGATACCGGCTTCGAAAAGACTTTCACACGCGTAGATATTGCCGACGCCGACGACGATATCGCCGGCCAGCAGCACCTGTTTGATGGCTGCGCTGCGATTTCGCGTCTCCCTGTGAAGCAGCACCGCGAGATTTTCCGAAGTCAGCGGCTCAACGCCCAGACGGCGCAGCAGGGTGTGCGACTCGATATCGCCTTCCGCTTGTGCATGCCAGAGTACCGCGCCGAAGCGGCGCGGATCTGTAAACCGCATGACTTGCGCGCCTAGCAGCAGATCGAAATGATCATGTTTTTGGGGTGGATAACCTTCTGGCAGCATCCGCAAGTGACCGGACATGCCCAGATGAATGATCAGCGTGCCGTGCGCGAAATGAATCAGGAGATATTTACCGCGCCGCCCCGTCGACAACACACGTTGGCCTTTAAGCAGCATGTCAAGACCAACAGGAAAAGGCCAGCGCAAACCGCTGCGGCGCTGGACCACGCCGGTGATGTCGCGGCCTTCGAGGAAAGGTGCGATACCGCGGCGGGTGACTTCGACTTCGGGTAATTCTGGCATCGGTGCTTATTGCCTTTTTGCGTACGACCTGCCGTTCTGGCAAGCCTTGCGGGTGGTTGTTGAATACACGTTTTCAGGTCGACGCGGCGGTTCTTACTTTCGTCGTAAAATCAATGTCCCGCATCAAGCCCCGCGGGCAACTCACAGGATCGTGTCTTGAAAAATTTTGCTGCCATTTTAACGCTCTCGGCAACGCTTGCTTCGGGCAGCGTCGCGCAAGCGGCGCCCGAAACACCCACCAATGCTGATGGTTTGCCGCTGATTAAGCTGTCCGAGGATCTGATGCTCAAGTATCTGTCGGCCGAACTGGCATTCCAGCGGGGTCAGGCAGCCGGCGCGCACTTGGCGATGATGGCGCTTGCGCGTTCCAGCGGCGATCCGCGGCTGGCGCGGCGCGCGACCGAAATTGCGATTGCGGCGTCGAGCGCGACAGATGCACTCAAAGGTGCCAAGTTGTGGCGTGAGCTGGCTCCACGTTCGGATGAGGCCTTTCAGGTTTTACTCAGCCTTCAACTCAACAACAACCGTCTGGATGAGGCCAAACAGGCACTGGCGCAGCAACTGGCAGCCAGCAAACCTGACCAGCTGTCAGCAGTAATCGGGACAGTACAGCGCAATCTTTCGCGCATGTCCGACAAGTCGAAAGCTGCCATTTTGCTGCGTGAACTGCTGGAGCCTTATCGCGAGTCTGTCGATGCGCGTCTGGCGATTGCGCAATTTTCGATGGTGTCAGGCGATCGCGCCGGTGCCCTGCGCGAAGCACGCGAGGCCGTCGCGAAATTTCCGAAATCCGAAGTCGCTGCACTGGTATTGGCCCAGATCGAGGACAAGGCAGAAGCGGCTCGCGTGTTGAGCGAATTCCTGCAAAAGAATCCCAAGGCGCGAGAAGTGCGTCTTGCCTATGCACGAATGTTCTACGAGCAGTCGAAAATCGCTGAGGCCAAAAAAGAATTCAAGGTTTTGATTGACCAGAAAAAAGACGATCAGACAGCCCTGTTTGCTCTCGGTCTGCTGTCGGTACAAGCCAATGAACTTGTTGATGCCGAAAAATATCTGTCTGCCTATATCAATACGCTCGGTGGCAAGCCCGACCGGGAACGCGATGCGACACAGGCCTTGATGGTGCTGGCTCAGATCGCGGAAGATCGTAACGATCTTGCAGGAGCACTGAAATGGCTGGAAATGGCGGACACGCTGACGCATCAGAGCTCGGTGACTGCGAAACTCAAGCGTGCACAACTGCAGTCAAAAACAGGCAAGATCGAAGCTGGCCGCCAGCTTCTGGCAGAAGCTGACGTCGATAGTGATGATGATCGCGTCAGGCTAGTCATTGGCGATGCCCAGATCCTACGCGATGCGGGTCGACTACCCGAAGCCATCAAAGTGATCGAAGATGCACTCGAGAGCCTACCGGACAACATTGATCTACTATACGAATACGCGATGCTGGTTGAGAAAAACCGCGAGTTCGATGCCATGGAAAAGGCGCTGCGCAGAATGATCCAGATTGCACCTAGCAATCCGCAATCCTATAACGCGCTGGGCTATTCTTTCGCGGAACGCAACATACGCCTGCCTGAAGCCTATGACCTGATCAAGATCGCACTAGCGCTCGCGCCGGATGACGCCTTCATCATAGACAGCATGGGATGGGTTGAATTCCGCATGGGCCGACTGGAAAAAGCAGAAGAGCTTCTGCGTCGCGCCTATTCACTGCGACCTGATCCGGAAATTGCTGTTCATCTCGGTGAAGTCCTGTGGTTACTCGGTCGCGAAGATGAAGCGAAAAAACTCTGGCGCTTTGCTAACGGCAAGGATCCAAAGAATGAGTCTTTGAAGGGCACGCTGGAAAGATTCCAGGTGAAACTGTAATCATCCATCCGATGCGGCGACTCTTTCTTCTGGCTTGTGTGTGGCTCACTGCCTGCACGACATTGCCCGAGGGCCCACTCAGCGAGCGTAACTACCAAAACGCGATCTCGGTGGGTGGCCGACTGTCGGTGCGTTACCACCTGGATGGCAAGCCACAATCCTTGCAAGGCAAATTCCGCTGGCAACAGCAAGGTGAGCAGACCGACATCACGCTGTATTCACCTTTGGGTCAGACAATTGCCACGATCGCGATTACACCGGGGCTGGCGGTGATGGTGCAATCGGACGGCGAAAAAAAACAAGCACCTAATGTCAGTGCGCTGACGCAAGAAGTACTTGGCTGGCCGATGCCGGTGGATGGCCTGCGCTACTGGCTACAAGGCTTTGTGCAAAACGTGGATGGCAAACTCCAAACGGCCTCGCCGGTAGGCACGCACAGCTTTCAGAGCGATGGCTGGCGCGTGCGCTATGTGAGTTGGCAGCGCAATGCGAGCATTGAATATCCGAAGCGTTTCGATATGGAGCGCACTACGGCTGAAGCCGGCGACATCGTTCTGCGGCTCGTGATCGATGACTGGAACGACCGCTAGCAACATGAAGCATCTGCACGACTGCCGCGCGCCCGCCAAGCTCAACTTGTTTTTACATGTGGTCGGGCAACGTGATGATGGCTATCACTTGCTGCAATCGGTTTTTCAGCTGATTGAGCTGGCAGATGTGCTGCATTTTGATCTGCGCGACGACGAGGCTATCGTGCGCGTGACGGAGGTGCCCAATGTGCCCGCCAGCGATGATCTGATCGTGCGTGCGGCCCAACTACTGGCCGACGCCGTGGCCCAGCAGGGGCGCCGGCCTGCAGGGGTGGACATCAGCGTCGAAAAACACATCCCCATGGGTGGAGGTCTGGGCGGCGGATCGTCAGATGCGGCCACGACCTTGATGGCGCTCAATCACCTCTGGCAAGCCGGCATGACACGCAGCGAGCTGATGCGGCTGGGCTTGCAGCTCGGCGCCGATGTCCCGTTCTTCCTGCTGGGTGAAAATGCCTTCGTTGAGGGCATAGGTGAACAGCTCACGGCGGTGCCCACACCACCCGCCTGGTTCGTGGTGATACACCCCGGTATTTCGGTGCCTACGCCCGTGATCTTCAGGGCACCCGAATTGACACGTAACACCAAAACGGTCAGAATAGCGGACTTTTCTGGGGGCCTCTTGGGCTTCGGAAGGAACGATTTGCAAGCAGTAGCCGCCCGGGCTTTCCCTCCTGTTGCAGACGCCGTCGAATGGCTGTCCGGCTTTGGTGAGGCCCGTATGACCGGCTCCGGTGCCTGTGTTTTTGCAGCCTTCGCTTCGGAATCAGAGGCAAATGCCGTGCTTCAGAGCGTACCCGCCGCTTGGCGAGGCTGGAAAGCACGTACGCTGGCGGCGCACCCGATGGTTGATCTGCTGCAGTCGTAATCAAGAATTCGTCCAGGCGCATGATCGCCGGACTCTAGGTTGTGTAGGGGAATCGCCAAGCTGGTTAAGGCACTGGATTTTGATTCCAGCATTCCAAGGTTCGAATCCTTGTTCCCCTGCCATTTTATTTGTCTGCCGCTGGGGATTGATCCGGCTGGCGGGCTTGCATAAACCACCAAACTCGATGAAGCCGCCAGTACCGGAAGCAGCGCCCGGTCGTGGCGGCTTTTCAAACTGTTAACGGACTGTAGTCAGGGATCCCATGTCGCAAGAGAACCTGATGGTTTTTACCGGAAACGCCAACCCAGCGCTCGCCGATGGTGTTGCCCACCAACTGGGCATCCCGCTAGGTAAGGCGGTGGTGTCGCGGTTTTCGGATGGCGAGATCGTGGTCGAGATCAACGAGAACGTTCGCGGCAAGGACGTCTACGTACTGCAATCGACCTGTGCACCGACCAATGATCACTTGATGGAGATCATGCTGATGGTCGATGCGCTCAAACGCTCGTCGGCTGGCCGGATTACCGCTGTACTGCCGTACTACGGTTATTCGCGGCAAGATCGCCGTCCGCGTTCTGCGCGCGTCGCGATTTCGGCCAAAGTGGTGGCGAATATGCTGCAAGAAGCGGGCGTAGACCGCGTGCTAATCATGGATCTGCATGCAGATCAGATTCAGGGATTTTTCGATATCCCGGTCGATAACATTTACGCCTCACCTATCCTGCTGTCTGATTTAGTGGAAAAGCATTACGACGACTTGCTGGTGGTGTCACCTGATGTCGGTGGCGTTGTCCGTGCGAGAGCACTGGCCAAGCGTCTCAATTGCGATCTGGCGATCATTGACAAACGCCGACCGAAAGCCAATGTTTCAGAAGTGATGAACATCATTGGTGAAGTCGACGGACGCAACTGCGTGATCATGGATGACATGGTCGACACCGCCGGCACACTGACCAAGGCAGCCGAAGTATTGAAAGAGCGCGGCGCAAAGAAAGTCATTGCCTATTGCACGCACGCGGTACTGTCAGGCCCGGCGATTGAGCGAATTGCAAAATCGCCGCTGGATGAATTGGTTGTCACTGACACGATACCTTTGAGCGATGAGGCAAAGGCCTGCGAGAAAATTCGTCAGCTCTCATGCGCCGCATTGCTGGCTGAAACTATCCGCCGCATCAGCAAGGGTGATTCGGTGATGTCGTTGTTTGCCGAGGATGAGGCAGCCGGCTGAATTTAGTTTGGGCAGACACTTGATGTCTGTCTTTTTCCAGTCCCCTGGTCGCGGGGGACTTCACATGAAGGGCAATTAGCCCGAAACAGGAGTCAACATGAAAGTCGTCGCATTTCCACGCACTGAGCAGGGGTCCGGAGCGAGCCGCCGCCTGCGCAGAGCTGGCCATACCCCTGGCATTATCTATGGCGGCACAGCTGCCCCGGTCAACGTTGCGCTTGACCACAATGCGCTGTTTCACGCATTGAAAAAAGAAGCCTTTCACTCGTCGATTCTCGACCTGGAAGTCGATGGCAAATCCGAGAAAGTGCTGCTGCGTGATTTCCAGATGCACGCCTTTAAACCTCTGGTGTTGCATGCTGATTTTCAGCGCGTGGACCCGAATCAGAAAATCCACATGAAGGTGCCGCTGCACTTCATCAACGCAGAGATCTCACCCGCCATCAAACTCTCGGGCGGCATCATCAGTCACGTCATGAACGAGCTCGATATCAGCTGCTTGCCGAAAGATCTCCCGGCATTCGTGGAAGTTGATCTGTCCAACATGCAGGTGAACTCCTCGTTCCACGTCGCAGATCTGAAACTGCCTGCAGGCGTGGTAGCCGTGCACGCAAAAGATAACCCCACCATCGCAACCGCGACAGTGCCGGGTGGCGGCAAGTCCGATGAACCAGCCGCTCCTGCTGCAGAAGAAAAGAAGTGATCTTCTGAGCCATCAGGCAAAAAAGCCCGTCCGTGCGACGGGCTTTTTTTCGACTGGCACGACGACCTCCTACAGTTTCGCAGCTTGTCGGATAATCGCTCAGCATCCCACTCAATCAATACCCACATGTCCATACGTCTGATCGTCGGGCTGGGCAACCCCGGCGCCGAATACGAAGCCACCCGTCACAACGCCGGGTTTTGGCTGGTCGACCGCTTGGCATCCGGCCAGTTGCGGCGTGAGACGCGTTTTAATGCGCTTGCAGCGAAAATCCGCATGGCAGGTGAGGAAGTCTGGTTGCTGGAGCCGCAGACATTCATGAACCGCTCAGGGCAATCCGTTGGTGCACTGGCGCGCTTTTATAAAATTGCCCCTGAAGCCGTTCTGGTCGTCCATGACGAACTGGATTTACCCCCCGGTAGCGCAAAGATTAAAAAAGGGGGCTCTTCCGGCGGGCATAACGGGCTCAAAGACATCACCGCCGCGCTCGGCACCCAAGATTACTGGCGCCTGCGCCTAGGTATCGGTCACCCGCGCGAGTTGCAACTGCAACAGCCGGTCGTCGACTTCGTGCTGCATCGCCCGCGCAAGGAAGAACAATCGCTCATCGATGACAGCATCGACCGAAGTCTGTCTGTGATTCCCCTGCTCTGCGAGGGCCGGTTCGAACAGGCGATGATGGAACTACATACCGATAAAAAGCCGGCATCCGGTGCTTGAATCCCGCTAGTGGGTATTCGCTTGGTGTTTATCCGTCGTTCGAATAATCGACTTGGTGCTCACTCTCTGCAGCGCCGATTAAAAACCACTGGAAACTTTCGAACGCATAAACGGTCCGCTGACATTTGATTTTCCTGCCTGCTGTAATGAATGGCTGGGCCGGTTCGGCATCCATCTCAGATTTTTTCGACATCTCCCTAATTCAGATCAATGGCATTCCGCCGCTGCAATGAAACAATAGCTTCAACGCCACGGTATTTAGCGTTTACGGTTCGGATACTCCGGTATTCGCCCCGCACATTAATGAGGGAAAGAGCCCAAGAATGTTTCTTTGGATAAAAGGAATTAACGAATATCCATAAAAATCAGCCACTTGGATTATTTTTACAAAAAAGGCAATTATTAATACTTTTTTGATAATAGCTCACCTATAATGCGCGCACTGGCCACAACGATGTCCGATACGTTGTGTGTTGAATGAAACTTCACTTGATGGGGATTGAAATGACGAGCTACAAGGAACTGAAGGGTCAAATTGAGAAACTGCAAAAGGAAGCTGAACTAGCCAGAAAAAATGAGCTGACTAATGCGATTGCAGATATTCACGCCAAAATGAAGGAATACAACCTCTCGCCCGAGGATTTGGGACTTGGCGGCAAGAGAAAACCCATGAAAATGGTCCGTCGCCCGGTAGCACCCAAATATCGCAATAACGTGACTGGCGAAACTTGGAGCGGACGCGGAAAGCCACCAAAATGGATGGCTGGCCGTGACAAAGCCCAATTCCGCATTCAGAGTGCGTGAAACTCTGAACTCAGGTTCAGCATCTAGCCGCCTTAGAGCGGCTTTTTTACGTCTGGAAGCAACGGCGCCAGTGCCGCGCGAAGCAGGATACGCACATCCATCAGCAAACTCTGGCTTTCGATATAGCGTTTAGCGTACTCAAGCCGTATGGGCAGCACCTGCTCGACATAAGCTTCCTCCAGCGCCTCGCCCTCGAGACTGGCCAGCATTTTTTGCTCATCGCGGAATTCAATCGAAGCCAGATCGACCAATCCAGGTTTGACCGACAAAACGAGTTTTCGCATCGCTGTTGGGTAGCAACCCACGTAACGCGGCAATTCAGCGCGGGGGCCGACCATAGACAAATCCCCGCGCAACACCGTCAGCAGCAAGGGCCAGCGGCCAATACCGAGTCTGCGCAATAGCGCGCCGATACGAGTGACCTCTTCACCCTGACAGCCGGCGACGGTCTCCATCGCGTCCGGCTCGGCGTTCGCGGTACGAAATTCCCACACCTTGACCATACGGCCATTGCGACCGACCCGGTGCGAGCGCGTCATGACGGGACCCGGCGAATCCAGACGAATCAGTACCGCAATCAGCAAAGCCAGCGGCAAAGCCATTAACGACAGCACGAGCGCAACGACAACATCAACAACGCGTTTCATTCGAATCCTTTCACAGCGGGCATTTGATATGTGGCCGGGCGCAGTGTAAACAATTTTTCCGATGTCCCGGCTACAGTCTCTTCGGTGGCCGGCTTGGTTACAATAGCGGCTTTCGCACCGTGCTTTGTTCGAGCCCTTCGTATTATCCGAACCGGCACCCGCTTCGCGCCATCCCAACGTTTCAGGATCTTCTCCATGAGTCTCAAATGCGGCATCGTTGGTCTGCCCAACGTCGGTAAGTCCACGCTTTTCAATGCACTGACCAAAGCTGGCATCCCGGCTGAAAACTATCCCTTCTGCACCATCGAGCCCAATGTCGGTGTGGTCGAGGTCCCCGATCCGCGGCTGGCGCAGTTAGCCGAGATCGTCAAACCAGAACGCATACTGGCAGCCACGGTCGAATTCGTCGATATCGCGGGACTGGTGGCTGGCGCTTCCAAAGGGGAAGGTCTGGGTAATCAATTCCTCGCGCACATCCGGGAAACCGATGCAATCGTCAATGTCGTGCGCTGTTTTGAAGATCCGAATGTCGTACACGTGGCAGGCAAGGTAAGCCCGCTGGATGATATTGCCGTGATTCAGACCGAACTCGCACTGGCTGATCTGACCACCGTTGAAAAAACGGTGCATCGCGAAACCAAAAAAGCGCGTTCCGGCGACAAAGACGCTACTGCGCTGGTGGCCCTACTGGAAAAAGTCCTAGTTCATCTCAATGACGCCAAACCAGTGCGCGCGATGGGTCTGGACAAGGAGCAAATGGAATTACTCAAGCCGCTTTGCCTGATCACTGCCAAACCAGCGATGTATGTCGCCAATGTGTCGGATACGGGCTTCAAGAACAATCCGCTACTGGATCAGCTAACCGAATACGCCAACAGTCAGCACGCGCCCATCGTCGCGATTTGCGCTGCCCTCGAAGCCGAGATTGCCGATCTGGATGATGAAGACAAAGGCGCCTTCCTGGCTGACATGGGCATGGAAGAGCCCGGCCTGAATCGCCTCATCCGCGCCGCTTTCGGACTGCTTGGACTGCAGACGTATTTCACCGCCGGTGTCAAAGAAGTGCGCGCCTGGACTATTCACAAAGGTGACAGTGCACCGCAGGCTGCGGGTGTCATTCACACAGACTTTGAACGCGGCTTCATTCGCGCGCAAACGATCGCCTTTGACGACTACCTCACGCACAAAGGCGAACAAGGCGCCAAAGAAGCCGGCAAGATGCGCGCCGAGGGCAAGGAGTACATCGTCAAGGATGGGGATGTGCTGAACTTCCTGTTTAACGTCTAATACCGGCGGCGATCGGCGCGCGCGCCTGGCGCAAATGCCGAACGAAGATGAAAATCGATGCGTGTATGAACGCACCCGGAAGACAAGCTGGCAGAGGCCAAGCTCAGGCTGCGGACGTCTTTAGGATCAACCGCTGATATTTCGCCTCCAGCGCCTCACGACTTTCGGTGTGAGCGGGGTCGATGGGAATGCAAGCCACGGGGCAGACTTGCTGGCATTGCGGTTCGTTAAAATGTCCGACGCACTCAGTACATTTGTCCGGGTTGATCTCATAGATCAGGGGCCCCATGAAGATGGCTTCGTTGGGGCATTCCGGTTCACAGACGTCGCAGTTGATGCAATCGTCGGTAATCATCAGCGCCATGATCTTCTTCCAAGCTTCAAGTCGTTCCGGCGCCTTTATCTGCCTCGATTTTTTTCAGCAGCCATTCTTCCACTGAAGGGAACACGAACTTCGATACATCGCCGCCCAGAATGGCGATTTCACGAACAATGGTGCCGGAAATAAATTGATATTGGTCAGAAGGCGTCAAGAACAAGGTCTCGACGTCAGGCAACAAGTAGCGGTTCATGCCCGCCATCTGAAATTCATATTCAAAGTCAGAGACTGCGCGCAGGCCACGAACGATCACACGCGCATCATGACGACGAACAAAATCCTTGAGCAAACCAGAGAAACCCTCGACCACGACATTCGGGTAATGGCCCAGGACTTCCCGTGCAATATCGAGCCGCTCGTCCAGTGAAAAGAAGGGGCGCTTGGCCTTGCTGTCTGCAACGCCAACCACCAGCCGGTCAAACAGGCCTGAGGCGCGGCGCACCAGATCTTCATGACCGCGCGTGAGCGGATCAAAGGTTCCGGGGTAAACAGCTGCAACCATGACGAGGTCCTCTGATGATGAAGCTACCGGTCTTTTTACTGCCCGGCAGAATACGAAGAACGCGAATTATGCCCTAATTCGATCCCGTTTCATCTAGAGCGAACAGGCCGAAATGCACCGTGCCCACCTTGTCGAGACGAACTACTTTCCAGGCGTTCATCCATTCGTCCGCCTCCGGACCGGTAAAGGGCTGATCGGATTCAGCATAGACCAGCCCACCGGGCGCAAGCAAGTCCTGGCAACGGGGCAACAAGGCGGGCAGTCGCTTCTCTGAATACGGTGGATCAAGAAAAATCAGGTGGAATTTTTGTGTCTGGCGCGTCAGTAACTGCGCGGCATCGCCACGCTGTATGCGCACGTTCGCGGCCTCAAGCTTGTCGCGCGTGGCCTCGAGCCTTTGAATGGCACGTGGGTCAGATTCCACCAGCAGGACACTCTCGGCACCGCGACTGGCCGCCTCAAAACCCAGCGCACCCGTACCCGCAAAGAGATCAAGGCAATGCCGTCCGCGCCAGCTGCGTTGCTGAAGATGTTCTAGCCAATTGAACACCGTTTCGCGAACTCGATCAGGTGTAGGGCGTAATCCTTCAACATCGGGCACGGGCAAGGGGGTGCGCTTCCATTGCCCGGCAATGATGCGCACCTGCCGGGGTACAGCGGGCTTGCGACTCATGGGCGACTATTTTTCACCGCCGACCACGACGGTCACGAGATTCTCCATCACCAGCTTGCGCGCGAAGGCGGCACGAATATCAGCGACAGTGACTTTTTCAACGCGCGCAGTCCATGTATCAAGATAATCGAGCGGCAACTGATGGAAGCCAATCGCCGCCATGTTATCTAGAATTTTTTTGTTGTTATCGATCCGCAACGGAAAGCCACCAATCAGATTGTCTTTGGCTGCTTTCAATTCGGCTTCGGTTGGGCCGTCACGCAAAAAAGTTGCGATCGTGTCGCGCACGACTTTGAGTGCCTCTTCCGATTGGTCCTTGCGCGTCTGCAAACCCGCCTGATACGGTCCGGGCTGTGCCATCGCACTGAAGTAGCTGTACGTACTGTAAGCCAAGCCACGCTTCTCGCGAACTTCACGCTTCAAGCGCGAAACAAAACCGCCGCCGCCAAGGATGTAGTTACCCACGGTGAGCGCAAAAAAATCCGGATCGCTACGCGATAGTGCGGGTGTACCAATCACTATATGCGCCTGTGATGCAGCATGGGGGATACGCTGCTCGCTGCCAACGGCCTTGGCGACTGCAGGGATCTCAGGCAAAGGCTCACCCTGCGGCAAGCGACGTGTGAGTTCAAGCGCAATAGCCTGCGCCTCTTCGCGGCTGATATCACCAATCATCGCAATCACGGCGCGATTGGCAACATAGTGTTTGCCGTGAAAATTGAGCAAGTCTTCGCGAGTGATCGCTTCTATCGATTCGACCGTCGCCTCTACACCGTAGGGATGAGCGCCGTAGGCCGAACGCCAGAAAGCTTTACTGGCGATCGATTCCGGCTTGGTCAATGATTCGCGTATGCCTGCGATGGTGCGCGCTTTATCGCGCGTCAAAAATTCAGCAGGCATCGCTGGTTGAGCGAGCAGGCGGGCTAACAGACGAACTGCTTGCTCGCGCTCGGCCTTGGAAGAAAGTGTGCGTATCGCCATGCCGGAGCGATCGGTGCCAGCACCACCACCGCGCTGTGCGGCGATGTCGGCAATCGCATCCGAGATCTGCGATTCAGTCATCGCCGGTTCGGCGCTGCCATCTGCGATGGTGGCTGCTGCGATACCGCGTGCGAGCATGGCATTGGTCAGCGAGGCCATGCCGGATTTACCCGCCGGATCACGTCGAGCACCGGCATCGAAATCCACGTTCACATCCAGAATCGGAATAGTGTGGTTCTCCACAAAAAACACCCGCGCACCATTGGGCAATGTCCAGTGCTGGATATTCAATGCCGCATGGGCTGTACCTGTGATGCACAGCACCGCAATGATTAGAAATTTTTTCAACATCGTCTTTCCTGGTTTAGAGCTCGTTTTTTAATCAAAGACACTGGATCCCAGCTTTCGCTGGGATGACGGTGGGCGTTTTACGTTCGCCTCAACAACCACTACCACCACAGCGCAGGCGGGGGTAAGCGGGGATTTCATTCAGCAATCTGCATGCCTGCGAAACAGCGCTGGCGTGCAAGGACAGCTACAACGCCTTGGCCTCACCGAGGAGTATCAACTTTCTGCGAGGCTTACACGCACGACTCATCGTCAACCCTGCCGCCGTACTCAATGACGAAGACCGGAAACATCCGGCTTGCGCTCGGCCTGTGCTGCCACGGGCAGGGGCTCGAGTGTGGCTACCGTCAGCTGATTATCTGAAAAATATTTCTGGGCGACTGCCTGCACCTGCGCGGGCGTGACAGCGGCGAGCTTTTCAATAATGCGATCGATCTGACGGAAGGAGATACCGGACATTTCCATCGAACCAATTTCCATCGCCTGCCCGAAAACCGAATCGCGCTTGTAGACCTGACTGGCAATGAGCTGCGCTTTGACGCGTTTGAGTTCTTGTGGCGAGACACCATCTTTAGCAATACGCTCCACCTCGCCGCGCAAGGCTTGTTCAAGCTGTGCGACGCTGGTCCCTTTGGCAGGCACACCCGAGAGCATGAACATCACCGGGCCGCGCGCCGTACCGTCGTAGCCGGCGTTAACGGAATTGGCGACGCGATCGGTGCGGACCAGTTTTGCTGGTAAACGTGCATTGTCATAACCATCGAGTACGGCGGCCAGTACATCCAGGGCGTGCGACTCATCATCTTTTTCTACGTCGTTGAGCTTGGGCACCTTGAAGGCCAGAACAAGATAAGGATTTTCGGCGGGCGCTTTGACCACCACGCGCTTAATACCCATCTGAACCGGTTCTTGCTGCGGCTTCATTTTAGGCAGCGTCTTCGGCGGAATATTGCCAAAGTATTTTTCGGCAAGCGCGTGTACCTGCTTTGCATCGACATCACCGACGACGACCATGGTGGCGTTGTTTGGCGCATACCAGCGCTGATACCAGGCGAGCGCATCAGCAGCCGTCATATTTTGCAAATCATCCATCCAGCCAACGACTGGATTCTTGTACGGATGCGCGACATAAGCTGTCGCATACAGTGCTTCGTACAACATAGCGATAGGCTGATCATCGGTGCGCAGGCGGCGCTCTTCCATGACAACCCGGATTTCCTTGGCAAATTCTTCCTTGTCCATCCTGAGGTTCTGCATGCGGTCTGCTTCCAGCGCCATGACTTTTTCAAGACGTGACTTCTCAACCTGCTGGTGATACCCGGTGTAATCTTTTCCCGTAAAAGCATTGTCACGACCACCCAGCGCGGCCACTTTTTCGCTGAACTCACCTGGCTTGAGATTGGCAGTGCCTTTGAACATCATGTGCTCGAGCACATGAGCTACGCCCGTCGTGCCATTTTGCTCATCAATGCTGCCAGCGCGATACCAGACCATGTGTGCAACGGTCGGCGCACGCCGATCTTCTTGCACGATGATGCGCATGCCGTTAGCTAATTTGAATTCCTGCGCCTGTGCGCCTGCCCACACCGTGCCGGTGGTGACACCGAGCATCATTACCAACAAACCGATAAACACCAGCCATACCGCGCGAAATTTCATGGTCTTTGCTCTGCTAAAATAGGAATCATCTGGCGCGGAAGTGCGCCGAAGCGGCTGATTGTAGCCGCTTGTCTTTTTCTCCGCTGCGCACCACCCCGGACGCCGATGTTCAAGTTTCTCAAGAAAAAATCACAGGAACCCGATGTCTCATCCGCGATTGATGCGAGCGCGACTGGCTATGCATCCGCTGCGTCAGCCACAGCCTCTGGCACATCATGGGTGCAAAAGCTCAAATCTGGCCTGTCCCGGACCTCATCGAACCTTTCAACGCTGTTCACCGGCACAAAGATCGATGACGATCTTTACGAAGAACTGGAGTCCGCCTTGCTCATGGCGGATGCCGGCGTTGCCGCCACAACGCAATTGCTTGATGCTCTAAAGGCACGCGTAAAGCAGGACAAACTGACCGACTCGGTCCAAGTGAAAAACGCCTTGCGCGAGCTGATGATCGCCTTGCTCAAGCCACTCGAAAAACCACTCGAGTTGAACCGCGAGCAGCCTTTGGTGCTGATGATTGCCGGTGTCAATGGCGCGGGTAAAACCACCACCATCGGCAAGCTGGCCAAGCACATGCAGCGACATGAACAGAAAGTCCTGCTGGCCGCAGGTGATACGTTTCGCGCGGCGGCGCGTGAACAACTGATGGTCTGGGGCCAGCGCAATGATGTTGCGGTCATTGCGCAGGAATCTGGCGATCCGGCAGCGATTGCTTTCGATGCGGTGCAAGCGGGACGCGCGCGCGGTGTCGACGTGGTGATGATTGATACCGCCGGCCGACTCCCGACACAACTGCATCTGATGGATGAACTAAAAAAAATCCGTCGTGTCATCGGCAAGGGCATGGAAGGTGCACCGCACGAGGTGTTGCTGGTCATTGATGGCAATACCGGCCAGAATGCGCTCGCGCAAGTCAAGGCGTTCGATGACGCCTTGTCGCTGACCGGGCTGATTGTCACCAAGCTAGACGGTACGGCCAAGGGCGGTGTGCTCGCTGCAATCGTCACGCAGCGCGCGATACCGGTGTATTTCATCGGTGTGGGCGAGGCGATTGATGACTTGCAGCCCTTCGTTGCCGCAGAATTTGTTGACGCCCTTTTGGGCTGATACCGCATGGCTTTTGCAGCAGAACGTGTGAAAACTGTCTTTTTAAACGACCAACGATCACGCACATAATCGATGTCCATCATTTCGTTTTCTCACGTTACTAAAAAATATCCGGGCGATGTTGTCGCACTGGCTGATCTCACGCTGGCAGTCAATGAAGGGGAACTGGTTTTTCTCACCGGTCCATCGGGTGCCGGCAAATCAACATTACTCAAATTGGTGGCCGGTATCGAGCGTCCTACTGGTGGTGTCTTGCTGGTCAGTGGTCAGGACATGCGCAAACTCAATCGGACCACGTTGCCATTTCTGCGCCGCAAACTGGGCCTGATTCTTCAGCAGCACCGACTCCTGCAGGATCGCAACGTACTCGATAACGTCATGCTGCCACTGGTTGTCACGGGTGCATCTCCGCAGGAATCTCGGCAGCGCGCCATGGTTGCACTCGAAAGAGTCGGGCTAGATGCCAAGGCGCTGGCAGCACCGATGTCGCTCTCGGGTGGTGAACAGCAGCGCGTCTCGATAGCACGCGCGATTGTGCACAAGCCGCGCATCATTCTCGCTGACGAACCTACGGCCAATTTAGATCGTGCCAGCGCAAAAGGCGTGATCGACATGCTTCACACATTTAATTCTGCCGGTGTTACTTGCATCATCTCTACGCATGATGAACGTCTGCTGCAAGGCGCAGACCGTGTGTTTGAACTCGCGCGCGGCAAGGTCGCTGCTGTGCATGATGCAGAGAGCGAGGTGGGCGCATGAAATTTTTCAGAGAACATGGCTTCGCATGTCGCGCAGCGCTTGCTCGCATCAGCGCTGCGCCAGGCAGCTTCATTTTCAATGTACTGGTGATCGCGCTGGCCTTGATACTGCCGCTGGCTGGCCTGACTTTGCTCGACAATGTGCGGCCCGTATCGCAAGACATCGCCGTGGAACCAGAGATCAGTGTATTCCTGTCCACTGATGTTCCCGGTGGTCGTATACAGGCTATAGGCGATGAGATACGCGGACTAATACAGCGCGAACATCTGAAGGCCAAAGTGGAGTTCGTCTCGCGCGACAAGGCACTCGAGTCACTTAAACAACGCGCGGGACTAGGTGATGTCGTCGAGACGCTGGGTAACAATCCGCTACCGGATGCGTATGTGCTGAAACTGGCCAGCGCCGAAGATGCCGCCGGTGCATCGCGTATCGAAAATCTCGCGGCAGGAATCGGCAAATTATCCGGTGTCGAGATCGTGCAAATGGACTCGGCCTGGGTCAAACGCTTGGCTGCCCTGATGACCTTAGCGACTACGGTGCTGTGGTTGCTGGCGGCCACGCTCAGCGGCGTGGTACTGGCCGTGGTGTTCAACACCATACGCTTGCAAGTGCTGACGCAGTCGGAGGAGATCGCGGTATCCCGGCTGCTGGGCGCAACCGATGCCTTTGTATCCCGACCTTTTTATTACACCGGCGCGATACTCGGTCTGGCGGCTGGCGCGCTGGCGCTGGCCGGCGTGATGCTGGCTCTGCTGCTGCTCAATACCTCCGTCACGGAACTGGCTGCGCTCTACGGCTCGCCCTTCCGGCTCGTGCCTCTGCCCGCCGACACCGCAGCCATACTGCTAGCCGGCAGCGCGGCACTGGGCGTGCTGGGCGCGGCCCTCTCAGTCCGGCGCTCCCTGCGTCAGCCTGGATAAGCCGGCTGGCCGGCCGGCAGCCCTTCATATTTGACAACTATTCCCGGCCAAATACCCCCTCAGCCTGTATTAGCACTCAGCCTACGAGAGTGCTAATATTGCGTTTGTACGGGCAGATTTTGCCCCTCAAAGCAGCTTTCGGGTGCAAACCCATCAAGGAGAAACAATGACAGCTTTGTCCGCATCGTCCGCACTTGTGCCGGCTGATGGTCAGGCATGGGCTCTCGGTTTTCCCGGCAGCCTTGGCAATCTGGATGCGTATATTTCAACGGTGAACCGGCTACCGATGCTCACGCAAGAGGAAGAGGTCTCGCTCGCGCGTCAATTGCGCGATAAAGCCGATCTCGCAGCGGCGCAGGCACTGGTGATGTCGCATCTGCGACTGGTGGTATCGATTGCGCGCGGTTATCTGGGCTATGGTCTGCCGCATGCCGATCTCATTCAAGAAGGTAACGTCGGTTTGATGAAAGCCGTCAAGCGCTTCGACCCGGAGCAGGGCGTGCGTCTGGTGTCATATGCGATGCACTGGATCAAGGCGGAAATTCACGAATACATTTTGCGCAACTGGCGCGTGGTCAAGCTGGCGACGACCAAATCCCAGCGCAAGCTGTTCTTCAATCTGCGCAGTCACAAGTCCGGTCTGGATACGATGACACCAGATCAAGTTGATGCGCTAGCAAAAACTCTGAACGTCAAGCGCGAAGACGTCATCGAAATGGAAACACGCATGGGCGGGCGCGACATTGCGCTGGAGTCCCCTAGCGATGATGAAGATGATCGCTTCTCGCCAATCAGTTATCTATCGGCTGAGCACTCGGAGCCCACTAAAGTACTGGAAGCCAAACAGCGCGATCGCCTGCAATCCGAAGGACTGGAAGCCGCACTTTCAAAGCTGGATGATCGTTCGCGTCGCATCGTCGAAGCACGCTGGCTGGCCAATGATGATGGCTCAGGCGCGACGCTGCACGAACTAGCCGCTGAGTTTGGTGTGTCGGCTGAGCGCATACGCCAGATTGAAGTTGCTGCGATGAAGAAGATGAAGTCCGCGCTGGCTGAGTACGCGTAAAATTTTTCTACACCATGAACAAAAAGCGCCTCGATGTTGCGAGGCGCCTTTTTTACGTCATTCAGACCGAAAATCTTAAACAGTAAAACGATCACCTAACGTTCCCTGGCAGCCTCTTGCCAGGCTTTTCTGACGGGCGATAGCAGATAGTCCATTACCGTACGATCACCCAGCCATATTTCAGCTTGTGTTTGCATGCCAGCCGACAGGGCATGCTGTTGTCCTTCCAAATCCAGATACATCTGCCTCGGTTCGACCAGCGCCTTATAGCGCAAGCGCTGATCTTTAGTGCTGGCGTGGCTTTGCGAATCACTGCTGACTGCATTACCGTCGGCTGCATCGGCACTCACATGCAACATCGTTCCCTCAACCATGCCGTATTTCTGAAACGGGAACGCAGAAAATTTTAATTTAACGGGCTGCCCCTCGCGCACAAAACCAATATCCTCATTACTCAGCCAAACTTCGGCACGCAAGATATCGTTGCGAGGCACCAGCGTTAGCAGGACCGTACCCGGCTGTACAACAGCGCCCACCGTATGCGTCGCGAGGTCTTTCACCACACCCGCTTGGGGCGCCTTCAACTCAAGCAGACTTTGTTTATGTGCCTGCTTGGCGACCTCTTGCCCCAGCTTGTCGAACTGCCCCTGAATTTCATTGCGTTCTGCATGTAGCTGGCGACGATAATCTGAATTGATTTGGGCAATCCGTTTTTCAGATTGCAGAATGCTCGCTCTGGCAGATTCAATCAGATAGCCTTGCGTCTGCAGTTCCTGTTCTTTTTCAAGGCGCTCTCTTTTTTTGTCGCTGCCCATCAACGCACCTGCAAAACCGTCCCTGACCAATTTTTCATAGGCGTTATCCTGTTCACGATAATGCGGCAGTGCTTGCTCGAGTTTTTTCTTGATCTGCTCAGCGGCGGCCATCTCTTGTTGCGCTTTGATACGGTGTGACGTCTCCTCAGCCAGCGTGGCTTCAAGCGCATTTCGGTTAGCGCGGTATTGCGCAGCGATTTCCTGAGCCAGTGCCGGTGGGTCGCCGCTCTGCATAGTGAAAGGCCGGCCCGAGAGTTCGGCTTCGATACGACGCAACGTCAAACGCTTTCGCTGGTAATCCGCACCGATCATACGCGTATCTGCCTCGCTGATTTGTGTATCCATGCGCATCAGTACCTGACCGGCTTGGACGCTTTCACCCTCCCTGACCAAAATAGCTTTGACGATGCCGGAATCCGCAGGCTGCACGATCTTCAGATAACTTTGCGGCACCAGCTTGCCTTCGGCAACGGCAACGATATCGAGGTGAGCGAACATGGCCCAGGCCACCAACGCAGTCAAAAGGCCGAACAATATCCACAACACACGACGACCGAGCGGATGAGGCGCAGAATTTTGCAAACGCAAAAGTGGCGGCGAGAAGTCGAGAGGATCGACTTCAGCAGAAAACAAGGATGATTTCATTGACGTAGAAAAAATAAAACTTCGGAGCAGCGCACGCCACTCCGAAGTTATCAGCGATTACGACAGCCGTATCGCACCAGACTGCTGGCCTGATGGCGCAGTCAGTGCTTGAGATGTCGCACCCAGATTCACATCCGACAGCGTATTCAACGCGATTGTCACGCCCATGCCCGCGAAGGTGCCGTTTTTGCCGTACTGATAAGCAAAATCCCCAGCCACAGCTGCTGTATCCGAACCACCCTGCGAGAAGTTACTCAGCGCATTGGTCAGGGCCCAGCTGCTTAAGCCCGTATTGGCAGTACGAGCCGCATCGAAGGTCTCGACCAGACCGGTGAAGTTGAAGCGCTCCACCCGCTGATCCTTGAGCGGATCGCTACCGCCCTGTGCGAAATCATCCATGGCTTCAGCGATGACCTGGAGTGTGGCGATCGGCCGTGTTGGCGTCGATGCATACCAGTTCCTGAATGTGATCTGATCAACAGCACCGACCTTGAGCACCAGATCCGTACCCGATTTGGCGAGGGCCAGATCGGCATAATTCAGGCCGCTGCCACCCAGCGATACCGTGTCATTACCCGTCCCGCCCGCGGCAAAGCTATCCTGACCGTCGCCCTTGTTGAACAGCAGAATGTCATTACCCGCGCCAGTGGTGTACGTATCATTGCCCTGACCACCGACAAAAATCTCGGCATTGGCACCACCATTGATCGTATCGTTACCCAAACCACCGTCAAATAATGCTGCGCCTGAACTATCGGAAAAATAGTCATTGCCGGCACCACCTTTCAAGATGTCTGTGCCGGTGTTGCCAAAGAGGCTATCGTCACCGATACCACCATCAAGAATATCGTTGCCGTTATCGCCAAAGAGAGTGTCAGCACCTGCACCGCCATTAAGCACATCGCTTCCATCGCCCCCGAGCAGACGATCGGCGCCGTTATCGCCATTAAGGGTATCGCTACCCGCTTCACCTACCAGCGTGTCG
>JAIXYM010000093.1 GCA_027490255.1 Oxalobacteraceae bacterium | reverse complement strand
GGCGTTGAAGATCTCGCTTTCATCCAGGCCCAAGGACTCGACGATGTACTGGTAGGCGTGGGTGTGGATCGCCTCTTCGAATGCCTGACGCAGCAGATACTGGCGGCACTCCGGCGCGGTGATGTGGCGGTAGGTGCCGAGCACGATGTTGTTGGCGGCCAGTGAATCGGCGGTCACAAAAAAGCCCAGGTTACGCTTAACCAGACGACGCTCGTCTTCGGTCAGGCCGTTCGGATTCTTCCACAGCTCGATGTCGCGCTGCATATTGATTTCCTGCGGCATCCAATGATTCGCGCAGCCGGCCAGGTACTTGTCCCATGCCCATTTGTACTTGAAAGGCACGAGCTGGTTGACGTCGGTCTTACCGTTGATGATGCGCTTGTCTACCGCGTTGACGCGGCCGTGGGTGTCGCCGGTCTTTTCAGGGCGCGCGAGTATGCCGGGGTCAAGCGCCGCGTCGGCATGAAATGCAGCGGCAGGTGCGCCAGCCGGCACGGACTGCAATTGCGGACGCGCCTGCGGTGGCCGTGTTCCGGATGCTGCGGTGTCGTCTTCAAAGGAGAGCATGGTGTTTTTTCCTAAATTACTTATATGGGTTCATCGTTACAGCATAGTCTGGGTTCGCATTGCCGGCTTGATCGTTGTCCTGCGCGATGCAAGCCGGCGTGAGATTACTGACAAGCCTCACACTCTTCGAACCCTGGATCGCCGGGTCGCAGCATGCAGGCCGGACCGTCGGTCTCTGCTGCCGCACCCACCGTCGCTGGCATATCGGAAGAGACGGCGTTAAGTGCGCCAGCCTTGGACGTCGACTTCTCGGTATGCGTGGCACCGATGGTGCGCAGGTAATACGTGGTCTTGAGACCGCGCAGCCAGGCGAGCTTGTAAGTCTCATCGAGCTTCTTGCCAGATGCGCCTGCCATGTAGATGTTCAGAGACTGTGCCTGATCGATCCACTTTTGGCGACGCGAGGCCGCTTCAACCAGCCAGCTTGAATCAACTTCGAAGGCCGTGGCATACAGATCACGCAGGTCCTGAGGAATTCGGTCGATGCGAGCCAGACTGCCATCAAAGTATTTCAGATCGGCGATCATCACCTCATCCCACAGACCACGGGCTTTCAGGTCACGCACCAGATGCTCATTGATTTCGGTGAATTCGCCTGACAGATTCGATTTCACATAGAGATTCTGATACGTCGGTTCGATACAAGCCGACACGCCAATGATGTTGGAGATAGTTGCAGTCGGTGCGATCGCAACGCAATTGGAGTTACGCATACCGTGCTGCTTGATGCGATCGCGCAGCTTGCTCCAGTCCAGCGTTTCAGTGGTATCAACCTCAAGGTATCCACCACGCTCTTCGGCCAGCAGCTTGAGCGAATCCTGCGGCAAGATGCCGCGATCCCACAAGGATCCGCGGTAAGAGCTGTAGGTACCACGCTCTTCGGCCAGCTCAGTGGAGGCCATATAAGCGTAATAGCAGACCGCCTCCATCGAACGATCGGCGAACTCAACTGCGTCTTTAGACGCATAGGGTACGCGCATCATGTGCAGGCAATCCTGGAATCCCATGATACCCATGCCAACCGGACGGTGACGCAGATTCGAATCACGCGCCTTCTTCACAGCGTAGTAATTGATGTCGATCACGTTATCGAGCATGCGCATTGCCGTGTTGATGGTTTTCTGCAGCTTGTCGTGATCAAGCTTGCCATCTTTCATGTGCGCAGGCAGATTGACCGAGCCCAGATTACACACAGCGATCTCGGAATCATTGGTATTTAGCGTGATCTCAGTGCACAGATTAGAACTGTGAACTACGCCGACGTGCTGCTGGGGCGAGCGAATATTGCAAGGATCCTTGAAGGTGATCCAGGGATGGCCCGTCTCGAACAGCATCGAGAGCATCTTGCGCCACAAATCCAGCGCCTGAATTTTCTTGAACAGCTTGAGCTCGCCGCTGGCAGTCTTTGCTTCGTAGCCCAGATAAGCGGTCTCGAATTCCTTGCCAAACTTGTCATGCAAATCCTTGACATCGGAAGGCGAGAACAAGGTCCAATCACCTTTTTCCATGACTCGCTTCATGAACAGATCGGGAATCCAGTTCGCCGTGTTCATGTCGTGCGTACGACGACGATCATCACCGGTGTTTTTACGCAGATCGAGGAATTCCTCGATATCCATGTGCCAAGTCTCGAGATACGCACAGACTGCACCCTTGCGCTTACCACCCTGATTGACCGCAACAGCGGTGTCATTAACCACTTTCAGGAAAGGCACAACCCCCTGCGATTTGCCATTGGTGCCTTTGATATGCGCACCCAGCGCGCGCACCGGTGTCCAGTCATTGCCCAGACCACCTGCGTACTTGGCCAGCAATGCATTTTCCTTGATCGCTTCGTAAATGCCGTCCAGATCATCCGAGACCGTAGTCAGGTAGCAGGAGGAGAGCTGTGAGCGCAGGGTGCCGGAATTAAACAGCGTTGGCGTCGAGCTCATGAAATCGAAGGACGACAACAAATGGTAAAACTCGATTGCGCGCGCTTCGCGATTGATTTCGTTGAGCGCCAGACCCATGGCAACGCGCATGTAAAACGCCTGCGGCATTTCGATGCGAGTACCCTGAATGTGCAAGAAGTAGCGGTCATACAAAGTCTGCAAACCAAGGTAACCGAACTGCAGATCACGATCGGCGACCAGCGCCTCGGCCAGCATTTTCAGATCGAATTGCGCGAGCTTGGCGTCGAGCACATCAGCATCAATGCCTTTTTTGATGAATTTCGGGAAGTACTCGAGGTAGGCTGCGGCCGCGTCACCTTGCGCGACTTCCTGACCGAACACTTCTTTGCGAATCGTGTGCATCAACAGACGCGCTGTGACTTGGCTATAGGCCGGGTCTTTTTCCATCAGCACGCGCGCGGCCAAAATAGCCGATTTGTAGAGCTCTTCAACAGGCACGCCGTCATACAGATTGCGCACTGTCTCATGCAGGATCGCATCAGCATCCGCGAATTGTTCCAGTCCTATGCAGGCCGAGGTAATCATGGCCTTGAGCTTGTTCATGTCGAGCGGAACGCGCTGACCATCGACCACGATCTGGAGCGATGACTCGCGGGCTGGCGAGGGCTTGCTCGCCTGTTGCTGCGCACGCTCTTCCATGCGCTTGGCGCGGTAAAGCACATAGGCGCGCGCAACATCATGCTCACCCGAACGCATGAGTGCGAGTTCAACCTGATCCTGCACATCTTCGATGTGGAAAGTACCGCCCGCTGGCTGACGACGCATCAAGGTCGACACGACACCAACCGTCAACTGCTCGACCAGTTCGCGCACACGTGCTGACGCCGCACCCTGACCGCCATTCACGGCCAGAAATGCCTTGGTCATGGCGATGGAAATCTTGGATGGCTCAAAACCCACCACCGCGCCATTGCGGCGGATGATCTTGTAATCGTGCAGCGGCGCTGTCGCGCCGGGGGACGAGGGTGCGAGCGCCGAGACGGCGGGTGTGCCACTGATGTTGACTGTGGACTTAGCTGAAATTTCCTGACTGGTCTGCACTACGCCTCCCCAAAAGGTCATGCCGCGGGCATTGCTGCCCTGTTATCTCTGCCTTGCCGGACGGACGCCGGCACCATGATTTCTACTTACCGGCTAACGCGCCGTACGCTGCTTTGCGCAGACACACCGAAAAGATTTGCTACTGATGGGCCCTGGCCAAGCCCCACATTCATCCGGGCACAAACCCTTTAAAACGCTTCGCCCATTGTGTGAGCTGGTCTAACCTGGTCAGTTCAGTTGAATTAGCGAAAACACTAGATCTAGTGGATTTAGCGAACACTGACACTAATTCTAGTGCTCGCCTGCTTAACTTGCAACCGATTTTTACGCTTGGAAACTCAACGCAAACGCTGTTTTTGTGTCAGAAAACCTGCGCGCAAGCAGAGTTGTCATATCGGTTTGGTAGCGGGCCCAGTCAAAATGCGGCCCTGGGTCAGTTTTGCGGCCAGGCGCGATGTATTCATGCCCGGTCACATGGGCTAGCGGATGCGCAATCGCCAGCGCTTTTGTAAGCGCAACCAGCGTTTTATATTGCACATCGCAAAATGGCGTGTGGTCATCGCCCTCCAACTCAATGCCAATTGAGAAATCGTTACATCGCTCTTGGTCATCAAAAGTTGACACTCCGGCGTGCCAGGCTCGATCGTGCGTGCTCACGAATTGCGTCGCGCTGCCATCGCGCCGGATCAAAAAATGAGCCGACACGCGCAGCCCCTCGAGCTGAGCGAAATAAGGATGCGCCCGGCAGTCAAGCTGGTTGGTAAACAGCGCCTCGATGTAATCGCCACCAAATTCACCCGGCGGCAAGCTGATGTTGTGAATCACGAGTAGGTCAATGGCAACTTGGGGCGGACGGGCGTCGTAATTCGGACTACGCACCTGGCGGATTTCCCGACACCAGCCGGTGTCGTCCATCGAAAAACAGAAATCAGTCGGTGTCATGAATCGTCAGTCGCTGCATACGGTAACGTAGTTGCCGCAAGCTTATCCCAAGAAGCGATGCCGCGCGGGTTCGATTGAAACGTGACTGCCCCAGCGCACGCTGAATCAGCTCCCGCTCAACGCCCGCCAGATGTACGGGTAAAGAAACCGGCAGAGATGTCCGCAGCAAATCCGTGCTTGCAGGCCGCGCCTGATTGGAAATCATCGGCTGGCCGCGCGACGCATCGTCGACTACACCGTGCCGAATGGGACTTTCAAAATACAAATCATCCGGCCCAATGACAGTGCCAACAGAAAAAGCCAGCGCCCGTTCCAACACATTTTCGAGCTCACGCACGTTGCCGGGAAAATCATACGCAACGAGTCTATCCATCGCGGCGGCGCTGATTACCGGTTTCCTGATCAGCGGCAAATGTCGCCTGAGAATCGCATCACATAACAAAGGAATATCTTCTCTTCGCGCGCGCAGAGGCGGCAAAGAGAGTGCAATGACTTGGAGACGGAAGTACAAATCTTGACGAAAACTGCCTCGCTCCACCAGCGATGCAAGGTTCTGATGCGTAGCGGACAAAATCCGCACATCGATAACGTCCTCGCGCTGCGCACCCAGCTTGCGCACACGCCGCTCCTGAATTGCACGCAAAAGTTTGACTTGCATGGCCAGCGGCAGCTCCGCGACCTCGTCAAGAAATAGTGTGCCACGATGCGCGGCATGGAAAAAGCCCTGTCGCTCCTCATTGGCCCCAGTGAAGGCGCCTCGGCGGTAGCCGAAAAATTCGGCCTCCATTAGATTTTCAGGAATTGCGCCGCAATTCACGGCAATGAAAGGCTGACTCGCTCGCGGGCTGTGCGCATGAATGTCACGCGCTGCGAGTTCCTTGCCGCTCCCTGACTCACCATAGATTGCCACTGGCGCAGCGCTGCTAGCGAGCTTGCATATGCGCTCCCGCACCACCTGTATGGCCTGCGACTCACCCAAAAGACGAAATGCGGCAGAGGAAATAGCGTCGGAAGCAGAAATCATGGCCAATGCCAGAAACGAGACGCGGTAGGGTAAGACATCTCTAGCAGTGCGACTGCAAATTAGGCGAAAAACACAACATCCCACGCGAGCATTTAGCGGGACTTCAAACTATCAGCAGAAAAAAATGAAAACGTCGAGCCGCAAGTCTCAGCTATGCGTTACCGTGCAATTGTCGGTGCTCTGCACTGCAGAAAGTGATGGCGCCGCTACCGTGTACCGCTTCGGAGTAGGGAAGATGAATGCCGCATTGCGCGCATTTGACCATGGCTTCAGCTACGTCGTCCGAACCTGAATCCGAAGCCGGCCGGGATGATTCTTTCGATGAAGCTGATTGAGAAGAGGATTGCTTGGAAGCGGCATACCAACGCCAAGCCAAATAAATAACGACAGCCCAGAGCAGATACTTCACACCAGCCCCCTGTGCAACACCACCTCCATGACGAAGCGGCTACCGACATAGGCGAGCAAGAGTGTTGCGAAACCTGTAAGCGTGAAAGAGAGTGCAGTTTTGCCGCGCCACCCACGCCATTGACGTCCCGCCAGCAGTGCGCCAAACAGCAACCAGGACAGCATGGTGAACAATGTCTTGTGCTCGAGTCGGAACGGCTTTCCAAAGACCGCCTCGGAAAAGAACACGCCGGAGACCACGGTCAGCGTCAGCAACAGAAAACCGAAACTGATCAATCTGAACAGCACACGCTCCATGGTCAGCAGCGCCGGCAGGCGATCCATGGCCAGCGAAAACCAACCGCGCTGAGACTCCGCTGTGGGAAGTGCATGCAGACGCGACTCCTGCATCGCCATTAACACCGCATGGAAGGCCGCAATGGTGAGCGAGCCATAAGCCAGTGTGGACAAACCTACGTGCCATGAAAACCAGGGCGACTTGCCCGCCAGAGGGATTTCCGATCCCGGAAAAAATGCCGGTAGCACAATCACAATCGCCGCGATCGGTAGCACCAAACGGCGCAATCCATCCACCGATAAATTCCGGTTTTCTATCCAGTAAGCCGCCACCGTCATCCACAGCGCAGCCGAGAGCATTACGGCAAAGCCTAATCGAAGATAGTCGGGTGTAATGACAATGCTCGCCAGCGCTGCGCCATGCAATAGCCAGCCAAGACCCGTACCGAGCGTAATGAAGCGGCGCTGCTGCTCGGGCAATAACGAGCAAACGATGTAGAGCAATCCGGCTGCGTGAATGAATAGAAGTTGCATAAGTAAAGTGTACACCATGGCTATGCCGCAAAAGTCGGCGATCTTATTGGATCAGCGCTTCCGTGGCGCGGGCTTCGGGTAGAATCTGCGAGTCATTTTCCCCTGCGCCCGTGCGCTTCTGCCCTTCTTTCCTGATCTACTTCAAGACATCTCATGCTCGACAATCTGACCCAAAGGCTGGCCAAAGTCGTCAAGACCATGCGCGGCGAGGCACGGCTGACCGAATCAAATACGGCCGAAATGCTGCGCGAAGTTCGCCTGGCTCTGCTCGAAGCCGACGTCGCATTGCCGGCGGTACGCGATTTCATTGCGCGCGTGAAGGAAAAAGCGCTCGGTGAGCAAGTGGTGGGATCACTCACGCCGGGACAAGCGCTGGTGGGCGTGGTTCACGATGAGCTCGCCAGTCTGATGGGGGGAGATCTCGGCCCAGAGGCAAGCCAGCTATCGTTTGCCACACAGCCACCGGCCATCATCCTGATGGCCGGCTTGCAGGGTGCCGGCAAAACCACGACTGTCGGCAAGCTCGCTAAATTTTTGCAAGAACAGAAAAAGAAAAAAGTACTCACTGTCTCCGCCGACGTTTATCGTCCTGCGGCCATCGGGCAGCTGCAAACCGTCACCGCGCAAGTCGGTGCTGATTTTTTCCCTTCCAGCGCGACCGACAAGCCGGTTGACATCGCGCTAGCTGCCCTCGATTACGCGAAAAAGCACCACCATGATGTGCTCATCATCGATACCGCCGGGCGTCTGGGTATCGATGAAGCGATGATGCAGGAAATCAGCGCCCTACACAGCGCAGTCAAACCGATCGAAACCCTGTTCGTGGTCGATGCCATGCTAGGCCAGGATGCGATCAACACCGCACGCGCGTTCAGCGATGCGCTACCACTCACTGGCATCGTACTGACCAAGCTCGACGGTGATTCGCGTGGCGGCGCTGCACTCTCGGTCCGTCACGTCACCGGCAAGCCCATCAAGTTCGCGGGCGTGGCAGAAAAACTCGATGGCTTGGAGCCCTTCGATCCGGGTCGTATGGCCAATCGCATTCTCGGCATGGGCGACATACTCGCCCTGGTCGAGGAGGCGAAAAAAGGGGTCGACATGGCCGCGGCCCAAGACCTTGCGCACAAGATCAAAGGCGGCGGCAAGTTCGATCTCAATGATTTCAAGGCGCAGCTGTCCCAGATGAAAAAAATGGGCGGCTTGTCGGGTCTCATGGATAAATTGCCCGCCCAGATGCAGCAAGCGGCCGCAGGCGCGAACATGGGTATGGCTGAAAAACAAGTACGTCGCATGGAGGGCATCATCAACGCGATGACGCTGCAGGAGCGTGCAAAGCCCGATCTGATCAAGGCCTCACGTAAGCGCCGGATCGCTGCAGGTGCGGGGGTTCAGGTGCAGGAAGTCAATCGCATGCTTGCCCAGTTCGAGCAAATGCAGGGCATGATGAAGAAATTCAAAGGCGCCGGCATGATGAAAATGATGCGCGGCATGAAGGGCATGTTGCCCGGCATGCGCTGAGAGTCAGGCTAGTTTTCAGAGTGAGGAGCCGCCTCCTAAGCAGCCCTTGCATCGCAGCGATAGGACTTTTGGGGAAGAAGTTAGATGCCTCCGATTCTGGCTTCACCCTGACTGCACTCTAGCTGCACTCTGGCAAAAAACTTTCGATAGCGCGCTCTCATAGGGGAAAACTCAAAAAAAGCCACAAAAAATGCTTGCATCACAAGCAAAACCCTAAGACTATTGGCGGTGCGTGAATTGGCGCAATTTTTCACCACTACAGCAATGGAGGTTTAACAATGGCTACAGCCAAAAAAGCGGTAAAAAAACCCGCCGCGAAGAAAGCCCCGGCAAAGAAAAAGCCGGCAGCTAAAAAAGTCGCAGCAAAGAAAGTAGCAGCGAAAAAGCCAGCAGTAAAAAAAGTAGCAGTAAAGAAGCCAGCAGCAAAAAAAGTCGCTGCTAAAAAGCCAGCTGCAAAGAAGGTAGCTGCTAAAAAGGCGCCTGCCAAGAAAGCCAAAGCGACGACCGCTCGCAAGCCCAATGCAGCATTCATGAAACCTCTGACACCGTCCGCAGCACTGGCCGCTGTCGTAGGCGCGAATCCACTGCCGCGTACTGATGTCACCAAGAAAGTCTGGGACTACATCAAGAAGCACAAGCTGCAAGACAGCGTTAATCGCCGCAACATCAATGCAGACGACAAACTGAAAGCCGTTTTCGGTGGCAAGAAGACTGTTTCCATGTTTGAGATGACCAAACTCATCTCTGGCCACTTGAAGTAATTCTCAGGTGCCAAACAAAAACGCCCGCACAATTGCGGGCGTTTTTGTTGATGGGTTCTGCGTGCCTGGTGGCTACTTTCCTTTCTGGTAGGCGCCAATCGACTTGGCCAGGTCCTGATACTCCTCGCAACGCTTGCCGCAAATCTGCTCGAGACGCGTCAGATGCTCGGCGGCCTTATCGGGCTGACCGGCCTTCAAATAGGCTTGGCCTATGTATTCATGCGCACCTCGGTGATTCGGATCAATACGCAGTGCTTCCTTGTAATGCGTGAAAGATGAGGTCAGGTCATCAAGATGCCGATACGCATAGCCCAAGTAATTGTGGATATCGGCGCTCTCGGGCTTGCGCGTGAGCGCCCGCGACAGGGCATCGACGGCAGATTTCCAGTCTTTGCGTTCTATGGCTTTTTTGCCAGCGACGAAATCCGCGTCTTCCTTGTTGGCGGCGGGCTTGGACTCGGTCATATTAGCCACGGCGTGCGGGAAGCTTGAAACCAGCATCAATACAAACATCAGTTTTCTCATCACATCTCCTCAGTCCGAATTTTTAATGTTCCCAACGCTTCCATGCCGCACGTACTGCGTTCGGATAATCCGGCTTGCCGCGACTGCCATTGTATCGACCCAAAGCAAGGTAAAGATTGCCGCGCTCCATATCGATATACATACGCAGAATCGCGCAGCCATAACGGAGATTACTCTGCATATGAAACAGCCGTGAGGGCTGCCCATCGCCAACGACACGCGTCCAGAAAGGCATGACCTGCATATAGCCGCGCGCACCTGCTTTCGAGATCGCATATTTGCGAAATCCTGACTCGACCTGGATCAGCCCTAGCACCATCGCAGGATCAAGGCCAGCACGGCGCGACTCATACCAGACCGTCTGCAAAAATTCGGTACGCAACAGCGCATCCGGCATACGGCTATGGAGCCGTCGCGACATCGCATCAAACCAGCTTTGCCATGACGCCTTGTCAGTGTCACTGGCAAACGAGAGTTGCGGCGGCCGGGAATCTGCAATCGCGCGAGCGAGCGCTACCCGTACAGCATCTGCTATCGCCTCCTCGCGCTGATTACCTGCGTCAGCACGATGCAGTACGCCGACTGCCAGCAGCAGCGCCAACCACACTCTCCAGCCGCGCGAAGTGATGGTTGCTGCCCTCATCGCTCAAACCAGATGCGTTTGCAAAAACTTCAGCATGCTTTCACGCGCCACCGGTGTGGCCGCCTCCTCGCGACGACCCTGATATTCAAGCATGCCTTCTTTGAGACTGCGCTCTCCGATGACGATGCGATGCGGCACGCCGATCAGCTCCCAGTCCGCGAACATCACGCCGGGGCGCTCGCCTCGGTCATCCAGAATCACATCGATGCCAGCCGCAGTCAGCTCGGCATAAAGGCTGTCGGTCGCTTCGCGCACAGTGTCGCTGCGGTCATAACCCATGGGACACAGCACAACCTCAAAGGGCGCGATGGAGGTGGGCCAGATAATGCCCTTGGCATCAAAATTTTGCTCAATCGCCGCGCCCAGAATACGGGTGATGCCAATACCGTAGCAACCCATTTGCATCAGCTGCGGTTTGCCATGCTCATCGAGATAGCTTGCCTTCATGTCTTCGGAATAACGCGTCCCAAGCTGGAACACATGACCGACTTCGATGCCTCGCTGTACCTCGAGCACACCCTTACCGTCGGGTGAAGCATCACCGGCCACGACATTACGCAGATCAGCCACCACGGGCTCAGGCAGATCACGTCCCCAATTCACGCCGGTGTAATGAAAGCCCTCCGCATTCGCGCCGCAGACGAAATCACTCATGGCTGCGACCGTTCTGTCGGCAGCGATCTTTACCGCCGCACCCGCATTGATTGGGCCGATGTAGCCGGGCGGTGTGCCAAAGTGCTCGAGGATTTCAGTGTCGCTCGCAAAACGGAAGGCACCCATGCCTGGGAGCTTGCCTACCTTGACTTCATTGAGCTCATGATCGCCGCGCACCAGCAGCAACCAGATCTCGCGCGGCCCTTCATCTTTTTCAACCGATAGCACTACCGACTTCACAGTTTGAGTCAGAGGCAAACCCAGAAACTGCGCAACATCTTCGCAGCGGGTCTTGCCGGGCGTGGGCGTTTTCTCCAGCGTCTTGGCCGGCGCTGCGCGCGGCGCAGCAGGCGCTACGGCCTCGGCTGCTTCCATATTGGCTGCATAGTCCGAGGTCGGGCAGTACACCAGCGCGTCCTCACCGGTATCGGCAATCACATGAAATTCCTGCGAGCCGGAGCCGCCGATAGCGCCATTGTCGGCAGCTACTGCGCGGAACCGCAGTCCGAAGCGAGTGAAGATGCGGGTGTAGGCATCGACCATCACTTGATATGAATGTCGCAAGCCATCCGCATCACGATCAAACGAGTAGGCGTCTTTCATGGTGAATTCACGACCACGCATCAGACCAAAGCGCGGCCGGCGCTCGTCGCGAAACTTGGTCTGAATATGATAAAAATTGACCGGTAGCTGGCGGTAAGACTTGATTTCGCTGCGCGCTATGTCCGTGATGACTTCCTCAGAAGTAGGCTGCATCGCAAAGTCCCGGCCATGACGGTCTTTGAATCGCAACAGTTCCGGACCCATCTTGTCCCAGCGACCCGTCTCCTGCCAAAGCTCAGCTGGCTGCACCAGCGGCATCAGCAGCTCAACAGCGCCGGCACGGTCCATTTCCTCACGCACGATGTGCTCGACCTTGCGAATAACCCGCAAGCCCATGGGCATATAGTTGTAAATGCCGGAACCCAGCCGCCGGATCATGCCGGCACGAAGCATCAGCTTGTGGCTCACGATTTCTGCATCTGATGGGGCTTCTTTGAGAGTTGAAATAAAAAAACGGGATGCGCGCATGGGGTGTGAAATCTTTTGAAAAAGAGAGGGTTATAATCATTCCAATTTTAAAGTATTCGCTGGCCACCGAGCCGGTGGATTGCACGACCCTCGCTCTGGACCGCACACCCACCGTGTGCCGCCCTCGCCTGCAGTGCATCCGCGCCGGTGACCGCAGAAAAAACGAGGTGCATCATGCTAGACCGCGAAGGCTTTCGCCCGAACGTCGGCATCATCCTGCTGAACCACCAAAACGAAGTCTGGTGGGGAAAGCGGGTGCGTGAACATTCATGGCAATTCCCCCAGGGTGGCATCAAACACGGCGAGACGCCAGAACAGGCAATGTATCGCGAGCTTGAGGAAGAAGTCGGCCTGCGCGCAGAACACGTGAAGGTCATCGGCCGCACCCGCGATTGGCTGCGCTATGAAGTCCCGGATCATTTCATCAAACGTGAGGTGCGCGGTCACTATCGCGGCCAAAAGCAGATCTGGTTCCTGTTGCGCATGATGGGTCGCGACTGTGATGTGAATCTGCGAATTTCCGAGCATCCTGAGTTCGATGCGTGGCGATGGCATGACTATTGGGTGCCCATGGACATGGTGATCGAGTTCAAGCGCGATGTGTATACGCGGGCGTTGCAGGAGCTTTCACGCTTTCTTACCCGTTCAGTATCAGGTACACGTCACCCAGCAAATGAGCGCGCAGCTCCAAAAAACATGTCCGTACCCAACGAGCCCTCATCAGTAACTGAATCGGATACCAAATGACATGCGCCCACCGTTATTGCAATGCACTGTCGCTGGTCTTTGCATTGCACCTGCCGTTTGCCGTGTGCGCGCAAGAGAGTCCAACAGCTTCAGATAAACCTGAGGATGCAACACCATTGGTGCTGCCTGCAGCACCTGCCAAAGAAAACCTGCTGCCTTTCTATGTCAGCCCACAGGCGACGATGAATTTTGCAATTGATGCGACCTCTGTCAGCGTCACGCCCGATGGGATAGTGAGATTCACACTGGTGATTACCAGCACCGAGGGCGCACGCAATGTCAGCCATGAAGGCATACGCTGCAAGACGGCCGAGAGGAAACTCTATGCAACTGGCGGTGCCGATGGTAACTGGTCGGCATCACGCAACGACGCCTGGAGTCAAATTCGGGATGTGGGCGCAAATCGTCAATATGCCGCGCTATTCAATGATTATTTCTGTGACTTCGGGTCAGTGGCCGGAAACGCGACAACGATCGTGAAGCGGATGCGGCAGAAAAAAACCTTGCGCTGATTTCAGCGGGCACCTCACATCTAACACCAGCGCTAGAGCAGTACCAGATTGTCCCGATGAATCAGCTCTACCTCTTCGACATAACCAAGAATCGCCGCAATTTCGGATGAAGGTTTGCGCATGATGCGCTTAACCTCGGCGCTGGCGTAATTCGACATACCACGCGCAATCGGTTTACCCGTCGCGTCGACGCAAGTTATCACATCTCCACGACCAAAATCACCGCCGACGTCCGTCACACCAATCGGCAATAGTGACTTGCCCTCTTCAAGTAGCTTTTGCACGGCACCCGGATCCAGCATTACCTGACCAGCGGTTTTCAGATGATCCGCCATCCACTGCTTACGTGCGGTGAGTCGTGCCGTTTGCGCAGTGAGCTGTGTGCCTATCGCCTCACCCTCTGCCAGTCGTACCAGCACTTGATCTTCCCTGCCCCAGGCAATCACCGTGTGCGCGCCTGAGTTCGCCGCGCGGCGCGCGGCGAGTATCTTGGTCAGCATGCCGCCACTGCCAATACCAGAGCCAGCACCACCGGCCATGGCTTCGAGTGCCGGATCACCGGCCTTGGCTTCGTTTACAAATGTCGCATCGGTATTCTTGCGCGGATCGCTGGTATACAAACCACGCTGATCCGTCAGAATGATAAGAGCATCCGCTTCAATGAGATTGGCAACCAGCGCACCCAGCGTGTCGTTGTCGCCGAATTTAATTTCATCGGTGACGACGGTGTCATTTTCATTGATAACAGGGACGACACCCAATTCAAGCAATGTGAACAAGGTGGAGCGTGCATTCAGATAACGTTCACGATCAGCGAGATCGGCGTGCGTAAGTAAAACCTGTGCGGTGCGCAAATCATGCGCTCGAAAACTGGTTTCATAAATCTGCGCGAGCCCCATTTGTCCAACAGCGGCACAGGCTTGCAGCTCATGTATGGCAACCGGACGGCGCTCGAAACCGAGCCGCAACATACCTTCAGCGACTGCACCGGAACTGACCAGCACCACCTGCTTACCCATGCGACGCAAATGCGCGATCTGATCCGCCCATTTGGCAATCGCAGCATGATCCAGCCCGCGCCCTTCGTTGGTGACGAGTGAAGATCCCACCTTAACGATTACGCGCTGCGCCTGCCGGATGATGGACTGCATGATCAGTCAGCGAGTTTGAAACGGGGATCGTCGGCATCGATAGAGTCAATGCCCATGGCGGCCTCAGCAAGGCCGGATTGTTCGCGCTGTTCTTGCTGGCGTAGTGCAGCCAGATGCTCGTAGATTTCCTTGACGAGCTCATCACAACCTTCGTGCGTGAGTGCCGAGATGCGAAACATCGGACCTTTCCAACCAAAGCGCTTGATGAAATCCTTTACCTTCTTATCACGCTCGTCTTCGGGCACCATGTCGAGCTTGTTCAGCACCAGCCAGCGCGGCTTTTCGAACAAGCTATCGTCATATTTTTTCAGCTCTTTTACGATGGCCTTCGCTTCCTTGACCGGATCAACGTTCGCGTCAAATGGTGCAAGATCAACGATATGCAAGAGTAGTCGCGTGCGCTGCAAGTGGCGAAGAAACTGCACGCCCAGACCCGCGCCATCAGCCGCACCTTCGATCAGGCCGGGAATATCGGCAATGACAAAACTTTTTTCATGGCTCACGCGCACCATCCCCAAATTGGGATGCAAGGTCGTGAAGGGATAGTCGGCAATTTTGGGGCGCGCGTTGGACACGGCAGCGATGAAGGTGGATTTACCGGCATTGGGCATGCCGAGCAAACCAACATCGGCCAGCACTTTGAGCTCGAGACGCAAGTCTCGACGCTCGCCTTCTTTGCCATCAGTTTTCTGACGAGGTGCGCGGTTGGTTGATGTTTTGAAATGGATATTGCCCCAACCGCCTTCACCGCCCTTGGCGAGCAGCGCAATCTGACCGTGCTCGGTCAGATCGGCAACGATGGCGCCGTCGTTTTGATCGGCGATGAGTGTTCCCACCGGCATGCGCAAATAAATATCGTCCGCGCCTTTGCCGTAGCAATCCGAACCGCGGCCGTTTTCACCCCGCTTGGCGCGGTGCAGCTTCGCAAAACGATAGTCAACCAATGTGTTGATGTTGCGGTCAGCGACCGCGAAGATGCTGCCACCCTTGCCGCCGTCGCCGCCATCGGGGCCACCGAACGGACGGAATTTTTCGCGGCAAAACGACGCAACGCCGTTGCCGCCATCGCCGGCGACGACTTCGATTTTTGCTTCGTCAATGAACTTCATGAGTTTCTGCCGCTATAAAGTAAAAAGGCCCTACCTGCGGCAGAGCCTTTTCGCAGGATGTTCGCGTCGGTCAGGCCGGAACGACCATCACCAGATGACGCTTTTGCGCACCTTTGATCGCAAACTGGACTTTACCGTCCACGAGTGCAAACAGGGTGTGGTCTTTGCCCATGCCGACGTTCTCGCCTGCATGAAGCTTGGTGCCGCGCTGACGAACAATGATGCCGCCTGCATTGATTGCCTGGCCGCCATAAACTTTCACGCCCAGTCGTTTCGATTCTGAATCGCGGCCGTTACGCGTGGTGCCGCCGCCTTTTTTGTGTGCCATTTGGTGCTCCTGATGACGGGTTGAGTCGGATCAGCGGCTTAGCCGTTGATCGAGACAATCTGTAATTCGGTGTAGTTTTGACGATGACCCTGACGCTTCTGATAATGCTTGCGTCGACGCATCTTGAAAATCTTCACCTTGTCGTGGCGACCTTGCGCCACTACCGTAGCCAGCACCTTGGCACCCTGAACCAGTGGCGAACCAAATTTGATGGTTTCACCGGCGCCTACTGCAAGCACCTGGTCCAGCGTGATTTCGGAGCCAATGTCTGCCGGTATCTGTTCTACTTTAAGTTTTTCACCAGCAGCAACCTTGTATTGTTTGCCACCGGTTTTTATGACCGCGTACATGGGAACCTCATTGATTGATCTATCGGGATACCGCCTCGGCGCCTGTGGAGGCGCCTTTTCTTGCCCGGCCTAGCGAAAAGCCGATGCCAATTCGGGAAAACCCCAAATTATACATAGACTTAGCATGCCGGTCAAAGTGCAATTGGGGCCCATTTTAGAGGGTTCTACTGCCCGGACCGGCGCGGAAGCCGCGCGCTAGGATACTGGGGCACCGGCGTATAATCCCGCACTTTCACTGATTCCCAGTCCATTTATCGTGTCCGCCCCCCAAACTGCGCCCCAAAACCAGCCTTTGAGCGTCATCGCGGCGGACATGCAGGCGGTCGATGCCGCCATCCGCGCCCAACTGCACTCGGATGTACCGCTGGTCAGCCAGATCGCCGACTACATCATCAGCGCCGGCGGCAAACGGATCAGGCCGGCACTAGTGCTGCTGATGGCCAATGCCTGGGGTTACCGGGGCGATGCCCACTTCAAGCTAGCCGCCGTCATCGAATTCATCCATACCGCCACCCTGCTGCATGACGACGTGGTCGATGAATCCGATCTGCGGCGCGGAAGGCAGACGGCGAATGCACTTTTTGGCAATGCCGCCTCAGTGCTGGTCGGCGACTTTGTTTATTCCCGCGCATTCCAGATGATGGTCTCGGTTCAAAATATGCGGGTCATGCAAATTCTGGCAGATGCGACCAACGTCATCGCCGAAGGGGAAGTGCTGCAGCTAATGAACATGCACGATCCTGATGTGACCGAGGCTCGCTATCTGCAAGTCATACGCTCCAAGACGGCCAAGCTGTTCGAAGCGGCCACCGAGCTGGGCAGCCTGCTCGCCGGCGCAACCGAAGACCAGATAGCTGCCTCTGCCGAATATGGCCGCTCTCTGGGCACCGCTTTTCAACTCATTGATGATGTGCTCGATTACTCGGGCAATCAGAGCGACATTGGTAAAAATGTCGGTGATGATCTCCGCGAAGGCAAGCCAACGCTACCCCTGATCTATCTGATGCAGCACGGTAGCGAACAACAACGCGAGCTCGTGCGGCAATGCATTTCGCAAGGTGACGAAGCGCACTTCGACGAGATACTGGCCGCCATCACCAGCTCCGGCGCCCTGGAATACACGCGCCAGCAGGCCGAAAGCGCAGCTCAGCGAGCGAAAGACTCGATACAGGGGCTGCCCGAAGGTAATTACAAAAAAGCCCTGATTGCGTTGGCCAGCTTTGCCGTCGAACGCAATCACTGAGCTAGAGCCTCGCCAGAGTCAAGCGCCCTTGCTGATGATTTTTGCTTTTAATTCCTGATACTCGGCATCACTGATCACACCGGTGTCGAAAAGTTTTTTAGCTTTTTCAAGGCTGGCGAACAAATCACCCTCATCTGATTTCGGCGCGCCCTGACCACCCACATTCACCACAGACGCACCACTCATCGCGCGCTTTTCCTCAAGATCACGAATTCGATTCTTCTCTTCCCAGTCCTGCTCCTGCGTCTGCGCATGCGAGTAGATGGTGGATGCCACCGAACTCTGCAGACCATCGATGGTGATGTCTGCGTTACCGGATCGGACCACAAGCTCCAGCTTCGCACCAAAAATGTTAGGAATGATATTTTCTGACATTACCGCGTCATGCAAGTCTTTCCACTGGTAGTCTTTCATGTCGAAACCACCCAGCCGCGAGCGTCGAATCTCAATCAATCGGCTACTGGTAATCGCCACCAACATACGACGGGTGAACAAGGCGAACAAACGCTGCTGCAATCCAGAGGCGATAACGGCCTCATCTTTCATCAGCACGCTTTGCAGCTTTGCTTGCGCTTTCTGAACACGCGCTTCGCCCCCCACAAAAACCAGCCAGTAGTAAAGCGGGAACAGGATCAATCCATAACCTTGGGTACCCACGGCAATCAAGCCCCAAATAGCGATGAACTGAACTATCTTTATTACGCCACCCATCAGATTTCTCCCTCCTGTTATTCAGACTGATATTTTTAATTACGTGCTACTGGGAATTGAGCAGTACCTTGGGAAAAGGCAGTGTTTTGTCGATCCACTGATTGAGCAGCGCGAACTTGAACACCGATCACGTCGGCCCGTACTGCATCTCGCCGTTACCAAAAGACCAATTCTCTTTATTCACCTCAATCAAACTGATGAATACATCCTGCTTGCGCATACCGAGTTCAGCAGCAAGATCATCAGCGATACGCTGATAGAATTTTTTCTTGAGCTCAGTGGTGCGCCCCTGATTCAAGGTGATTTGTATAAATACGATGCGGTCGGAGTAATCAATACCTAGATAACTCGTCGGGATATTGATTTCATCGGCTTGATGCTGACTGATGATCTGAAATTTATCATCGGCAGGTACTGATATTTCACTGAGCATGGCGCGATAAACAATCTCACCGACGGCACGGCCGAATCCTGGTGCATGGCCGGGACCGATATCTATTCTGACGAGTGGCATGAGTCTCCTTATTCGAGTGGTCTGCGGTTGAAAAGCAGTGAGGATACCGGAAGCACGCACCGCTGATCTGATTTTCAAAGGCTGGACAGACTGGGCCTATAATGATTTCTCATTCAGGACAGAAACGGGAGCACGTCATGACCCAAACCCGCCGTATACTAGCCGCAACGCTATGCGCACTCGCCCTTTCAGCATTAGCGCAAGCGGCCGACAAAGAACAAAAATCGGAATCCCTACAGCCAATTCAGGCGACGCCCGAGGCCAAACGCCCCTCAATGGCAGACATGCCCTTCATGAAAGAGGAAGCCAAACGACTGGCGGCGCTGATGGAACGACTGCAAAAGGAAACCGATCCCGCAGAACGCCGCAAAATCATGGCGGAGACAAGCTGCACTCAGTAAGATGAGCGCGATGTTGAGGCGGAGTTAGGGGGCCCTGAACGTCGTTGAAATGTCAGGCACAGCGCCGATCAAATTTTTCAGTGCGCGAACTGATTTCACGAATACTCATGTCACGAACACTCATGTCACGCATATTCACTTCTCACACACCATCCTGAACCCACCCTTGGCGCCAGGATTTTTTGACACCGACTGCCATTCTCCGGGCGTGTCCACGGTACCCATTTTTTCGCCGGTGGCCATTTTGCCTTTGAAAACCACATAGCCCAGCATGCGCGCAGATTCGTCCTTGCAATCGTATTCTTTGTGGATTTTCATTGACAGCATGCCCTGTGGAGAGGGCGTGCGGTAGGTTTGGATTTCCCAGACCTTGCGAAAGCGCCCGCCACCGCCCATCGTGCTCGTATCGATGTACACCTCTGTGCCACGAATATTTTCAAAGACCTTCACCAGTTCCGCCTGACTTAGCGGCGTGGTGAAGAGCAGTGGTACTGCGAGGAGCAAAGCGTGCCTCATTGATTGTTCTCCATAAATGACTTGCTTGAATCAGGGCGCGCCGGCGAGTATCCAGCGGGCGAGCAGCGCAGCGTCGGTCGGATCAAGTCCAGCGTACGGCGGGTGGGCCATCTGGCCCCAGCGACCCTCACTGCCCTCGATGATACGTTTAGCCACTTCAGCACTCACTTTTTTGCCCTTGTAACGAGCGGCTATTTCCTTGAGCGCCGGACCAACACCACCCAAGGACGGATCGTGGCAGTTGGCGCAACCATTGCCAGAAAACGCAGCCTTTGCTGCGGTAACGTCAGCTGGCTTCATCTGTGCCTGCACTAGGGTCGTGGACATCAACAACACAAATCCGGCTACCATTTTAAGTGATGTATTCACCTGCGCCTCCCTTTTCATCCGATGGGTAAGATAGACCTCATCTTCGCGCCAGATGACTCAGGATTCCTGTAGGCAGATCAAGTTTTGCCCGAATTCATCGCGAATCGGCACGACCAAGGGGCAAGATAGATACCACCCGATATGAAGGGATTGCAGCGAACAGAAAACCGGAAAAGAATGAATCAAACGCCAATTGAATAGGGCCTGTTGCAGTGCGTAAGGAGCGCGCCAGCAAGATTAAAACAAAGCGGCTGGCGAATACTCGCCAGCCGCTTCAGACACTCAGGCCATCAATCAGTTTCTTGGCTTGCGCGCCATATCGCTGGCGGGCGCATTGGCTGGTGCTTCAGCTTTGATCTCTGGGGATGCAGATGTCGGTGCGGATGTCGGTTCTGGTGCGGGGGACGCCTGCACCACGGGCTCGGGTGCGGGTGCGGCTACCACCGGCGGCACCGGTGGACTAGGCGGCGCAAAATTTTGCGGCTGCTGGCCCACCTTGTTGATTGAACCTTGCAGGGATCCGCCCTTCTTGATCTCCAGATCGGTGTAGGTAATAGAACCTGCAATCAGCCCCGAAGATTCGATGACCAGCGTTTTGTTGGCGATCGTGGTGTCGGTCACAGCGCCCGCCACTCTCACATGACTAGCCGTTGTACGACCATTCATGGAACCATTCGTCTGAATGTGGACCGTATCGGCAGTGAGCTCGCCTTCGAGCTTGCCGTCGATGCTGGCCAGACCTGGCACACGCATCGAGCCTTTCATGAAAACACCTTCACCTACGAGCAGGGAACCCGGCGTATTTGTGTCGGCCATATTGTTTTCGTGTCTCTCTTGAATTTAATGGAAGCTACTACGTTCGCAGCTTTGCTTATAACAACGGCATGATACAAGTTTTTCTGTCAGTAACCTACACTGTCAATTTGAAAACATCTCGCCCATGAACCCACCTCGACTCATTCTTTTCGCTGGTCACGCTGGCACCGGCAAGACCACGCTCGCCAAGCAGGCTCTGCCCCAGCTCGCCGCACGTTCTGGCCGAGACTTCTTCTTTCTGGACAAAGACACCGCCTATGGTGCGTTCAGCTCGCACATCATGGGTCTGCTGACCGGCGATCCGGCCGACCGCGACAGCCCAACCTATCTGCAGCACCTGCGCAACGGCGAATATGCCGGTCTGCTCGACATCACCCGCGAAAACCTGGCGCTTGGCCTTCAGGTCATGCTGGTCGGCCCCTTCACCCGAGAAATCATGGCGGGCAAATTTTTCCGGCCGCAAGAGCTCGGCCTACCAGCCAATACGATCTGCCGCATCGCCTGGATCGATTTACCGAGCGATGAAGCGCGCCGCCGTATCGAGCGACGCGCCGATCCGCGTGATGCCTGGAAGCTAGCCCACTGGGACAGCTATCTGCTGCGTCGGATAGAACCGCCCGAGCATCCGGGAATACTGCGATTTGATAACTCAGCGTTTGATCCAACAGCGTTCGACAAACTGGTCGCGCATCTGCTGGACTAGGCTTGAAAGAATCAATCCAGCGCCTGATACACCAGCGTCTTGATCATCCGACGATATTGCTGCCGCACCGCACCCGGGGTCTGAGCCATCATGATGCCAATCAGCTGCTCTTTTGGATCCACCCAAAAAAAGGTACCGCCCAAACCACCCCAAGCAAAATCACCTTCGGAACCATGCACACCTGCGATGCCCGGTCCCTGGCGCACCATGAATCCCAACCCGAAGGTATAGCCCTGCACACCCATCAAGACTTCACCGGGCTGCACCGGTGTCGCGACTTTGGGGCCGAGATGATCCGAGGTCATGAGCGCAACCGTTGTGCGGGACAGATAACGCTTGCCATCCAGAGTGCCTCCATTGAGCAGCATCTGGCAAAACCGCAAATAATCATCAGCCGTCGTTGACATGCCTGCGCCACCTGAATCATTGCCAGTGGCACGCGTGACATCCAACATCACCATCATTGGCCCGCCGGTAGTGGGATCAATTTTCAAAGGTTCAGCAAGACGAGCCACTTTCGATGCAGGCACGACGAAGCTGGTGTCTTTCATGCCCAAGGGCTGAATCAGTCGTTCATCCAGCAGCACGCTGAGCGGCTTGTTGCTAACTGCCTCAAGTACGCGACCCAACAAGTCGGTAGAGAGGCTGTATTCCCAAGTGCTGCCCGGCTGCGAAAGCAACGGTGCTTTTGAAAAGGCCTCGATCTGCTGTTGTGACGTGAGCGTGATCCACTTAGACGGCACCTCAGTCGAGAACAGACCAGCTTCCTGATAGGCCGCTTTCACCGCTGCAGAGCGCGTAAACTCCGCATAAGTCAGACCGGAGGTGTGACGCAATAAATCATGCACCGTGATCGGCCGCGCCGCAGGTACGCGCGCGCTGTTGGCTTCGGCGGGATTGGTCATCACCTCCATCTTTGCCATGGCCGGAAAAAATTTTGATACTGGATCAGTCAGCTGCAAGCGCCCTTCTTCGACCAGCATCATCGTCATAACCGAGACAATCGGCTTGGTCATCGAGTACGCACGGAAAATGGTATCGCGCTTAAGTGGCTTGCCTGCGTCTTTGTCCTGAAACCCTACGATGTCCGAATGCACGACCGCGCCTTTGCGCGCAACAAGAACCACGGCGCCGGGCATGCGGTCGGCATTGATTTCCGATTGAATCACGTCGCGTATCCGTGCCAGACGTGTGGGCGACAAACCTTGTGATTGGGGTGATGCGGTGGGTAGGTCAGCAGCCACTGCGGGCAAACTGAGTGCCAGTACGAGTGTGCCGATGATGCGGGTTCTGTGGAATGACTGCATGAATTTTCCCCTCCTGTTGGTTTTATTTTTTAATGCTGGCCAGGCATATTCGCATAGTCAGGCTTTTCTAAGATTTAACGCCACTGGATCCCGGCCTGCGCCGGGAGCGAGTGGGGAATTCGGATCGCATGCGATCCGCCTACGCAGCGGTCATCACATGCAGGTGATGACAGTAGTTAGTTGAACGACCCTAAAATTCCCACCGTCATCCCGGCGAAAGCCGGGATCCAGCGTCTTTCGTAATCCAACCGATAACCTCAAGGGCAAGCGACGAAAAATAACTTTGTAGGAGAACTCCCTTTCAAGCATTCGCTCTCGACCAACATTCACCGACCCTTCAACCACCCACGCTGCAATCGAAGCGCCCCAAGAGGCTTCTCTTTCAACGTCAAACTAAATTGCGGCGCGGACTCCGCATGCAAAACCAAATCAAACGTCAACAACTCATCTCGCCGAAACGCATGCACACTAACGATGTGACCTGCACGATAGCGCTGCAACAAAGTGTCAAGATTCGACGCGCTGACACGTATGCCATCCATCGCCACCAGCGTATCGCCAGCTGACAGGCCTGCTGCATGCGCCGCACCACCCTCATACACATTCGCCAGCTGACAATCGCCACCCACTTTTTTCGTGCGCACATCCAACGATGGCTTGCCAGTCTTGGCCTTGTCAGTCATATCCACCGCAAACGCTGCCAGCATATCCTGCAGCGGTAAATCACGAGTGCCGCGAACCGCAAGATCAAACAGGGGCTTTAGATGCAAACCCGTGACCTCGTCAAACAAAGCCTCGACTTCTGCTTCGGTTACTCCACGACCACCGTCTTCGCTATAGAACTGACGTCCATACCGGCGCCACAGTGCTCGCATCACATCATCCAGTGATTTGCGGCCACGTGTGTCGCGACGTATCGTCAGATCAAACAACAAAGCAACCAGCGAGCCTTTGGTGTAGTAGCTGACGATGGCATTCGGTGCATTCTCATCCTGACGATAGTATTTAGTCCATGCATCAAAACTCGATTCAGCAACACTTTGCTTCAAGCGACCACTACCCCGCAGTACACCGTTAATGGTCTTAGCTAACAAACCTAAATAAGTTGGCGCATCAATCAACCCCGTGCGCAGCAAGGTCAGATCGTCGTAATAACTGGTAAATCCCTCAAACAACCATAACAAGGGCGTGTAATTTTCCTGCCGCAAATCATAAGGTGCGAACACGGCGGGTTTGATACGTTTCACGTTCCAGGTATGGAAGTACTCGTGGCTGCACAAGCCTAGAAAGGTACGGTAACCCTCGGTCATTGCTGACTGGCCCAGCGCCGGCAAATCGGCACGCGCGCAAATCAGCGCTGTTGATGCGCGATGCTCCAGCCCGCCATAACCGTCACCCACCGCGAGCGTGAGAAAGACGTAGCGGTCCATCGGCGCTTTTTTTGTATTGGGCTCGAAGAACGCAATCTGCGATTCGCAAATTTTCGTCAGATCTGCTGCGAGTCTGATCTTGTCTAGATTCGGCACACGACCTGTGACCGCCATTTCATGCGGCACGCCATGGGCCTCGAAACGAATCAATTCGAAGTCGCCCATCTCGACCGGATGATCGATCAGTTCATCGTAATTCTGCGCGACATAGGTGCCGAAACGATGACGACGGGCTTTGAGCTCAGGCAGCGAAGTCGCTACGCGCCATTGCGCATAGGCTTCCCCCTCAGGCGGCTGAATATCCACGACGTGTCGCACACTCTCCTGCCCATGTACTTGCAGGAACACGCTCGTGCCATTAAAAAAGCCATGCGTCTGATCCAGATGTGCAGCGCGTACCGACAAATCCCACGCATAGACCTGATACATCAGCACCAACGGACCATCGCAACGCGCTGCGCGCCAAGTGTGTTTGTCGAGCTTCGTAAGACGCACTTTGCGGCCAGAGGCCTCGGCGCGCAGCTGTATGATGTTGCGCGCGAATTCCCGCACCATGTAACTGCCGGGGATCCATGCGGGTAGCGACACGATCTGCCCGTCAGCTGCGGGTGATGCAATCGTGAGCGTTACCTCAAACAGATGCAACGCCGGATCCACCGGCACGATACGGTAATGCACTGCTTGGCGACGCGATGCCATCTCAGGCCTTTACGTTCACTACAAGTCGGCCACGCACTTCACCCGCCAAAATTTTCGGCGCCCAGGCCAGCGCCTCAGCGAGCGAAATCTCTTGGGTGATTTTTGCAAGCATGTCTTCCTTGAATTCGCTGGCCAGATTCGACCAGGCAGCAATACGACGTGCCTGTGGTGCCATGACGCTATCGACACCCACTAGCTTCACGCCACGCAAGATGAACGGCGCGACCGAGCCAGGAAAATCCATGCCCTGCGCCAGACCGCAAGCGGTGACGGTACCGCCGTAACGCGTTTGCGCCACTGCATTTGCGAGCGTGTGCGAGCCGACTGAATCCACCACACCGGCCCAGCGTTCTTTTTGCAAGGGCTTGCCCGCAGCCGATAAGGCAGCGCGATCGATGACTTCGGACGCACCCAGTGAGGTCAGATAATCTGCTTCCGCCAGTTTGCCGGTCGATGCCACCACCTTGTATCCACGCGCAGCCAGAATCGCAATAGCGACACTGCCCACACCACCAGAAGCACCCGTCACCAGTACTTCGCCATCATCTGGCTTTACGCCCTGATCTGCGAGCGCCATAGCGCATAGCATCGCGGTATAACCGGCGGTGCCAATTGCCATCGCGGTACGCGACGACATACCTTGCGGCATGGGGATCAACCAGTCACCTTTGAGTTTGGCACGACCTGACAAACACCCCATGTGACTCTCGCCTACACCCCAGCCATTCAGGATGAACGCGTCACCTGCTTTCCAGGACGCATGCGATGAAGCGATGACGGTACCTGCACCATCAATACCCGGCACCATCGGCCATTTGCGCACTACCGGCGATTTGCCGGTGATGGCGAGGCCATCTTTGTAGTTGATGGTGGAGTAGTCAACGGCGACGGTGACGTCACCGTCTTCGGGTAACTGAGCATCATCGAGTTGGGTAATTTCTGCCTTGGTGCTGCCGTCTTCATTTTTATTGAGCAGAATTGCGTTGAACATGGGGTCTCCTTTGTTAAAACATTATTTGGATGTGCAAACTAGGGGTTTGCAAAATTGAGAGGCTGAGGGGCTTTGTAGTCTTATTTTCAAAGTCAGCTGATACACGACGAACGACACTGGATCCCGGCTTTCGCCGGGATGACGTGCGAAGAGTGGTTGGCCTAAACATCGTCATCACTTGCATGTGATGACAGTTTTGAGGGCCGCAACTCTTGAATGCTCATACCGCCACCAAATTAGGCAGAGAACTTGCAATGTCAGTGTCACGCCTGCGCCCCATATGCCATGATTAATGTATTTTTTTAGGCGGCCCCAAAATATCTACCGTCATCCCGGCGAAAGCCGGGATCCAGCGGCGTTCGTTGAATACCTAAAAAACTTGACCGTTAAATAAAACAGTTCACTACTTAATCGAAGCCAATTTAGCCTCAAGCTTTTTAGCCTCAAGCGCACCGGCCACCCGCGTTCCGTCCGTAAAAAACATGGTCGGCGTACCAGAGACACCCAGCTTGCGGCCAATCTCAATCACCTTCTCATTCGCTGCGGCAGAGCATGAACTTGGCGCAGCAGCAGGCACCTTGGCGTTCAGCATCCAGTCATCCCAGGCTTTCGCACGGTCGGCAGAACACCAGATGTTTTTCACTTTAGTTTTCGAGTCTTCACCCAGAATCGGGTACATGAAGGTATAAACCGTCACATCATTGATTTCGCCTAGCGTCTTACGGAAACGCTTGCAGTAACCGCAGTTGGGATCTTCAAACACCGCAATCACACGCTTGCCATTACCCTTGACCGACTTGGCGGCCAGATCAAGCGGCAAGTCAGCGAACTTGATTTTATTCACTTCTTCCAGCCGCGCCTCGGTCAGATCTTTGGAGGACTCAGCTTCAACGACGCGACCGATAAAAATATATTTACCCTCTGCATCTGTGTAAACAATCTCGGCGCCTATCTTGACCTCATACAAACCGCTGTAGGGTGTTTTTGCGACCGTCTCGATCGGCGTGCCCGCACCGAGATGTTTTTGTAAAGTCTTTTTGATATTCGCCTCAACCGAATCGGCGCAGGCAGTCAGGCTCAGGGTCACGCTCAACAAAGCGCCGGCCAACGAAGCCAGTAATTTGATTTTCTTCATTATCAAGAATCTGTGTGGATGGAAAGAGATGGCCCCAACGCATGCGTCATCAACCTGCGCTTGAGGAATGGAAGTTTATTGACCAGCCCCATGCCGGCATTGCGCAGCAATTTGACTGGTGGGAGTTCGGAGGCAAACAGTCGCTGCAGACCGTCAGTGGCAAATTGCATCAGCAGTACTTCTTCTTTGCGCGCTCGAGCATAACGACCCAAGGTACGAGCGTCGCCGCAATCAGAAGGCTGATCACGCTTTGCGATCGCGTCTAGCAGGGACTGAATATCTGCAAAACCTAAATTCATGCCCTGACCGGCGAGTGGATGCACCACATGAGCCGCATCACCGACCAAGGCCACGCGGCCTGCGATCATCGAATGAGAGCGAATCAGGCGCAGGGGGAAAGATTTGGGCGAGTCAGGTGGCAGCATGTGCAAGTGACCCAGAGTTTGCCCGGGCAATGACATCAAGCGCTGCGCTAACTGCTCGGCAGATTCGCCAAGTAGTATGTTCGCCAAAGCATCGGGCGCGGACCAGACCAGCGAAACCCGATTACCCGGCAACGGAAGCAAGGCCACGATGCCATCAGCACCCAGAAACCACTGACTCGCGACACCATGATGAGCGTTTTCAGATTCGAAATTAGCTACGACGGCCTGCTGGTAATACGAACGGTAGTCCATGCCGATGTCGGCCTGAGTTCGCACCCAGGAGTGCGCCCCATCGGCACCCAGCACAAGTTTCGAAGAGATGTGATCGCCATTGTCGAGTGTGATCTGTGCTGCGTCAGCAGTGCGCTCCAGAGTTGTGGCAGCACCGTGAACAATCTTCAGCCCCGACGCGAAGCGCAAGGCCGCGTCCAGCGCTTGATTGAGGTTGCTGTCTTCGACAATCCAAGCTAACGCACCCACTCGAGCGCCATAGGCATCAAAACTCAGCAATCCAGACTGATCTGGCGCATCACCCTGCACCGCCATCGCATCCACAGGTGCGATACGTTCTGCGGCCATCGCATCCCAGACCTTGAGAGACGCCAACAGCGAGCGCGCAACGTGGTTAAGCGCATAGACGCGGTGATCCCAGTGATCTGTATTTGATAAGGGCTTGGCAGACTGAGCGGAAGCCGGCGGGGATGAAGGTGCGACCAGCACCACCTCGAGCCCCAACTGCGCTAGCGCAAGAGCGCTGGCCTTGCCGATCGCGCCGTTGCCGATCACGCAGATGTCGCTGGAGGTTTTCATGAATGAGTGCGGCCGGGTGAGAACAAGCAGCCATTATATAGCGGCGGGAGGACTTCGCTTTTCAGGGGCCGAATGTTTTGCTATACTCCCGCCTCTTGGCCTGGTAGCTCAGTCGGTAGAGCAGAGGATTGAAAATCCTTGTGTCGGTGGTTCGATTCCGCCCCGGGCCACCAAGAACATTGCCATAATGCGCCAAGCGTCTAAGCTTGGCGTTTTTGTTTTGGAGCGCGATCCGCTCCGTTTTCGTGCTTACCCCCTCGGCGAGCCAAGCGTGACACCTTGGAGTGATGCATATGGAAGATGCACCTCGCGTTATCATCATCGCCGGCCCAAATGGGGCAGGTAAAACCACGTTTGCACGTGAATTTCTTCCGGGCGAGGCGGCCTGCCCCGTGTTCGTTAACGCTGACCTGATCGCCGCAGGGATTGCTCCGTTTGCCCCCGAAAATGCTGCGTTGCGCGCCGGTCGCCTGATGTTGGAAGAACTGTCACATCACTTCGCCGCTGGCATCAGCTTCGCCTTTGAGACAACGCTTTCCGGTCGGGGGTATCTGCGCTTGATAAAGGAATGGCAAGCGGCGGGCTACCAAGTAAAAATCATTTTCCTGCAATTAGCGAGTGCCGACGAAGCCGTCGCACGAGTGGCACAGCGAGTGAAGCAGGGCGGACACAATATTCCTGAGGAAGTAATTCGCCGCCGCTTTGCGGCTGGAAAGGATAATATTGAAAAGCTTTATGCGCCCCGAGTTGATGCTTGGGCCTTGTACGACAATGCTGGCTCTGTGCCAGTACTTATCGATTGGAGTAATCGACCATGAACAAACGGCCTATCGAAGAAGCTGAAGATCGAGACCTGCGGTTGTCTCATTTAGCCTTGCACAGAGCTGCACAACGTGCGCGAGAATTGGCTGTTGCCACCGGTACTGCCTTGGTTATCAGCCGCAACGGTGTCGTCGAACACTTGATGCCCGAGGCCATGAAAAAAGACACATCTGCAGACTAAAACTTCACTACGATAATTTTGTTGGTCGGATCAGACATCCTTAACCCAGTTCAATTCCGTCCCGGGCCACCAAGAAAGCAAAGCCCACGTTAGTGATAACTGGTGCTTTTCGCTTTTGGAGTACCGCGTTACGGTGGTGTTGCTGCTCACAGCATTTGTAACGCACCACCTGCACTGACGGCGCATGAGTGAGTTTCTTCATCTAGCCATCCGTTCGGGCGCCAACATCGACACGGTACTGAGCAAGTTTTCTGTGCTACCTTGATTTCCTCAAATTACTGGAGGTTCGATGGCTGCCGATCTCACCACGCATGCCGACGCGCTGCAAGCTATTCTCACGGACAAGGGCCTGCTGCAAACGGGCGACCTGGAAGACTTCCGCCACAAGGTCACCGAAGAATGGCTACCTCGTAACGGCGCGCGCTTGTGCGCCCGTGCTTGGGTTGATCCGGCGTTCAAAGCCGAGCTGCTCAACGATGGACGTGCGGCAGCCGCCAGCATGGGCTTTCCGATGCCAGAGCACCACCGCAGCCTGGTGGTGCTGGAGAATACTGCCGAGTTACAAAATGTCATCTGCTGCACCTTGTGTTCATGTACTGCCTTCACCATCATTGGCATGGCCCCGGGGTGGTACAAGGATCTTGAGTACCGCGCCCGTGTGGTGCGCGAGGCCCGCAGCGTGCTTCGCGAGATGGGTCTTGCGTTGGCCGAGTCGATCCGCATTCGCGTGTGGGACACCACAACCGACACCCGCTACATGGTGCTGCCCTATCGGCCGCCGCACACGGAAGGTTGGAGCCTGGAAGCCCTGGAGAGCTTAATTACTAAGAAAGCGATGATCGGTGTGGCGCGGCTTGAGCCGCCCTACGCGGGGGGTTGAGCATGGATGGATTCCACGATCTTGGGGGTCGCCAGGGATTTGGGCCTGTCGCGCACGATGGCCACACTGAGCCATTTCATAGCGAAGCCGACATCCGCATCGCTGCTATGTGGGTACGGCTAATCCGTCACGGCATCTACAACATGGACGAATACCGGCATGCCGTCGAGCGCATGGAGCCCCGCCACTATGTTGGTGCGTCCTACTACGAGCGCACTTTCACTGCCGTGGTCAGCCTGTGCGTGGAGCGCGGCGTGTTCAGCGCCGACGAACTGTCAACTGCGGCCGGCTTTGCGGTGCAGCTCTCGCGCCCTAGCCGCGAAGGTCGAATCGGTGGCATACATCTGCCGGAGATCGGAGTCGGTGACCGCGTGCGCATCAAGGACGAGTTTGTACCCGGGCACATCCGCATGCCAGGCTACATCCGTGGCAAGGAAGGTGTGGTGGTGAAAATATCTCCTGCTTATCCTTATCCCGATGCACACGGCCATGGCCTTGAGTCCGCCTGGCAACGCAGCTTCGACGTGCGCTTCTCTTCACACGACTTGTGGCCTGATGGGGCAGAAGAGGCCGAGGTGCAAGTCGGCGTGTTCCATGGCTATCTCGACAAGGTGATATGAGCGCAGCGTCGAGCCCAACGAATTTGGGCGGCGAACATGTGAAAGCAGAAGAAAGTTAGGTAAAAATAGAGATGCTCACTTTGTTAGAGCGGTAATAGGACAAACAAAGTGAGTGTCGTAATCGTTGCATGTCTCGATCGCTATGAATGGAGTAGAACATAGGATCAGGCATCCTCAGCCGGGTTCAATTTCGCCCCGGGCCACCGAGTGCGTACAGCCCTCGTTAGCGATAACGGGGGCTTTTCGCTTTTGGGGCAGCGGGGATACCATGTATTCATAGTATTTATGGAGGTTGGCATGGAATCATCGGTCCTCACTTTGCGGGTTGGCGCCAAGACCAAAAGCCAACTCGAAAAGCTTGCCGCCGCAACTAATTGGTCTAAATCTTTCCTTGCTTCGGAAGCAATCGAACGTTATTTGGAACTAGAGGCGTGGCAAATCAAGGAAATCAAACAAGCATTAAAAGAAACTGATGCTGGGAAATTTGCATCGGACAAAGATCTAGCAAAAGCCATAAAGAAGTATGCAAGTTAAGTGGCTGGCGAGAGCGCTGGCCAACCCGACGGACGAAGCTGATTACATTGCGAAAGAAAGTCCCGCCAACGTCAAAGCCTTTTTTACGCATGTTCTCGCCGGTGTTGAGCAACTGAAAGAACATCCGCATTTAGGTCGATCAGGAAGATTTGCAGGCACGCGAGAACCGGTCATCAATGCATCTTTACGCTTATAAGAGCTAAATTCAAATTATGCTCTCGAAGAATGAGGCAATCAATTGAGATCAATAAGTGCGCAGCCCTAGTTGATTTCATCCAAGTTCAACGAAATGCACGTAAACCACCTTTGGGTGGTTTTTTATTCATCGTTTATGATTTGAGCTATGAACTTATTGGAAAAATTAAAGAGCTGGGCAAAATTACTCAAGCAAAACATAGTCATGCTTTGGTTTGCCACCAAACACCCACGAACACCATGGCTACCCAAGGCGATTTGTATCTTCATCGTCGCCTATGCTCTAAGTCCAATTGATCTCATACCAGACTTTATTCCTATATTAGGCTATGTAGACGACTTGATTTTGTTGCCTGTGTTAATTTGGATTGCGATCAGATTGATACCAAATCAAATCATTCAAGAATCTAGGGTTGAAGCTGATGCGTACCTCATTAAAAATCAATCCAAACCTAGGAGCTACCTAGGTTTTTTAATCGTTATTGTTATTTGGATGTTGTTGCTTTGGTTGTCTTATCAACTTGTGCAGGATCTAGCGTCCTAGGTTCTGGTCGATTCCGCCCCGGGCCACTCTATGCGCCTAGTAGCATTGCCGATGCGGGATTTAGTCTTTAAACCTCAACCAAAGAAGCACCCATATTGATCTGCCTCGACAATCCTCAATGCCTCATCAATGCTGAAGGCTACGGGATCAGGTTCATACGCCTGCCATTTTCCGCTGGCACGCCTCCAGTAAATCTGCCATATGCCACTGGTCTTGACGAACCTAAATTTAGCAAAAGGGCTTCGAGTGAATTCCCCAGGCAATCCTTTCCAGAGCGGCCGAACTTCGAGGAGGGTCACGGCCTGCCCATCAATTTCGTAGTCATGGTCGAGCTTGTTCTTTATCTCCGGTGGCACCCTGCGGATACACCAGTCGCCAACGATATGATCGATCCTGCCAATTTCTTGAATAGTGAATGCCATGACTTGCCAGATTTTGTATAGGCCCTAGGCATATACTAGCAATTTTGCTTGAGCATGCTGAATGCTGGAGTTGAGCGTCCAGCGACTGATCTGCAGCGCTAGCCGGAACCGTCATACTAAGCCCGACTCGATTTCTCTCCAATCCTGCGCGATTCGACATCCATGCGTAGCGCCTTCTTTTATCGAAAGACTAGGCAACGATCGGACATAACGTACGTTTTTCCTAATCTTTCGAAAATGAGGCCTAGCGTTGCATGCCGGGGCCTTTCAGGTTTTTTGATTGCAGCTGCTCTAAAACCACGACTTCGCTATTCAGGCAACCGCAAATTGTAATACCCCTGTTGCAAAGACAAGATCCAAGCTGACGATTAATCAAAAATCTCACTAAGCCATGATTTTTGGTGGTAATGCTTCTTATGGCTCGCGTATGGCTGCTCGTACTGTCTTGACGAGTAAGACGAATCCTGGTGGCGATCAGATCTTTGTTGCGGCGCTTGTGCAGATGATTGCGCTGATGCCTGTGATGCAGCGCGCTCGAGCAATTTGTCGAGCTCGCCACGATCCAGCCAAACGCCACGACATTGGGGGCAGTAATCAATCTCTACGCCCTGACGCTCACTCATCACAAGCATGGCACTCACACAAGTGGGACATTTCATAGCTAATCCTCCGTAGTTTTTAAGCTTTAATGCAGTAATCGCTGGATCACTGGACAATAAAGCGAAAGCTCATCATGGAGAGGGTCATGGTTCTATGAAAGCAGGTAAATTCTTAAGACAACTTCGCTAGTTTCTGTATCTCCACCTCGATTGCTGACGCTGACAATCGATATTGCAATCACTTGATCGCTTCATTTTTCTGCCAGCGCTCATCTTGAGTGCGAATGCTATGGCTAATTCGCCACACTGCCAACATCGTTTTATCAATGCCAATTTAGAATTGATTTGGCATTGCACTAAAAGCTCATGATTTAGTTCGGCGCAGGTAGTGATACCGCTGCATGGCAACTCGAACTTATCAAAAATCATGTGATTAACAATCCGTTCCTCACCAAAACGCTTGGATCGAACAAGGAATCTATCAATGACACCGCAGCGACCCACCAAGATTTTTGTATTGTGCGTAAGCTTGATCAGCTTTGCCAAAGTTCACGCTACAGACAGCGCGCAAAACGCTAGTGCTGCCAGTACGCACGCGAGCAAAGCCGTGGCTTTAGGCATCGCCGCATCGGGCCAAGCAACTTTGGGCGTCATGGCAGTACCTATGTTATCCGGCGGCGTTGTCAGTGGCGGCGTGGGTAGCGCAAGTACGGCGGCAGGCAAGAGCTCTGCAGCTGCAGCAGGTATGTTGACCACCGGCCCGTTACCTATTACGGACGAAACGATCACGGTCACATCACCGACCGAGGCACTGAAACAGCGCACATCGGCCACACCTCGATAAGAAGCGCTCGGCGTCTTTTTGAAGATTAGTCGACCACAGGTGATTCGTGGTTATCTAACACGTACAGGATCAGAGTTAGAACCGATCTTTTTGTTTTCTAACTGACTATCAGCCAAGCTTCAACGCTTTACATCAGATGAAAAATTTTATTGCAAAGCTTTTCCTTGTCCTTTGGCTACTGCACATCGGTTGCATGGGGTTTGCCACCAGCTTCGGTGGCAGCAGTGCACAGGCAAGCACGCATTTTCCTACGGAAGAAATTATTGGATTTGCAAAGAAAGTAGAGCGCACATTGGCGAGCGAGGGTGCTCATGTGGCGATAGTGGCGAGAATGGGTCGCCCATTGTCTGAAATGCCGGAGGGCATGCATTTCACGCATGTGGCATTTGCGGTGTATTCGAACATCACGCTAGCCAATGGCAGCTCTGTGCCTGGCTATGCGATCTACAACCTCTACCAGAAAAATGATCGCCCGGACGTTAGTACGCTTGTTCAGGATTTTCCGGTTGATTTTTTTGCGGGTGTCGCGCAGCTTGAAGCAGGCATTCTGATACCCTCGCCTGAATTACAGCAGCGACTGCTACAGGTCATTGCATCGTCTTCATATGCAGCCTTGCACGATCCTCGGTATTCGCTGATCGCGAATCCTTATACGTTGGGTCGGCAAAATTGCACGGAATTCGTCCTTGATGTGATTAATGCTGCGATCTATCAAACGAGCGACATCAACATCATCAAGGCAAACACCAAAGCCTATTTCAAGGCGCAAACCGTCAACGTTAATCCGCTCAAGCTGATGTTGGGTTCGATGTTTTCTGCTGAGGTGAGTACATCAGATCAGCGGGGCAAACCGGTTACAGCTACCTTTGAGAAGATTGCTGACTACCTGCAGATTTACGACCATGGCAGCAAGGTGCTGATGCTTACGCCTTGATGTAATCGCCAACATCCCGAGAGAGCATTGGCAGCGGAGGGATGATGCGCAAGAACCCTAGCTGCGATTAAGCAGACGACCAAATTCAATTGCGACCCGGGCGAGAAAGTCGCTCAGGAAGCAGGTGCGCGCCAGTGTCGTTCTTAGTTCCGCCACTAACCATATTTCATTTTGTATTTGCTGAGTTGAACAATGAAAATGCAAAGCCACCTAGTTACGCATCCCCACCAAACAAATCCCGACTGTAGACCTTGTCAGCCACGTCATTCAGTGTACCCGTCTTGCGGTTCGCAATAATCACATCAGCCTCTCGCTTGAACACTCCGAGATCATTGACCACACGAGAGTGGTAAAACTCGACCTCTGTTAAAACCGGCTCATAAACTATCACTTCAATACCCTTGGCTTTGATACGCTTCATGATGCCCTGAATGCTTGATGCCCGAAAGTTATCCGAGCCAGCTTTCATGATGAGTCGATACACACCAACGGTTTTAGGATTCTTGCGGATGATTTCATCGGCAATGAAGTCCTTGCGTACTGAATTAGCTTCGACGATGGCGCGAAT
>JAIXYM010000121.1 GCA_027490255.1 Oxalobacteraceae bacterium | reverse complement strand
GCGTTCGTAATCCCTGCATCAAAACGTTTTTTGACCAGATCATATGACGTTGTGCGTGCCTTCAGCGTACGTTCGGCCAGTGCAATCTGTTCAGTCAGACCGCGCTCGGCCAGCCATGCCTTGGCGACCTCGCCGACCAGCGAGACTTGCATCGCACGTTGTGCTTCTTCGGTTGCAAAAAACTGTGCCAGCGCAGCTTCGGAGAGATTTTTTACTCGACCGAAAAAATCAAGCTCGAAGGCAGTCATGCCCACGCCGACCTGATACGACGAGGTGTTACGCATCGTGCCCGCAAACAGCTGGCGGGAGCCAGAGGTGCCAGCCGTGCCATTCACTGTGGGTAGCTGATCGCTGCGCTGAATGTTGTACAACGCGCGCGCCTCTTCGATACGCAACGCTGCGGTTTTCAGATCGCGGTTATTGGCAAGCGCAGCTGCAATAGTTTGCTTGAGCTCCGGATTGAGAAAAAACTCACTCCAGCCTATGTCAGCCACCGGTGTTGCTGCGGGCTCGACTGCAACCGGGAATTTTTCTGGTATCGGCGCTGCAGGTTTACTGAACTCGGGCAGTATTTGGCAGGCTGACAGGGCCACAGTCCCGGTCAGCAGCATCATCGAAAGTTTTTTTGTTGTCATGATTTTTCTTCTTCCTGATGCATATGGGCTGCATACAATTTGCGCTGACGCTCACTGCCCTTGAAGATGCGGCGAACGACAACAAAAAATACTGGTACAAAAAACACCGCCAGTACCGTGGCAGTGATCATGCCCCCCATCACACCGGTACCAATCGCGCGCTGGCTGGCCGAGCCAGCACCGGTAGCGATCACCAGCGGCAGTACGCCGAGGATGAAGGCCAGTGAGGTCATGATGATCGGCCGGAAGCGTAGTTTCACTGCCGTCAGTGTGGCTTCCACCAGGTCCATGCCATCCGCTTGTAGGTCCTTGGCGAATTCAATAATCAGAATCGCGTTCTTCGCCGACAAACCAATGATCGCAATCAGACCTACCTTGAAGTAAACATCGTTCGGCATATCACGCCATATCGTGAAGGCTACGGCGCCGAGCACACCCAGTGGAACGACTAGCAGCACTGCCAGCGGAATCGCGGTACTTTCATATAGGGCAGCGAGCACCAGAAATACGGCCAACAGGGACAAGACGAACAACAGCGTCGCAGTCGAGCCCGCTGCTTTTTCTTCAAAAGATTGACCGGCCCATTCAAAGCCCACGCCTGCAGGCAGTTGAGATACCAATCGCTCTACCTCGGCCAGCGCATCGCCGGACGAAGCACCTGGCGCAGCGTCGCCCTGGACTTTCATCGCAGGATAGCCATTGAATCGCACCAGCTGCACCGGACCGGTAACCCAGCGACTTTGTGTAAATGCAGAAAAAGGCACCATGGAACCCTGAGAGTTTCGTGCGTGAAGTTTGTCGATATCCTCAGGCATCAGGCGCTTGTTGGGATCGGCCTGCAGAATCACACGCTGTTGGCGGCCTTGATTCGGAAAGTCATTAACGTAAGTAGTACCAAAGGTGGCTGATAGCGTAGTGTTGATATCAATCAGCGAAACGCCCAGCGCATTCGCCTTGTCGCGATCGATTTCCAGACGCAATTGCGGTGAATCTTCCATGCCCTCGGGGCGTGCACTCTTGATGACTTTGCTTTGCGCCATCATGCCCAGCAATTGGTTACGTGCCGCCAGTAGTGCATCATGGCCCAGACCCGCTCTATCCTGCAGGCGCAGAGAGAAACCAGTCGCGTTGCCGAGTTCGCGAATCGCTGGCGGGTTTACGGTGAAGACAATCGCGTCGCGAATCGTCATCATCAGCGACATCGCCTTCTGCGCAATACCAGCCGAGCTGACTTCCGGCGTAGTGCGCTCCTTCCAGTCTTTGAGTGGTACGAACAGCAGACCACCGTTCTGACCATTACCTGAGAAGCTAAAGCCAATCACCGACACGATGCCGGCGACACCTGGCTCTTTCATGAAGTATTGCTCTGCCTGCTCCATCACCGACAAGGTTCGGCCAGTGCTCGCGCCCGGTGGTAGCTGTACGTTTGCCAGTAGATAGCCCTGATCTTCAGCAGGCAGGAATGAGGTTGGCATGCGCGACGCCATCCAAACCACGCAAGCGATGATGACGCCGTAGATCACCATATAACGACCGGTGGTACGAAGCATTTTTTTCACACCGGATTCATAACTTGCAGTCGTGCGGCGGAAGAAGCGGTTGAACAAACCGAAAAATCCTTTGCGTTCATGGTGTCCGGGTTCAATTGGTTTCAGTACCGTCGCGCACAGTGCCGGTGTGAGTGTGATCGCCATGATCGCTGAGAACACCATCGCCGACACCATCGACATAGAAAACTGTCGGTAGATCGCGCCCACGGAGCCAGTAAAGAAAGCCATCGGCACAAACACCGCGATCAGCACCGCAGTGATACCGATGATGGCGCCGGTGATCTGGCTCATCGCCTTGATGGTTGCTTCGCGCGGCGGTAGACCTTCCTCGGCCATAATCCGTTCGACGTTCTCCACCACCACAATCGCATCATCCACCAAGATACCAATGGCCAGCACCATACCGAACATGGTCAGTACGTTAATGGAATAACCAAACAGAGACATCGTCGCAAAGGTTCCCATCAGTGCAACGGGTACGACAATCGCTGGGATCAGCGTGTAACGCAAGCTTTGCAGAAACAGCAGCATCACCAGGAACACCAGTGCAACAGCTTCGAGCAGTGTCTTGATCACTTCTTCGATCGAGATCTTAACGAACAGCGAAGTGTCATAAGGAACCACATACTCCACGCCGGGCGGGAAGAATTTTTTCAACTCCTTCATCTTCGCACGTACTAGCTCAGCAGTTTGGAGTGCGTTGGCTGTGGGAGTCAGCTGAATACCAATCGCGGCAATCGGCTTGCCGTTCAGACGAGCAGAAAAGCCATAGGATTGGCCGGCAATCTCCACCTTGCCGATATCGCGAATTCGTACCGTTGCGCCATTTGGAAGCGCCCGCAGCACGATGTTGCCGAATTCTTCAGGCGTGGATAACTGGCCGCTGACGATAATGGAGGTCGCGATGCGCTGCGAACTGGGTGCGGGCAGATCGCCGAGAATACCAGCAGAGAATTGTGCGTTCTGTTGGCGAATTGCATTGACGACATCGGTGGGCGTGAGCTTGTAGCCCACCAGCTTGTCAGGATCAACCCACACGCGCATGGCACGCTCGGTGCCAAACAGCTGCACCACACCCACACCGGGAATACGTTTGATTTCATTGATCACATTGCGCGCCAGATAATCGCCCAGTGCGACCGGTGAAACATCGCCATTGGTTGCGCGCAGATTCACGAACATCAGCAGATTGCTGCGTGCCCGTGTGATAGTCACGCCCTGTTGTACGACTGCTTGAGGCAGACGGGCTTCGATACGCTTGAGACGATTTTGTACATCAACCGCAGCGAGTTCAGGATTAGTCCCGTTCTTGAAGGTCACTGAAACTTGCGACTGGCCGTCTGACTGGCTCTGTGATTCGATGTAGAGCATATTCTCTGCACCGTTCATTTCCTGCTCGATCAGGCTGGTGACGCTCTCATCGACCGTTTGCGCCGAGCCACCTGGAAAAACCGCATTGACGATGATGGTAGGCGGTGCAATCTGCGGATATTGCGAGATAGGCAGATTAGGTATCGCGAGAATGCCGGCCAGCAGGATGAATAGTGCGATCACCCACGCGAACACGGGACGATCAATGAAAAACTTTGCCATGGCGACGCGTCCTTAGTTTTTATTTGGGTTGCTGCTGTGCGGGCTTGTCATTGCCGCCTGCATCAGGCGGGCTCCAGGGCGTGGGTTTGACTATGGCACCAGGTTTCGCTTTTTGTAGTCCTTCGACGATCACCTGGTCACCGTGATTCAGGCCGCTGCTGATGATCCATTTCGTGCCATAGGCGCCATCGGTTTTCACCGGACGCGGTGCTACGGTACCGTTACCATCGACAGTCATTACGATAGAGCCATCCGCGGTACGCATGACCGCCTGTTGCGGCACCGTAATCGCACCGGCTCGTGTCCCCTGTTCCAGGCGTACTCGCACATACGTGCCGGGCAGCAGTGTGCGCTGCGGATTAGGGAATTGCGCACGCAGGATGACGGAGCTGGAAGCAGGATCAACCATCGCCTCGGAGAAAAGCAGCTGACCCTGATACTCGTACGGACGTCCGTCTTCGGTGACCAGAGTTAGTTTTGCCTTCGCGCCACCCTTGCCCGACTGGCTGACGATATCTTTCAGGCGGCGTGTTTCAACACTGGATTGCGTCAGCGTCACATAGATCGGATCGAGTTGCTGGATCACGGCCATGCTGTGCTGATCATTGGCTGTCACCAATGCGCCTTCGGTAATGAGCGCGCGCCCGATACGTCCCGAGATCGGCGCGGTGACGGTGGCATAGGAGAGGTTGAGTCGTGCAGTTTCAATGGCAGCGCGCGCAGTGCCCACCGCAGCGTTGGCCGCAGCAACATCCGCGGCAGCCAGTTTCTGTGCACTTTGCAAATCATCGAATTCCTGCTTGCTGATCGCATTGCTGTCGACCAGACCGCGATAGCGATTGAGCTTGGTGTTGGCCTGAGATAGATTGGCCTCTGCGCGTACCAGTCCGGCGTCGGCTTGCGCGGCTGTGGCCTTGGCGCTATTGAAAGCTGCTTGGAACGGAGCCGGGTCGATTTCATACAGTACTTGTCCGGCGCGTACATCGCTGCCTTCGTTGAACACACGCTTATGTACGATGCCACCCACGCGTGCACGTACCTCCGCCGTACGTGTGGCTTCCACCCGGCCGGGCAGCTCAGTGACATTTGATATATTTTCTGGTGCCACCGTGATGACCGATACCATCATCGGTGGTGGTGCGCCGGCGGGCCCGGCTTTGGGCGCCTCTTTTTTGTCGCCGCAAGCGGCAAGCGTTGTCAGCAGTAAGCCGGAAATGAAAAGTCTGCTGGATAGGGTCTTGTTATTCATGAAATTCCGCCACATATAAAAGAAGCTGATCGCGTGACCAGCTGTCACCGAACAGATAAAGAACAAATAAAAAACGAGTAACGATTAAAACCTGATGAGGATCGCCGCGCAGGGTGTCGCTGCCTGCGGAACAATGGATACTGTCTGACACAATAAGACCGGAGCCACCCCTGCGGGTGATTGGTACATTTTTCTTTTAATTAAGAAGTACTTCGGTTTTCGTTAAATGCAAAATAAACAAGGCTTGGCTGATTCGGATATTTCCTTTTCGCGCACGAAAGTGAGCTGCTTGGGTAAATCAGCAAGGCCTCACGGTTGTTTGCGTTCGAATAACTCGTTGAACTGCGTCAAATCAGCTTCGCTCAGCATGCCAGCTGCAGCTTTCAATCGCAGGCTGTTCATGAGTGTGTCATAGCGCGCTTTAGCCAGATCGCGTCGGGTCGAGTACAGCTGCTGCTGCGCGTTAAGCACATCGATATTGATGCGTACACCCACTTCATAGCCGAGCCGATTGGAATCGAGTGCCGATTTGCTGGAGGTCTCCGCTGCCTCGAGTGCGCGTATTTGTGACAGGCCGCTGAGTACACCTAAAAATGCGGCGCGTGTGCTTTGCGCTGCATTACGTCGGATAGTGTCCAAATCGGCACGCGCCTTGTCTTCCAGCGAAATAGCTTCGCGAATCTTGCTGCTGGTAGCGTAGCCACTGAAGATCGGAATGGTCAGTTGCACGCCGATGTTGGTTGTTGTTGTTGTAATCGCTGTCGTGAAGACGCTTGTGCTACTGCCGTAGGAGGCCACCGCATCTACCGTTGGCAGGTGACCAGCACGATTGCGGCTGATATCTAGTTTCGCTATCTCTGCCAGCAGTCCCTGTGCGACGACACCAAAATTGCCAGATTCAGCATTTTGTACCCAAGGCTCCATGGAGACTGGTTCGGGAGGGCTCAGTTTCAGACCTGCTTTAAGGCCGCTAAGAGAAGGCGGCAGTTTTCCGGTAATCTGAGCAAAGGCATTACGTTTGACTTCGAGATCGTTGATGGCGGCGATTTCCTGAGCATTCGACAGATCGAAACGCGCCTGTGCTTCATGGGTATCGGTGATGGTTGCCGTGCCAACTTCGAAATTACGTTTCGCGGATGCGAGTTGTTCTGCAATTGCGACTCGCTGCGCTTGAATAAAGGCAATCGTGTCCTGTGTAGCCAGCACATCGAAATACGCCTGAGCCACACGCACCATCAGATCGCTTTTCGCCTGATCGAACTGCACTTCACTTACGGCCACTTGCAGCTTGCTTTGTTCGTAGAGATCGGCGCTGGCGCGGTTATAGAGAGGCTGCCGCAGCTGGAGTTGGTAGGCGTTAGCCGTATAGTTAATGTTGGGGTTGATGGTCGATTCGCCGTTGACCTTGTTTACCGATCCGGTCATGCTCGCTGAGGGCAACAAGCCCGCACGCCCCTGTACCGATTTTTCCGAATTGGCCTCACGCGCAGCGCGCGCACTGGAAAACTGGCTGTCGTAAGCTTGAGCTTCGCGATAGGCGCTCATCAGATCTAGGGCCGTCGCATCCAGCGACAACAGTGCTGAAGCGATCAGGACAGCGAGTGGTGTTTTACGCATTTTTTTTCCAGTGATGTTCAATCTTCAGCCTCAATAAGTGGGCATACTGCTATCGACCTGCATCGCCCAGCCATGGACACCGCCAGTCAGATTGGTGACGTTCGCAAAGCCGGCGCGCTCCAGAAATGCGCCGACTTGCATGCTGCGTGCGCCATGATGGCAGATACAGACGATCGGTGTTTCTGGGTCCAGTTCTTCCTGCCGCGCCGGAACGCTGGCCATGGGCATCAGGACGGAGCCATCAATGCGGCAAGTCTCGTACTCCCAGGGCTCGCGCACATCAAGCAACATAGGTTGGGGGCGCGTTGAATCCGACAGCCATACGGCGAGCTCGGGAGCAGAGATGTGGTCCATGTTGCTACCCGCTTCAGAAACGAAACGCCGAGGGCTTCTCGACATTGCGCAGTGCTTTGATGCTGGTTTCAAACAGTTTGACCGTATCCCAGGCATCGTCGGACACGCGCGTAATCATGCAGGCCGACATCACGGGAGCTTCACCGATGACCGCCAGAATACGTCCGCCCACGCTCAGCTGCTGGAGAAAGGTATCAGGCATTCTAGGCAATGAACCTGACATCATGATGACATCAAACGTCTGCGATCCACTGCCACTCCAACCACGCGCGCCATCGCCAAGCATAACGTTGACATTACCGATACCGTAATCAGCTAGATTTTTTTCCGCGAGTTCTCTCAGCTCGGGCACGATCTCGACCGTCACCACCTGTTTTGCATGATGCGCGAGCAGCGCCGCCATGTAACCCGATCCGGCGCCGATTTCCAATACGGACTCATGTGACTGCACGGCCGCTTCCTGCAGCAGACGCGCCTCGAGCTTTGGCGAGAGCATGTTTTCACCCTGCGGCAGTGGAATCTCGGTATCCACGAAGGCAAGTGCCTGATAAGCCGTTGGCACAAAAGCCTCACGGCGCACAGCAACGAGTGTTTGCAGAATATCGAGATCCAGCACATCCCAAGTGCGGATCTGCTGTTCAATCATATTCCGTCGTGCTTGTTCGAGATTCATCTGGGGAAACTCCTGCGCAAAAAAGGGTTAAATTTTATCAAAAGCCTACGTCATTCTTGGAGGTCGCCTGTGTCGTCAGCATACTGATTTGAACCGAAACGGCGCCGTCCCCACTGAGCCAAGTCATCCAGCCAAGTATAGATAACGGGTACCACTACCAGCGTCAGGATCGAGGAGGTAATAATCCCGCCAATCACCGCCTGACCCATTGGGGCGCGCTGCTCGGAACCTTCAGCCAGACCCAGCGCCAGCGGCACCATGCCAAACACCATCGCCAGCGTTGTCATCAGAATAGGGCGCAGTCGTACATGAGCGGCCTCAAGCAGAGCCTCGCTGCGCTCCATGCCTGCCTTGCGCGCCTGATTGGCGAAGTCCACCAGCAGAATCGCATTCTTGGTGACCAGCCCCATCAGCATCACGAAGCCAATAATCGAAAACAAATTCAGCGTTGAGCGGAACAACATCAGCGACAGGAAAACGCCGATCAGCGTCAGCGGCAGGGCGGACATGATCGCAATCGGCTGCAGGAAGCTGGCAAATTGTGAAGCGAGAATCATGTAAATGAAAATGATCGCCAGCAGCAAAGCCGATAGAGCGTAACCAAACGACTCCTGCATGTTTTTGGCTGCGCCGCCAATCTGATAGCGATAACCGGGTTGCCAGCTCATTGATTCAAGCGCGAGTTTGATATCGACGCCGGCTTGTCCGGCTGAGCGGCCAAGCACGTTCGCAGAAATTTCGACTTCACGATTCAGGTCGCGCCGATTGATCTGGTTGGCACCATTCGCAGGCACGATGCTGGCCACCTGACGCAAAGGCACCATGCGCGGTGAACCATCCGCGTTCATCTGACTGCTGGCCAGATTAAGCCTTGAGAGATCAGCGATGTTGTTGCGGTCCGAGGGGGCAAGTCGCACCGTGACATCGTAAGTTTCATCATTCGGTGCGCGCCAACCGGTCACGGCATCGCCAGCCAACAGCGGTCGTAAGGTATTGCCTATCTGTGCCACGCCAATACCCAGATCCGCGGCGACTTCACGGTAAGGCTCAATCTGAATGGTGGGCTTGTTAGGTTTGAGACTCGAATCCAGATCCACGACGCCGGGTATGGCGCGTACGCGTGCGGTGGCTTCTTCAGCAAGCTTACCGAGTTGCTTGAGATCGGGGCCCAAAATGGAAAAACGAATTTGTTTGTTATCGCCACCCACGCCATCAAGCGCACCGATATGCGTGATGGTAATGCCTGGAATGCGTGAGAGCTGTTCACGCAATGGTTGGCTTAGCTGTTTTGTGCTGCGCGTTCTTTCGCTGCGCGGTACCAGTCGTGCATACACGGTTGCATAGTTTTTTCCTTGCGCTGTGCCCGTATTGATCGTCGTGTACAGATCACGTACCTCGGGCAATGAATGCAGGGCTTTCTCAACTTGTCTGGCTTTACTCTCGGTGAATTCCAGTGAAGACCCAACCGGCGTGTAAAAAATAACACCGGTCTCGGAGTAATCAGCCTGTGGCACGAACTCGGTACCTACCAGACCCGAAGCCGGCAGTAGCAGACCAGAGATAAAGGTGACCACCGCTAGCACCAGTGTCGCTACGCGGTGGCGCAGCGACCAGCGCAAGGTGACCTGATAAATTTTTGATAGCCACTGTACAAAGCGATCGAATTGTTCGAGCACCCGGCCGATCGTATGCGCATACCAGCCGCGACGGGGACCCTGACCGTGGACGGCTGGATCATGCCAGATGGATGAGAGCATCGGATCCAGCGTAAACGACACAAACATCGAAATCAGTACCGCCGCTGCCACCGTGATGCCGAACTGGTGAAAGAAGCGACCGATGATCCCGCCCATGAAACCCACCGGAAGAAACACCGCCACAATCGAAAAAGTTGTCGCCAGTACCGCCAGTCCGATTTCTTGCGTGCCTTCAAGTGCCGCCGTGCGTGGATTTTTGTAGCGGCCATTGACGCGCATGCCGGCATGACGAACGATGTTTTCACGCACAACAATCGCATCATCGATCAGCAGACCCACGCAGAGTGACAAAGCCATCAACGTGATCATGTTGATCGTGAAGCCAAACATATCCATGAACAAAAAAGTGCCGATCAGTGAGACCGGCAGCGTCAAGCCGGTAATCACTGTAGAGCGCCATGAGTTCAGGAACAAGAAAACAATCAGAATAGTCAGCAGCGCGCCTTCGATCAACGTGCGACGCACGTTCTCTACGCCGACACGAATCTGCCTCGAACCATCCTTGATCACATCAAGCTTCACACCCGGGTACAGCGCATTGAGCGTGGGCTGCAGATCGGTGATCACTTTTTTCAGACCATCGGCCACATCAATCGTATTCTGACCTTGGGCCTTGAGGATATCGAGCGCCAGCGTGCGTTGACCATTAAAGAGCGCCAGATTTTCCTGCTCCTGCTGCGTGTCGATCACGCGCGCGACTTGTCCCAGCAAGACCGAATGACCACCGCGCTGCGCGACCACGATGCGCTCGAAATCTTCCGGTCGTTTGATACGGCCTTGCACCTGTACCACTTGTTCATTTGCCGTCGCGCGCACGCTGCCGGTGGGCAGCTCCTGATTCTCGTTGCGCAGGGCATTGAGCACCTGATCCATGCTGATGCCTAGCGCTTCCATGTCCGCAGGCTTGACCTGAATTTGTATCTCACGCTTGACGCCGCCGACCAGCGTGACCGAGCCTACGCCACGTACATTTTCCAGCCGTTTCTTAATTAGCTGATCCGCAATCGTGGTCAGCTCGCGCATGCTGTACTTGCCTTTGCTCGCGTCATTGGTCACCGCCACCGAGAAAATCGGACGGTCTGCTGGATCGTAGCGTGTGACGCGCGGTTCCTTCACTTCCTTGCGGAAAATCGCTTTGATCAGCGCGACTTTTTCACGCACATCCTGCGCTGCCTGTGCCGGGTCGATCATGAGCGAGAACTCGAT
>JAIXYM010000076.1 GCA_027490255.1 Oxalobacteraceae bacterium | reverse complement strand
CTATTGCAGATGCTCACGCGCGCATTAGCACTCCACGAAGGTATCAGCATCGATGAAGACGCTGCGCTCATGCTCGTCGCCAGCGCCGATGGTGATGGCCGCAAGCTACTCAACAACACTGAAATCATTCTGCGCGCTGCAGTTCAAAAAAAACAAACGCAAATCAACACTGATCTGCTCAAGGAGAGCCTGGGCGATAGCCTGCGGCGCTTTGATAAAGGCGGCGATACTTTTTACGATCAGATCTCGGCACTACACAAATCCGTGCGCGGCTCCAATCCTGATGCTGCACTCTACTGGCTGGTCCGCATGCTTGATGGTGGTGCTGATGCACGCTATCTGTCGCGCCGTCTCATACGCATGGCCGCAGAAGATATTGGTCTGGCGGATCCGCGCGCATTACGCCTGACGCTCGATGCCGCAGAAACCTATGAGCGGCTAGGTTCACCCGAAGGCGAACTGGCATTGGCCGAAGCCACCATCTATCTGGCCTGCGCCGCCAAATCTAACGCGGTCTATAACGCCTACAACGCCGTCAAGGCTTTGGTTGCCAAAGACAGCTCGCGTCCCGTGCCCGAGCACCTACGCAACGCCCCCACCAAGCTGATGAAACAACTGGGTTACGGCAAGCTTTATCGCTACGCCCATGACGAGCCCGATGCCTATGCGGCCGGCGAAACCTATCTGCCCGATGGTTTGCGAGAGCCTGGCTGGTATCAACCCACACCGCGCGGGCTGGAGGGGAAGATTGCTGAGAAGCTGGCTTACCTCAGGGGGCTGGATGCGGAGGCGAATTCAAACGTAAAGAAAAAATAACGCGGTCGTGGGTTCACTTTCGTATTGGTTTTGTAGCGCCTATTTTTTTGCGAATGCTGCGTGCTCGCGTAATGTCCCTGGTTAAAGCAAAGACACTGGATCCCGGCCTGCGCCGGGATGATGTTTTAAGAGCTGTTGACCTCAAAATCGTCATCCCGGCGCAAGCCGGGATCCAGCGTCGTTCGTTGTGAAGCTGCTTACGCTCGCAATGAAAAATGCAAAGCTACCTACCTACGACGATCGGTCGGATCAAAATCCTCAGCCGCCCTTGATACAATCTCACCTTTGCCCAGCAAGCCCCAAATTCCCATGATTGACATCCAACTCCTCCGCAAGGACATCACCCACGTCGCCGAGCGTCTGGCTCAGCGTAAATTCAAGCTCGATGTGGCGGCTTTCAACGCCATCGAAGGCGAACGCAAAGCCATACAGTCTCGGACCGAGGAGCTGCAGTCTCAGCGTAACTCTCTCTCCAAACAGATCGGCATCCTCAAAGGCAAAGGTGAGGACACCAGCGCCGTCATGAATCAGGTGGCTGGTCTGGGCGATGAACTCAAGGCTTCGGCAGATCAGCTGGAGATCGTGCAGGCAAAGCTGTCCGATTTCATGCTGGCCATACCCAACCTGCCGCATGAGTCCGTTCCGCAAGGTGATGGTGAGCAGGACAATGTTGAATTGCGCAAGGTAGGGTCACCGCGCGTATTTGATTTCGATGTTAAAGACCACGTCGATGTCGGCGCCCCGCTAGGGTTGGATTTCGATACCGGTGCCAAACTCTCCGGGGCCAGATTCACCGTCATGAAAAACGGCATCGCACGTCTGCATCGCGCTATTGCTCAGTTCATGCTCGATACGCACACGGCTGACCATGGCTACACCGAGTGCTACACGCCCTATATCGTCAACTCAGATACCCTGCGCGGCACCGGCCAGCTACCTAAATTCGAGGCAGACCTTTTTGCCGTCAAAAAAGGTGGCCAAGAAGGCGAGGGCGAAGCGCTCTATCTGATACCTACTGCTGAAGTCTCACTGACCAATTTTCTGCGCGATGAAATCGTCGCCGCTGAGCAGCTACCCATGCGCATGGTCGCGCATACACCTTGTTTCCGCTCCGAAGCAGGCAGTCATGGTCGTGATACGCGTGGCCTGATTCGTCAGCATCAGTTTGACAAGGTTGAAATGGTGCAGATCGCGCATCCGGAACATTCATACGCGCAGCTGGAAGAAATGCTCTCGCATGCGGAGAACATCCTCAAAAAACTCGGTTTGCCTTACCGTGTCATTACCCTTTGCACTGGCGATATGGGTTTCGGGTCGACTAAAACCTATGACCTCGAAGTCTGGCTGCCGGCACAAAATACCTACCGTGAGATTTCATCCGTATCTAACTGCGAAGCCTTTCAGGCTCGGCGTATGCAAGCACGGTTTCGTAATGCTCAGGGCAAGCCCGAACTGCTGCACACACTGAATGGCTCTGGTCTTGCCGTCGGTCGAACGCTGGTCGCCATTCTGGAGAACTACCAGCAGGCTGATGGCAGTGTCGCAATTCCCGAAGCGCTGTGGCCCTATATGGGCGGAGTGAAGGTGCTCAACCCCTGATTGAGTCTTCCCGCCAGAGTATCGCTACGCAAACGAGTTCTGATACAATCGCGGTCTTTCGGAAACACCCGTTTTCGACCCGGAGAGGTGGCAGAGTGGTCGAATGTACCTGACTCGAAATCAGGCGTACTGAAAGGTACCGTGGGTTCGAATCCCACCCTCTCCGCCAACAGGTACTCCAAAGAACTCCAGTAAGCTCTAATAAGCAGAATGGATTCCCTGAAAAGTCCAGTAAACGCTGGGCTTTTTGTCTTTTAAGCTCCCGCGCTACACCGACATCCAGATTCTGGTGCGGGTAAAAGTGCGAGTAAAAATCGGCATCGGCTACGGTTGGGGAGAAAACATAAAGCGCAGGCATCCAGGATCGCGGTGTACGTGCACTGCCTGCCATGACTTGATAACCCTGCCCAATGTCTTGCGCACTGTCGGCAAGCTGCTGCAAGGCATCCTCCTACCGTTACTGCATATTCCGTTTGTACAAACCGACAGGAACTTCTGCCCGCCTACTTGCAGCTAGGGTGCGGTTACCTGGAGATTGGAGCTTGTGTCTTGAGGGTCAGTCACAGCGAAGATTTTCAATCCGGAAATATATGTTTTCAAATTGGGGCTTTACTTTTGTAGTCGGTCGAATACAATGAGGGCATGTGCAAAATCAAGCCGCTCCCCCAATTCGCAGATTGGCTCAGTCAGCTTAAAGACCCGATGACAAAGGCCCGGCTAGTGCGGCGATTGGAAAAGGCGGAGCGTGGCTTGCTTGGAGATGTAGCGCCTGTCGGTGAGGGTGTCAGTGAGATGCGGGAACACTTCGGTGCCGGCTGGCGTATGTACTACATTCAACATAATGGGATGCTGATAGTGATGCTTGGTGGAGGTAGTAAAGCAACCCAAAGTGCCGATATTGCTAAAGCAATTGCCTTATCCAAGACGATCGAGGAGTAAATGATGAGCAAAAAAAATCGAATAACCGATCTGCCTAATTTTGATCCTGCCGAATATTTAAAAGACGATGCAGATATTGCTGCTTATCTTTCTGTCGTTATTGAGGAAGGTGATGCAGGAGAACTTGCTCACGCACTTGGTGTTGCAGCGAGGGCCAGAGGCATGGCACAGATTGCAGAGGAAACTGGCATTGGTCGCGAGGCGCTATATAAGGCGCTCAGGGCCGATGCGCAACCGCGTTTCGACACCATTTCCCGCGTCTGTAAAGCACTGGGCGTGAAGTTGGTGGTTCAGCCTATGGGTGCATGATATTTATCCACACATTCTGCGGATAGATTTGCGGATACCCGAATTCTTCAAATCAAAGAGATCATTGATTTCACCGCGTTTTAAGCAATGATCTGAATCCCACCCTCGCCCCGCGACGGGTGTAGTCACTAGTGGCACTCCGCGTAATCCAAAACATAGGCGTTCCGGTCTCGTAACTCGAATATTAATCACCAGTTACCGCTGACTGTGATTGAACAGCGACCGGGCCAGCTACCGCGCGGTCAAACAGTTATTGTTGAAGTTAACGCTGAAAACGCCGCTCATACCAACGATGTATTCGGTGCACTTACCGTAGCAGGTGTCACCGAATACGTCGCCGTTACAGATTTTTGCTCGGACAGCCTACGCAATCAGTCGAGAAAGTCGGGTTGTTCTTTCAGGATGCGTGCGTAGAGCGGTTGAAACTGAAACCAGCCGGCAAAGGACGAGCCAGTCAGTTCATAGGTTTGCTGGGCGGATTCAGGCGAAACGTGCAACAGGGGTCGACCATTCGCGGCCGCTTCAGTCATCAGCTGCACCTGACAGCTGCGCTCAAAAGCGATGTACCACCAGGCAGCGGCGTCGACGGTATCGCCCACTGTCAAGAGGCCATGATTTTGCAAAATAACGGCTTTGTTATTACCCAAGGCTTTGGCGATTCTGGCGCCTTCTTCGAGATCAACGGCAACGCCACCAAAATCGGTGTAGACAGAATGGTCATTGTAAAAAGCACAGACATCTTGCGTGATCGGATCGAGTTTGCGACCCAACGCAGACCACGATCGACCATGGATCGCATGAGTATGAGCGGCCGCCACTGCGTCGGGGCGTGCGCTGTGAACATTGGAGTGAATCGCAAATGCAGCAGCGTTGACCGGGAGATTGCCTTCGACCACATTACCGTGATGATCAACACGGATCAGGTTGGAGACCTTGATCTGGCTAAAGTGAACACCGAAAGGGTTCACCCAAAATGAGTCAGGGAATTCAGGGTCGCGTGCGGTGACATGCCCTGCCACACCTTCATCAAAGCCAAATTTTGAAAACAGGCGGAAGGTCGCTGCCAAACGCTGTTTGCGATGCAGGCGCTCATCAGCCACATTGTCGAATTTTGGTGGTGAGGGCAAAGGCGGGTTGACCGTGCTACCCACCTCTGCGTGGCAGGCATGCATGGCGGAGATTTTGTCGGGAGCGTTCATGATGCAGGGCTTTCTTCAGAGTAGTTGGCGATCGGTGATGCGTAATGGTGTTGATCAGGGAAGCGCGGGTCTTGAAACACCGGGATTGGCACTTCAAAGCCTGGCCGAACTGCCTAAAGATATCAAAACTTGGACATATCTCAACGCTTTGTCGCAAGAATTGCTGAAATTAATGGTCAGGACAGTGCCAGAAGTGGGATCGAGCCGTGATCTGGACTGAGATCTGGTACGGGCGAGCTACACCGATAGTAAGTTGTTGCGGGATGCTATGTGCAAGTCACAACCGTCACCAAGATACCGAATAACGGACAGAATCAGATCCCACCGGCGCGGGATAGTCTGTGCTTGAGGTCTCGTGTCCATGGGCAACTCAGCGCTGCTCAAATAATGGCGCAAGCTGTGGGGGTGTGGGGCCATGGTTGCTTGAAACCATGGCTACCAACCGGTTGATTTGTCAGATCTCCGCTTCGCATCCGTGTGCTAGCGCACCATAAGGCGGAGATCTGTTGAGCATCGTCTTATTTTTTCTGCTCAGGGGCGGCTTCCGTTCCTCCGCTGGATTTGCCCGCTGCATTGCCTGAGCTGGTCTCAGCCAATGCCTGTTTGAGTGCGTCCGATGCTGGGTTTTTCACCTTGCCGTCGATGACTTCCATCGCGGTCGTCGTTTTTCCATAGTATGCGCTGGTCATTCGTTCGTTGTAGCGAATGTCATTGACACCGACGGTAGCGACATTACCAAACAATCCTTTGGTGCCTGACCATGCAACCACATCGCCATCGCCAGTGGAGCCTTGCGCAATCTTGGTCCAATTAATGACGGTGATTCCTGCATTGGCACTCAGCGAAAAATTATTTTTTTCAGTGAAGCGCTGTACCGCCTTGTCATTTTTCAGTACGAAGGCAACTGCACCGCCCTCCGCGCCGACTTGTGCACCGATACTGATGCCGCCGATATTGTAGAACGCAGGTTCACTCCAGACGGCACCCTGTCGGACCAGTAGCACACCAGCACCGCCTTGACCACCGATACCGAGCGCCGCGCGGCCATAGCTTGGCAGTATGTATACGCCTTTGGCATCAATCATCACCCGCTGCATCGTGGGATCGGCCTCCATGCGTTTGACGACTGCTACGGCATTTTCGACGTGCTTGTTTGCGCTGCGTTCGTAAGCCTCCTGGGTTTCACGTTTTTGTACTGATTGCGCCATAACTGTTGAAGGCGATGCCACTGCCGCAGCAAGCGCCAGTGGGATGACACACTGGATTATAAAATTTGATTTCGAGCTGCTCATGAAGATTCCTTTTCAGTCTTGTCTTGTTGTCCAAACGAAGGTAGGGCACTCGCAATGGTCTACCCATGCTGAAGCGACAGCTTGCGCTGCCGCAGCATCAGCCCTTGCCTTGGATGATTGAATGCAAAGATAG
>JAIXYM010000036.1 GCA_027490255.1 Oxalobacteraceae bacterium | reverse complement strand
TTTGTATTTACACATGATTCCATCGGTCTGGGCGAAGATGGTCCGACCCACCAGTCAGTCGAGCATATCTCCAGCATGCGTCTGATTCCGAATCTTGATAACTGGCGTCCCTGTGACACGGTGGAATCGGCGGTGGCGTGGGCCGAGGCGGTGCGCCGCCAGCACGGCCCGAGCACATTGATTTTTTCCCGACAAAATCTGCCCTATGTCGAGCGCAACCCCGCGCAAATTAGCGATATCCAGCGCGGTGGGTATGTACTCAGAGACGACAAAGACGCGCGCGTGATTCTGATTGCGACGGGCTCCGAAGTCGAACTGGCGCTCAAGTCTGCTGAGCTTCTGGCCGCCGAAGGCATTCCGGTAAGAATCGTGTCCATGCCTAGTACCGATGTCTTTGAGCGACAAGACGCCGCCTACAAAGCGAGTGTCCTGCCCAGACATTTACCGCGTGTTGCCATCGAAGCAGGTGTGACAGGTTTCTGGTTCAAGTATGTTGGTCTCGATGGTGCTGTTATCGGTATCGATACCTTCGGTGAGTCTGCGCCGGCAGGCGCACTGTTCAAGCATTTTGGATTTACGACTGACAAAGTCGTTGCGGCAGTCAAGTCGGTATTGCACTGACTCACGCAAACAAAGCTACTAGTAATAATCACTCAGGAGATCAACATGACCATCAAAGTTGCGATCAATGGCTACGGCCGCATCGGGCGCAATGTATTGCGCGCTCATTATGAAGGCGGCAAGAAAAACGATATTCAGATCGTCGCCATCAATGATCTGGGAAATGCGGAATCGAATGCGCATCTGACACGCTATGACACAGCACATGGCAAATTCCCTGGCACCGTGGTGGTCGAGGGTGATTACATGATCGTCAATGGCGATAAAATTCGTGTCTTCGCGCAGCGTAATCCGGCGGACATCCCTTGGGGTGAGCTGGGTGTTGATGTGGTCTTGGAATGCACTGGCTTTTTTGCTAGCAAGGAGAAAGCTTCTGCACACCTCAAAGGCGGCGCCAAAAAAGTCATCATCTCGGCACCGGGTGGTAATGATGTTGATGCGACCGTTGTTTTCGGCGTAAATCAGAGCGTGCTGAAATCTTCCGATACCGTGATCTCCAACGCTTCATGCACTACCAATTGCCTGGCGCCGCTGGTCAAGCCACTCAATGACACCATCGGTATTGAAACTGGTCTGATGACTACAGTGCATGCTTACACCAATGATCAGGTGCTCACCGATGTCATGCACGAAGATTTGCGCCGCGCACGTTCTGCGACCCAGTCAATGATTCCCACCAAGACAGGTGCTGCCCTCGCAGTTGGTTTAGTACTGCCTGAACTTAATGGGAAGCTGGATGGCTACGCAATTCGTGTGCCGACCATTAATGTCTCTATTGTTGATCTGTCTTTCATCGCTGCGCGTGACACCACCGTTGATGAAGTTAACAGCATCATGAAAAAGGCAGCCGAAGGCCCTCTGAAAGGCATTCTGACCTACAACACCGAGCCACTGGTATCGGTGGATTTCAACCACAATCCGGCGTCGAGTAATTTTGATGCAACCCTAACCAAAGTCTCTGGCCGTCTCGTGAAGGTCTCTTCATGGTACGACAACGAGTGGGGTTTCTCGAACCGCATGCTGGACACGACAATGGCGTTGATGAACGCAAAATAAGTAGGCGACCGTGATTCAGAAAAAAGCCCTGCAGTTCATATGAACTGCAGGGCTTCTTTACATCATGAGGCACTATTTTTATTTCTGTGCTGCTCGAATGAAAATGGCGTCGCTGATTTTATCGAATGCCGACTGATAAATCTTAGGGTCCTGTATGGGATCATCGCGATTTGATTGCTGGCCATAGTCGCCTGAAGCTTTTTTTCTCTCGACAAAATTCAAGCGTATTTTTGCAGATTTTGGCGACAGTTCCTCAACGAATGCAGTCACTGCGGTCCTTCCCTCAACCCGTATCCCCGCCAGAAAAGAAAGAAATGCGTCGCTACCTTTCGCGCCTTTCGTGGGGGATTCTGCTGTGATGAAGCCGGTATCCAGATTGGCTGAATTAACAATGTAGCCGAGATCCTGAAACACGGACATCGCGGAATTGAACGCCGTCTTTTTGTCCACTTCGAATGACCGGGATTGATAGGATTGAATTTCCAAAGAGGTCTTGTTCGATGGTGCGTCATTCATTGCGCAGCCCGCCGTGAACAGCGTGCTACCCACTGCCACACCGCACAGCACTCGTCGCAAGATGCCGCCGCAGTTTTTTATTCCGAAGGCGCTTGTTTGCTTTTTGATTTCAAGCGTGGAGGCTGAATCACGGATGTTGGCGTAGATTTTGATAAAGGTCGTCGTAGTTTTCATGGCTCAGTCTCAGAATGAAGAGTAGCGGGAGGAAAAGTCGGTGACTGTTTTCACGCCTTTGATATCTCTGAATTTGATGATCAGCGTTATCGTTCGGCTGGATTGCTCGAGACCTGAGCTGCTGCTGGACGCGCCAGCCAGAACGATCGTTGCAAAAGCCGAGCTGGAACTGGCATTCGAGACCGTCGCTTGCTTCTGATAAGTCCAGGATTCCTCGCCATCGGCGTTTTGTGTCACTAGATTGGGCGCACCAAAAGTCTCGACGACTTCCTGCTGCGTCGTGATGTTTTTCTTGAGCGTAATGCTGACCTGACCTGCGGTCAGATTGCTTTTGGACACTTTCTGGCTTTCGATATCGCGCTGCGTTGCGCATCCGGAAAGTAGAACGGCCAAAGCCATGCAGAGAACTCCGTATCTGTTCATGATCCTGTCCTAAGTAAAGGGGGTAATGCGTCGCGCCGTGCAAAAGTCGCAGCTAGGCAGCGACGTTGCATGAATTGTAATTAGGCCAATACTTATTCGTTTGACAATTTTGTACTGTTGTTTTGTCGCCACGACTGAGCCACCGAGGTCGTGTGACTGAGGAGGCTAAGGGGAGGAGGGTGAGGAGACTAAGGGGGGAGACTAAGGGGCGAGGGCGTGAACGGGTGAGGAAAGTGCTGCGTGTAGATTTCAGTGGTGCAACAGCACTTGCTGCCACAGTTGCTCGACTGCCTTTCGTGGTTCTGCAACCCGAACGAGTTCTACACGCGCTTTGTCATGGCCGGTCAGGCGAATTTGATGCTGAAGTTTACGGAAGAGTCGATAAGCATCGCCAACCGCGACCGACAGTGGCTGGTCAATCAGATGTAACTCGCCCGCCAGCTTCAGCAGGGCGATATTGCCGATGTCATCCGTCATTACGGGGTATTCGGCTGCATGGCGTAGTACCAGGAATTGAACGATAAATTCGATATCGATCATACCGCCCGCATCGTGCTTCAGATCGAATAATTCCGAGCGATTGGGATGCGCGTCGTGCATACGTTGGCGCATGGCCAGAATCTCAGTGCGCAACTGAACCGGATCTCGAGTCTGGCGCAGTACCTGAGTACGTAGGGTTTCGAATTGTGCGCCGACGTTCTGGTCTCCCGCGCAGAAGCGTGTTCTGGTGAGCGCTTGGTGCTCCCAAAGCCAGGCGGACTGATGCTGGTACTTTTCGAATGCCGATATCGAGGATACGAGCAGACCACTAGCGCCGTCCGGTCTGAGCGCGATATCGATATCAAACAAGATGCCCGCTGGCGTGTGACTGGTCATCCAGGTAATGAAACGTTGTGCAAGCTTTGCGTAGATGGCGGGTGCCTCTGTATCCTCGTCGTCATATAAAAAAATGACATCTAGGTCCGAGGCATATCCCAATTCTTTGCCGCCCAGCTTGCCATAGGCGATGACGGCAAATCTTGGTTGGTCGCGATGTTTGCTCGCGAGTGTTTGCCAGACCGCATCCAGCGTCACCGAGATGAGGACATCGGCCAGCGCAGACAAATGATCTGCAAGACGCTCTACGCTAAGTACACCATCGAGATCCTGCGCGAGCAGGCGAAAGAGCTGCGCATGATGTTGCTCGCGCAGCACATCCATCTGACGTTCGGTGTCGCCGTTGAAAGCCTGGAGTTGCCGGCCACACTCTTGCGCAAACGCCGGCCAGTCAGGTTCAGTGTGCAAGATAGCGTCATCAAGTAACTCATCCATCAAGACCGGATGACGGGTCAGATACTTCGCGGCCCAGTCGCTAGATGCCATCATGCGAATCACCCGCGCCAAAGTATGCGGATATTCAGTCAGCAAAGCCAGATAAGCCGAGCGGCGCGCGATGGTATCGAAAAAATCCAGCAAGCGGTTCAGTGTCGCCGCACTGGAAGCTGAATCGGCTTGTTGACTGATCATGGGTAGCGATGCGCGCAGCAGCGCTTGCAGTTGCCCCTTGCGTTGGGGCGGCAGCGACTGGATACGGCTGCTGTGCCAGCTGGAAAGTAAGCGCTGCGCGGATGCTTGTGCGTCATCAAAACCGAGTTGGTTCAGGTGAGCGGACAGCATATCTTCCGTCGACTCGTCGAATGACAAACCCACTACCTCGCTGCCAGCACCTAGGTTAGGGGATGATTTATTGTCGAAAATCTCATCGAAGCGTGCCGCCACCCAATCGGCATGCGCGCGCAGTGCATCCAACAAGGCTTGCGTATTGTCATATCCCATGGCCCGGGCCAGCACCAGGCGATCTTCCTCGGCTGCTGGCAACACATGGGTTTGCGCATCGTCGAGATACTGCACACGGTGCTCCAGATTGCGGAGAAAGGTATAGGCCTCCAGTAACTGAGCAGTCACTTGCGCCGGCAGCAGTTTCTTTTCGGCGAGGATGTGCAAAGTCGCTCGGGTAGAGCGATCACGAAGGCCCGGATCGCGTCCGCCACGGATCAGTTGAAATACCTGCGCAAGGAATTCAATTTCGCGTATGCCACCACGGCCCAGCTTGACATTGATGTTGCGCGTCGGATGGCGAGTTTCCTGTCGTACGACTTCTGCCCGTATTTGCGCATGCATATCACGCAGTGCGTGAATCGATCCAAAGTCCAGATAGCGACGGTAAACGAAGGGTCGCACAATCGCTTCCAGCGCCGCAATATCCTCGGCGCGCCCGGTGATAGCGCGCGCTTTGACCCAAGCATAGCGTTCCCATTCGCGTCCCTGCACCATCAGATACTCTTCAAGCATCCCAAAGCTGGCCGCCAGCGGACCTGATGCGCCATTGGGCCGCAGCGCCATATCCACCCGAAAACTGAACCCATCAGCAGTGATCTCGGCAATATCAGCGATCAGTTTTTTGCCAAGGCGTACAAAGAATTCATGGTTGGACAGCGCGCGCTGACCCTCAGCGGTGACCACGGTCTCACCATCTTCCGGATACAAAAAAATCAGATCGATATCCGAAGAGACATTCAGTTCGCGTCCGCCCAGTTTGCCCATGCCCACCACGATCATGTGCTGAGCAGCGCCCGATTCCTCGCCCATGGGAATACCGTGCAGCTCGCACTGGCTGCGATACAAGTCGGCCAGATGGCGGTTGATCACGAACTCGGCGAATGCCGATATGGTGCTCAGGACCTCATCCAGATCGGCCCGGCCAGCCAGATCACGCTCGGCGATGGCCGCGACCAGCGCGTTTCGCAGCCGACGCATGGCCGCCGGCAGTGACGGCACAAGCGCCAATTGCGCCTCAAGCAACTGGGCAAAGTCAACCGAGGCAAGCGATAATCCAGCCAGTCGCTCCAATTCGGCTTCGCGCGCAGGATCCGCATCCAGCCAGCGTTTGACGAACCGGGAGAGGTTCGGGCTGGTGAGCGGCGGGTTTGTGCTCATAATTTTAATAAGCGATGTATCGAGGTGGCGGGAAAAGCGAAATTTGCAGCTATGATAACAATCCCGGTCATGCCCTGATGTTTATCCGTGAAAGATTGCTCTGCCGGGTCTCTAACCGGGCGAATCTGCGGTTTCGCGATAGAAGCACACCAAGAGCTAAACTGTCTGAGTCGTCATCTTGGTCCAGGCTGGGATGCAGATTGTTTCATGGGTGCACGGGCAACTTTCCGCTGCACTCACCGCTAACCAGCTGATTTTCGACCAAAGTTCTCACGTCTTTGGGCGCGGTATTCATTACAATAATTCCATTTGATGTCGAGCCAAGCAGACAACACAAATCGTATCAGACAAGCACTGCTGCTTGGGTGGCGTGCGTTTCGTTCCGGTTACGACAAAGTCAATCGTGTAACGCACCATGCGCTCAGCTGGGTGATGGTTACGCTAGTCGTCATCTACTTTGCCTTCTGTGCGGCCTTCCTGTCCCTGCGCTATGTCGTCTTGCCAAATATCGACAGCTACAAATCTCAAGTAGAGCAACTCGCTAGCCATTTCGTCAATCGCAATGTACGTATTGCCGCGATAAAAGCCAGTTGGCACGGGCTCGATCCACGTTTGAAGCTGGAAAACGTTGTCATTCATAACGACGATGGTGAGAGTGCGCTGGTGCTACCGGAGGTGAATGCCACCATTTCATGGTGGTCGGTTCTGGGTGAGTTACGTCTGCAGGCGCTGGAATTGTCGCGCCCGAATCTGGAGATCGAACGCGACAGCGAAGGGCGTTTTTTTGTCGGTGGTTTACGGATTGATCCCAATACGCCCGATCAAGGCCGTGGACTCGATTGGCTGTTGGCACAGCACGAAATCGTGGTCAGGCAGGGGGAAGTACGCTGGCGCGATCAGATGCGCTCAGCACCCGATCTCACGCTGACCGACATCAATTTTGTATTGCAGAATCGCTGGCGTACCCATCGTGCTGCACTCAAGGCAACGCCTCCCGAACATCTGGCAGCGCCCATTGATCTGCGCATCGAATTCACTCATCCGCCATTTTCGAAAACACGCGCAGATTATGCGGAATGGATAGGCGAGTTTTACATCCATTGGAAAAAAACGCATCTTGAAGCATGGAAGCCCTACATTGATATGCCCTATGAGCTCACAGGGGGTGACGGCTCGGTGCGCGCCTGGGTAAATTTCAATCGCGGCAGCGTGGCAAATGTGACCGCCGATCTGTCGTTGGCCAACTTGTCTGTACGACTAGATCAGTCACTTGAGCCGCTTAAGCTCGTCGATGTCAGTGGGCGTATTTCGGCCGGTGAAGTGGTGTCGGGTCTGAAGCAGAAAATTTTTTCTTATGGTGCAAGTGGTCACCAACTGACGCTGACGAATTTTTCCTTGCGGACCGAGCAAGGGGCAGTTCTGCCCAAAACAACCGTCAGTCACTTTTATATTGCGGGTAATGGCGGCAAAGCCGACCGCCATGACTTGAAAATCACCGAAATGGATCTGGCCGCGCTTGCTCGGTTTGCAGGTCATCTGCCTTTAACCGATGACTTTAGGAACGTGTTGTCTGACTTTGCGCCACGGGGACAACTACGCGATTTCTCTGCATCTTGGGATGGTAGTGTGCCTGGTGCTGGTCCTTATCGAATCACAGGAAAATTTGATGCCCTAGGAATTCATCAGGCAGGCGGGCGTGAATCTTTGCCAGCTTTTGATGGCATATCCGGTGAAGTCGATGCAAACCAGGATGGCGGACGTCTGAAGTTACGTGGTGAGCGAGTGAAACTTCAGGCCGCCAATGGGTTGACTTTGCCATTAATGAGTTTGGATGATCTTTCGTTCGAAGGCAGTTGGTCACTGCGTGATAAAAAACAATTGGCGATGCGTGTTGACGCGATGCGTTTTTCGCAGGCGGGCGTGTTGGGTACGCTCACAGGTAGCTACACCACGCCTCTGCCGCTATCAGCCCGCAGATTGGGTGAGCTGGATCTGAAACTGCAAATTCCTGTGATTGAATTGAGTAATGTAGCGCGCTATCTTCCTGCTGTTGTGGGGAGTGATACGCGTGAGTGGCTGAGCTTGGCGCTACTGGAGGGTCGTGCGCGTGACCTGACGCTTGTGATCAAGGGAGATCTTGATCAATTTCCGTTCCAACAAAAAAACACCACGGGTAATGCGCCCGGTGTCTTTAAACTGACAGCAAAAATAGAAAAAGGAACGCTCAGCCCCGCACCCAAAGAACTGTCTCAGGATCGGCGCACGCTTCTCTGGCCAAAGATCGAGGACATACAAGGTAACCTTATCCTGGACAGTGCCCGTATACAGATCCATGCGGACAGCGCAAAAACTACAGGGGTTGCATTGTCTGAAGTTCATGCGGTGGTGCCGGACTATATGAGCAGCAAGCCAGTGCTTGATGTCAGTGGCGTGGCACAGGGATCATTGCAATCCATGCTGGCCTATGTCAGCGCAACGCCAGTGATAAGCTGGATTGACGGCTTCACCGAGGAGACCAAGGCCAGCGGTAATGCAAGGTTGGGCTTGAAACTACAATTGCCTCTGGTCGGCGCGGGAGCTTCTACCGTGCAAGGTAACCTCAAGTTTGCAGGCAATGAGGTGCAATTGTGGCGAGCGTGGCCTGCAGCTCAGCAAGTCACTGGTGAATTGAATTTTTCGGAGCAGGGATTTCAATTGCCGGCCATGCAGGCTGTTTTTCTTGGCAGTCCCGTATCGCTGAGTGGTGGCACTCAGCGCGATGGCTCCACGCAAATCAAGTTAGATGGGTCTGTCAATCCAGACGCTGCATCTCGTGTGATGGCCGCACCCATCGCGAAGCGTGTGTTGAAAAAAATCAGCGGCAGCACTCGTTACACAGCTAACCTGAAAATCAGGAACCAGCGTCCTGAGTTGACCATAGAATCCTCAATGGTCGGCCTGGCGCTCGATTTCCCTACGCCGCTGCAGAAATTGCCTATCGAAAGCTGGCCTCTGCGCCTGACGTTACAGCCCTTACCGGCACCGGATGGGATCACACCAACAGAAGAAATTCGAATCAGCCTTGGACGCAATATCAATGCGCGTTATGTGCGCCAGCGTAGCAATTCCCGCAACGCTGCTTGGCGGATGGTGCGTGGCGGTGTTGGTGTGAACACAGCCGCACCACAGCCAGACAGTGGTCTGGCCATTCAACTCAATGTGCCATCGTTCAATGCGGATGTCTGGCGATCGACGATTGCTGCGCTCACTGCAGAGACAGGCACGGGGCCGACAGATAATCCATCAACTGCACCGGGTACAGGACAGAGCTCGACTCAGGGCGTGATAAACAGCACAGATTTCGCGGCGTTTTTTACTCCCGATACGTTCAATCTTCGTGCGAACGAGCTGACGGTCTTCGATCGCCCAATCGATAATGTGGTGTTGGCGGCAACGCGCCAGCGGATGGGATGGAAATTCAATATTCAATCCGATGAAGTGGTCGGTCAGGCGAACTGGGAAGATCCCTCATCCGAGCGGGGCGCGGGCAAGATCACGGCTCGCTTGTCTTCACTGAAAATAGAACGCTCTGGAGATGCTGACGTAGCCGAACTGCTGAGTGGTAAAAAATCTGCGGCAGAGTTACCGGGTCTGGATATCGTTGCTGATAGTTTCGAACTGCGTGGCATGAAACTCGGTCGACTTGAATTGGCGGCCACCAATGCAGCGATCATGACCCCCGGCAGAGAATGGCGGATCAGCAAGCTTACCCTTACCAATCCTGATGCAAGCCTGCGCGCAACGGGACGCTGGCTATTGAATGGTAATGATGGCCAGTCCACGCTAAATTACGAACTCGATATTAACGATGCCGGTCATCTGCTCGATAGAGTCGGCTTTGAAAAAGCACTCAAGGGTGGCAAGGGCCGCATGGAAGGCGATCTTAATTGGAAAGGTTCACCCTCTGCATTTGATTTTCCTACCTTGTCCGGCAATATGAATTTGCGGGTTAATTCGGGTCAATTTTTGAAGGCAGACCCGGGCGTGGCAAAGCTATTGAGTGTGATGAGTCTGCAGTCGCTTCCAAGACGGCTGACGCTGGATTTTCGTGATTTGTTTACTGATGGTTTTGCATTCGACAGTATTGCCAGTACCGCCGTCATATCACGCGGGGTACTAAAGACCGACACTTTCAAGATGCGTGGTGTGAATGCTGTGGTACTCATTGACGGCTCGGCAGATCTGAGTGAGGAAACGCAGAATCTGAATGTCGTCGTTATCCCGGAAGTTAATGCGGGTGGCGCGTCCGTGATTTACGGTCTGGCAGTCAACCCCGTCATAGGCTTGGGCTCTTTCCTTGCGCAGCTTTTTCTGAAGAATCCGCTTTCTCAGGCACTGTCACAAGAGTACGTGATCACAGGCTCTTGGAAAGATCCGGTCGTCAAAAAATCGACCAGCAAGCGCAAAGTGGATAACACGGCCACAGACGCAGAAAAAGCCAGCGGGCAGTGATGACAAAGCCAGGAACGCCTATGCCAACAAGCATCAAAATAGCCGCAGTGCAGATGGTCTCGACACCGGAGCCAGCCGACAATATGCAGACCGTCGAACGGCGCGTTCGTGAAGCCGCTGACGCCGGTGCTTCGCTGGTGTTGTTGCCCGAGTACTGGCCGCTGCTTGGCCGTACCGAGCATGACAAACTGCAACACGCTGAAACACCGGGCCAAGGGCCGCTACAGGACTTTATGGCACGCATAGCCCGTGACACCGGCGTGTGGCTGCTGGGTGGCACCGTACCGCTAGTCTCTGGTGTACCCGGCAAAGTACTCAATACCTTGCTTGCCTACGATCCCCAAGGGCAGCTGTGCGCTCGTTACGACAAAATTCATTTGTTCGGATTTTCTCGGGGTGAAGAATCTTTCGATGAGTCGCGCACCATCGTGCCTGGTAATGAAGTCCGCGTGCTGGAGACACCCTTCGCACGCATCGGTCTGTCGATCTGCTACGACTTGCGATTTCCTGAACTCTATCGTGCGATGGGATCCTGTGATCTGATGGTCATGCCCGCTGCATTCACCTACACCACCGGTCGCGCTCACTGGGAAGTGCTGCTGCGCGCACGCGCCATCGAGAACCAGTGCTATGTCCTGGCTGCTGCACAGGGCGGTATCCACCCCAATGGCCGCCGCACTTGGGGCCACAGCATGCTGGTCGATCCCTGGGGTGAGATTTCCGCCTCTTTGCCCGAGGGCGAGGGACTGGTCATGGGCGAGCTGGATCTCGGCCGCCAGTCCAGCGTGCGCGAGAGCTTGCCCGCGCTGGCGCACCGCACGCGCTAGCTCGGTCATGTCAGCATGAACAGGCCCCATCCAGTATGATTTCAATTTTCGGCGTCCAGCTATACAGGCGCTCAATGTCCAACCATCTCGATTACTTACTGTCAGGCTATCCAACGCTATGAAACTCATCGAACCCAATCTCCAGACCCAGACCGTTGCGCGCCAAGTCCTGCTGACGCCCAATGGACTGGATGAAGGTCATTTGCTCAAGGTGCTGGGTTCGATCTTTACGCACAAGGTTGATTACGCCGATCTCTATTTCCAGTTCACAAAGAGCGAGAGCTGGAGCCTCGAGGAGGGTATCGTCAAGACAGGTAGTTTCTCGATTGATCAGGGCGTTGGTGTGCGTGCCGTATCCGGCGACAAGACCGCTTTCTCGTATTCGGATGAGATCTCCGAGCGCGCCTTGCTTGAAGCCGCTGCCGCAACGCGCACCATCGCACGTCAGGGTGCGGGCAAGATCAAAGTCGCCTCGGCCATCCAACCCGGCACAGCGCGCTCGCTGTACTTGCCAAAAGATCCGTTTGTGTCGCTGGATGCGACTGCGAAAGTGAACTTGCTGGAGAGAATCGAAAAAATTGCGCGTGCCAAGGATCCTCGCATCGTGCAAGTCATGGCCGGTCTTGCCGGCGAGCATGATGTGGTGCTGGTGGTTCGCAGTGATGGCGTGATCGCGGCGGACATTCGCCCGCTGGTGCGCCTGTCATTGACGGTAATCGCCGAGCAAAACGGCCGCCGTGAAGTGGGTACTGCCGGCGGCGGTGGCCGCTATGACTTTGCTTATTTCAGCGATGCACTGCTGGAAAAATATGCATCCGAAGCGGTGAACGCCGCGCTCGTCAATCTTGAATCACGGCCAGCGCCGGCAGGTCCCATGACCGTCGTGCTGGGACCGGGCTGGCCGGGCGTGCTGCTGCACGAAGCCATCGGCCATGGCCTCGAGGGTGACTTCAACCGCAAAGGATCCAGCGCTTTCTCCGGACGTATTGGCCAGCGTGTCGCTGCCAAAGGCGTCACGGTGGTTGATGACGGCACTATCGCTGACCGTCGCGGTTCCCTGAATGTGGATGACGAGGGTAATCCCACTCAGTGCACCACCCTGATCGATGATGGCATTCTGAAGGGCTATATTCAGGACACGCTGAACGCGCGCCTCATGAAAATGCCCGCCACGGGCAATGGCCGGCGCGAATCCTATGCACATCTGCCCATGCCGCGCATGACCAACACCTACATGCTGGGCGGTGACCGCGACCCGGAGGAAATTCTCGCTTCGGTAAAAAATGGTCTGTATGCCGTCAATTTCGGTGGTGGGCAGGTTGATATCACGAACGGCAAATTCGTCTTTTCGGCTAGCGAGGCCTGGATGATAGAAAACGGCAAGCTCGCCTATCCGGTCAAGGGCGCCACGCTGATTGGCAATGGCCCGGATGTACTGAACCGAGTGTCCATGATCGGCAATGACATGCGTCTTGATTCTGGTGTTGGTGTCTGCGGCAAGGACGGGCAGAGCGTGCCGGTGGGTGTCGGTCAGCCGACCTTGCGCATTGAGGATCTCACGGTTGGCGGTACGGGCTGATTGTCTTTACCTTCCTTACTCGCTTGATTATCGGTTTGGCAAGCTGACTTGCCAAACCGAGGGATTTATAGCACCATCCGTGCTCTGACTGACGCCGACTTGTATAAACCGATGTCTCTGCTGCGCTTTTACTTTTTCTTTTACTTTAGCTACCCCAGCCCTACGGCGGTGGAGAAGCGGTAAGTTCACGTAAAAGCAAAGCGAACACGAACCGAATCTTAGAAACCGCCAGGGATGGCGGTTTTTTTATTTTTGCGCGAAACATTCCTGGAGAAACCCATGCCACGCACCGATGACCTGAGGATTAGAGAGTTGAAGGAACTGACCCCACCGTCGCATCTGATACGCGAATTTCCGTGCTCGGAAAAAATCGCGACTGTCACCGCGAATTCACGTCAGGCCTTGCATCGCATCTTGCATGGTCAGGATGACCGCATGATGGTTGTGATCGGGCCTTGCTCGATTCACGACACCAAAGCGGCAATGGAATATGCGCGCCTGTTGGTCGAGCAGCGGGATCGACTAAAAGATGATCTCGAGATCGTCATGCGCGTCTATTTCGAGAAGCCACGCACCACAGTAGGCTGGAAGGGTCTGATCAATGATCCGTTTCTGGATAACAGCTTCCGTATCAATGACGGTTTGCGACTCGCCCGCGAGCTGCTGATGAATATCAACGAGCTTGGCCTGCCGGCAGGTACTGAATTTCTGGATGTGATCAGCCCACAGTACATCGCCGATCTGATCAGCTGGGGTGCCATCGGTGCTCGTACGACTGAGTCGCAGGTGCACCGTGAGCTCGCCTCAGGTTTGTCTTGTCCGGTAGGTTTTAAAAACGGCACGGATGGCAACATCAAGATTGCTGCTGACGCTATCAAGGCAGCCTCACAACCCCACCACTTCTTGTCGGTCACCAAAGGCGGTCACTCCGCCATCGTATCCACCAACGGCAATGAGGATTGCCACATCATCCTGCGCGGCGGCAAAGCACCCAACTACGATGCGGCCAGCGTCGAAGAGGCTGCCAAAGCGTTGGCATCTAATGGACTGTCTCAGAAATTGATGATTGATTCCTCCCACGCTAACAGCTCGAAGAAGCCGGAGAATCAGGTACCTGTCTGCGCCGACATTGCTGCGCAGGTCGCGGGTGGTGACGACAGGATTATTGGTGTGATGGTTGAGTCCCACTTGGTCGCAGGCCGTCAGGATCTGGTAGCGGGCAAAGAGCTCACCTACGGCCAGTCCATTACCGATGGTTGCATCGACTGGGAGAGCAGCCTCACGGTGCTAGAGGGTCTGGCTGCAGCGGTTCGTCAGCGTCGTATCGCGAAGACGGATTGAACCTCGTTGAATCAACTTGATGGGAGCACTGCCAGAGTAGTGATGGATTCCCCCTTGCAGGGCGCATCATGGCGAGTACGCCATGACCGTTTTACGGGCAGACCGCATGCGGCCTGAAACCCCCGCTCCACCCTGCGCCGGGATGACGATTTTGAAGCCAAAAGTTCTTCAAACGTCATCACATGCAGGTGATGACGGTTATTGTTGTGGCGACCGTAAAACTTCCACCGTCATCCCAGCGAAAGCTGGGATCCAGCGTCGTTGGAGCCGCATCAATCCCGGTCCACGCCGGGAGCGAGTGGGGAATCCGAACGCATGCGATCCGCCCACGCAGCAGTCGTCACATGCAGGTGATGACGGTTGTTGTTTTGGCGACCGTAAAATTCCCACCGTCATCCCGGCGAAAGCCGGGATCCAGCGTCTTTGACCTCGCCTCAATCCCGAAAATTATTAAATTCCAGCGGCAAATCCGTCACATCTTTTTTCAGCATCGCCATCGTCGCCTGCAAATCATCGCGCTTGGCGCCAGTCACGCGTAATGAATCACCCTGAATACTTGCCTGCACCTTGATCTTGCTGTCCTTGATCAGGCGCTGAATCTTTTTAGCATCCTCAGTCTCAATACCTTTTTTCACGCGGATGACCTGCTTAACCTTGTCACCGCCGATTTTTTCGATCTTGCCGATATCAAGAAAACGCACGTCCACATTGCGCTTGGCCATTTTGCCCGTCAGCACATCCCTGACCTGACTCAGCTGAAAATCGCTGTCGGCAAAAGCCGTCAGTTCGAGTTCTTTCTGCTCGACCCGCGCATCACTGCCCTTGAAGTCAAAGCGTGTGCCGATCTCCTTGTTGGCCTGCTCGACGGCATTCTTGACTTCGACCTGATTTGCTTCCGATACAACGTCAAACGATGGCATGCTGGATTCCTCCTGAAACGGGTATGGCGCAGATTCTAGCGGAAAAAATTCAGCCAGCCCGTGGCCGGTATAATCCGCCGCTGATGAAGCCCGCACTCACCCTCCGGCAAGATGTCTCTCTGCGCGAACTCAATACCTTTGGTATCGATGCGCATGCCCACACTTTTGTCAGCGTCAAAACCATCGCAGATCTGGAAGCCATTGCCGCGGATCCCCAGCTGTCAGCACTACCGCGGCTGATTTTGGGTGGTGGCAGTAATCTGCTGCTGACGAAGGATTTCAGCGGTCTGGTGCTGCACATGGTGAACACCGGCCGAATGGTGGTCTGCGAATCAAAACAGCAGGTAATCGTACGTGCGGAGGCAGGTGAGAACTGGCACGAGTTCGTCCAATGGACACTCGCCCAAGGTTTGCCGGGCTTGGAAAATCTTTCGCTGATCCCCGGTAGTGTAGGCGCGGCACCGATACAGAATATCGGTGCCTATGGCAGCGAACTCGCAGAATTTTTTCATTCGCTGACACTGTTTGATTTCGTCACCCGCGAGACGCGGGTACTCAGCCGTGAGGACTGCAACTTCGGCTACCGCGACAGTATCTTCAAGCACGCATTGCGCCACAGGGCAGTGATCATCGACGTCAGCTTTGCTCTGCCACGCCAATGGCATCCCAATCTGCGCTACGCAGAGTTGGCTGCTGAGCTTGCCGCGCACAGCGTGTCAGACCCCACCGCACAAGACATTGCCGATGCCGTCATCGCTATTCGCCGACGCAAGCTGCCTGATCCGGCAGAGATCGGCAATGCAGGTAGTTTTTTCAAGAATCCGGTTGTAAGCCAAGCGCAGCACGCGCAATTGCTGGCAAAGTATCCCCAGCTAGTGAGTTACGCGCAGGCCGATGGCAGTATCAAACTGGCCGCAGGGTGGATGATTGATCAGTGTGGGTGGAAAGGGCGTTCTGTCGGTGCTGCAGGTGTGCATGATCGACAGGCACTGGTTCTGGTTAACCGGGGAGGGGCGGCGGG
>JAIXYM010000134.1 GCA_027490255.1 Oxalobacteraceae bacterium | reverse complement strand
TGTGTTTCGCTCGGATGGCGACCATGATGTTTCAGCAGAAAACTATCGACTGAAAAAACAAATACAGTCACACACCATCTCCGGTCCCGTCGAAAAAAACCATTTCACAGATTCGACGTCATCCCCCGCTGGCAGCAGGATCGAACCGCACACACTCAGTTTGTCCGGCACGGACGAGGCCAACAACGCTACTGATCAGGCCTCCGACAGCACCACAACAACGAACAACGACGATCCCCAGACCACAATACGGCTCGAGACCTTCCGTATCGGGATGCAGGAGCGGCTGGCAGCAATGCAAGTAGCCCAGCAAAAGGCCAAGGACCAACTCAGCGATCTTGAGGACCTGTCTCAGGGAACGGATAAACTACCGAAGTCATGACCCAATCAACTTAGGCGTCGTGATCCGGTTGCTTTACACGATCTCAAAGGTCTAGCCCATGTCACCTCCGACTACCCTGCCCTCGGTCTGCCCCCACGACTGCACCAGTACCTGCGCCTTGGAGGTCGAGGTTCTTGACAACGGGCGCATTGGCAAAGTGCGCGGCTCTCAGCGCAATGCCTACACCGCCGGCGTGATCTGCGAAAAAGTGGCCCGCTATGCGGAGCGTCAACATCATCCCGATCGACTGCAATACCCATTGATGCGCACCGGCCCCAAGGGTAGTCAGCAATGGAAACGGATCTCTTGGGAAGAGGCACTGGATCGCACCGCTGAGGCGATGCTGCAAAAAGCCGCGCAACACGGCAGCGAAACCGTTTGGCCTTATTTTTATGCTGGCACCATGGGTCTGGTGCAGCGCGATGGCATACAGCGACTCCGACATACGATGAAGTACTCGCGCTGGCATGCCACCATTTGCGTTACGCTGTCCGACACAGGCTGGATGGCGGGTATTGGTAGCAAGCGCGGTGTGGATTTGCTGGAAGCCGCCGAGCATGCAGATCTGATCGTGATCTGGGGTGGCAATCCGGTTAATACCCAGGTCAATGTGATCCAGCATGCGATGGCAGCAAAAAAACGCGGTGCACGTCTGGTGGTCGTGGATCCTTATCGTACCGGCACCGCTGAAAAAGCCGATCTGCATCTGGCCGTGCGTCCGGGTACCGATGGCGCGCTGGCCTGCGCGATCATGCATGTGTTGTTTGCTGAAGGTTTTGCGGACTGGGATTATTTGCGCCGCTATACCGATTGTCCTGATGAACTCGCCGCGCATGTCAGCACACGCACACCCGCTTGGGCAGCAGCCATTACGGGTCTATCTGAAGACACCATCATTAGCTTTGCGCGCGAGTATGGCCGCGCACGCGCGAGCTTCATTCGCTGCCATCACGGTTTCTCCCGCTCGCGCAATGGCGCAGCGAATATGCACGCCGTCACCTGCCTGCCCGCTGTCACCGGTGCATGGCAGCATCGCGGCGGTGGCGCCGTGTATGGTCACGGAGGATTACTGCCGCTGAATCGCGGTTTGATCGAAGGTTTGGATCAGCTGGATACGACGACGCGCGTACTCGATCAGTCGCGCTTGGGTGCTATCTTGATGGGCGATGCGGATGCACTTCAAGGTGGCCCACCAGTGACGGCCCTGCTGATCCAGAATACCAATCCTGCGGTGGTCTGTCCGGATTTGCATCGTGTTCGAGCCGGTATGCTGCGCGAAGATTTGTTTACCTGCGTGCATGAGCAATTCATGACTGAGACCGCGGCACTGGCTGATATCGTGCTGCCTGCAACGACTTTTCTCGAGCACGACGATTTTTATTCAGCCAGTGGCCATACCGTATTTCAGGTCGCAAAAAAATTGGTCGAACCGCCCGGCGAAGCACGCGAAAATCATTTCGTGATCTGCGAACTTGCCCGCCGCCTTGGCGCTTCGCATCCTGGCTTTGACATGAGTGTCTGGGAGATCATGGATCAGAGCCTCAAGCAATCCGGTCTGTGGGATGCGCAAACCAACTACGAGCGCGGAGGTCAAGATCTGGCGGCGCCTTTCGAGCGTATGCATTTCCTCGATGGCTTCGATACGCCAGACCGGAAATTTCACTTCAAGCCTGACTGGTCGCGCTTTGGTGGCAGAGCTGCCGAGATGCCCGCCCTGCCAGACCACTTTGATGTGATCGACAATGCGACCGATGAAAAACCCTATCGACTCGTCACGGCACCCGCGCGCACGTTTCTTAATTCCACCTTCACTGAAACGCCAGGTTCACAGAAGCGCGAACGACGGCCGACTGCATTGCTGCATCCTGACGATTGCGCGGCACTCAAGGTCACAGACGGGGAGCGAGTCATCGTCGGCAATGAGCGTGGCGCGGTGACGGTTCACGCGCAGCCCAAATCAGGCCAGCAGCGCGGTGTCGTCGTGATAGAAGGCTTGTGGCCGAACCGCGCGTTTGATGATGGACTGGGTGTGAATGCGCTGACCAGTGCAGAACCGGGTTGGCCAAATGGCGGCGCTGTGTTTCATGACACGGCGGTCTGGATTAAGCGCTCGCTGGATTGACGTTGCCACCGGTACCCGTCAGATTGACGGGTTCAGGAACCACGACAGAGAAGGTTATAGACGTGAATCTTGCCGTTAACATCGTCGGGTGGCATCCATTCGATATAGGGATCTTCGATGGGAGGGATAGTCTCTCTGCCCATATGCGTGAACTCCACCGACCCCAGTAAACGAATCTGTTTCGAAAAACAGTTGGCTTCCCAGAGATACTTCGTCGCACGCCAACTGAACTGCGGTACAGATTTTGAAAAAATCACCATGATGGAGATCTTCGGTTTTCTTGATCTGATCAGACTGCCGGGTTCGTAATAGGAGACCATGTGCACATCGCCATCATCGCTCTCGGTGAGTTGCCGCCACTCTGCCCCCGCCAAAGGACTGAGCATCAGCATCAAGAGCAGTAAGATGACACGCATGGGATTGTCTGGATGAACTTGGATATCGTATTGACGACACACGAAATAGCATTCGATTTATTCTGACTTATACCAGCAAATCACGAACCGCGATGCCTTACGAATTTGACAAAGACTGTATTGCCGATGGCGACTGGTTGAAAGAACCGGCATGAACGTCGCTCAGCTTCTCTTCAGAACTGCCTCGGTATTCCCCGAGCGTACCGCCATCATGCTGGGCGAACAGAAGGTCTTCGATTACCGCGAACTCGCGCGTCGTGCCGCCTCGATTGCGGCGTACCTCAGATCTGATCTGGGGCTCGCGCCCGGTGACCGGGTCGCGCTGTTCATGACCAACAATGTAGCCTATCTGGAGATCCTCTACGGCATTTGGTGGGCGGGACTGGTAGCCGTACCCATCAACGCCAAACTGCATCCCAAGGAAGCGGCCTACATACTCGATAACGCTGGCGCTGCCTGCGTATTTTGCAGCGATGATCTGACAAGCAGTATCGAATCAATCGCCGATACGCTGCCCATGCTGCGCCGAGTCTTCACGGCGGAGTCTGCAGACTATGCTCAACCGTTGAGTACCGCTCCGCTAACACTGACAGTCCGTGCGCCTGACGATGTCGCCTGGCTGTTTTACACCTCGGGCACGACCGGCTTTCCAAAGGGCGTCATGCAAACGCATCGAAATCTGCTGACGATGACGTCCTGCTATTTCACTGATGTGGATGATGTCGCGCCGGGTGATGCCATGGTTTACGCGGCGCCTTTTTCGCATGGTGCGGGTCTGTATCACCTCCCCTACGTGCTGCGCGGTGCGCTGCATGTAATACCGGAATCGCGTGGCTTCGAGCCGGAAGAGCTTTGCAGGCTCTCTCAAAATATCGGACAGCTGACGCTATTCGCCGCGCCGACGATGGTCAGGCGACTGGTGGAGCATATCGATATACGTAGCGCGAGCCCAACGGGTTTCAAAACCATCATCTACGGTGGTGGACCGATGTACACCGAGGACATACGCAAGGCGCTGTCGGTGATGGGAAACCGGTTCGTGCAGATTTACGGACAAGGCGAATGCCCGATGACGATTACGGCACTCTCGCGCGAACACCTTGCCGATAGCGCGCATCCGCGCTGGCTGGAACGAATCGCTTCCGTCGGCACAGCGCAATCAATGGTCGAGGTCATCACCACCGATGATCAGGGTGTCGCACTACCCCCAGGCGAGATCGGTGAAATCCGGGTGCGCGGCGATGTGGTCATGGCTGGCTACTGGAATAATCCGGAAGCCAGCGCCGCCGCTTTGCAGGATGGCTGGCTGAAAACTGGTGATCTGGGGCGGATGGATGACCATGGTTTCCTCACGCTGCATGACCGCTCCAAAGACCTGATCATTTCAGGTGGCGCGAATATCTATCCACGCGAGGTCGAAGAAGTTCTGTTACGCCATCCCAGCGTGCATGAAGTCTCGGTGATCGGAAAACCCGATGCAGAATGGGGCGAGGTGGTGGTTGCTTTTGTGGTCGCAAAACATGTGACGGTCGCTGAGCTTGATGAATTGTGTCTGACCCACATTGCCCGCTTCAAGCGACCCAAGCACTACTATTTCATCGATGCCCTACCGAAGAACAACTATGGCAAGGTATTGAAAACCGCGCTGAGGGAAGAGCTGGCACGCTACAATTCCCCATCGAATGTCGAGACTCCTGAAAAATCATGAAAAAAACACTGTCCACCGTCATCCTGCTTTTCGCCAGCCTCACGCAAACTAGCGTTCAGGCACAAGTACCGACCGCGAACGAGTTGCTGCTGATTCAGCGATCCGTCAACACCCATTGCTTGGCCCGAGGTCAGGGACGCGCGCGCATGCTATGTCGCTGTGCCGCGGTTTTGGTCAGCAACAAGCTGGCAACCGAAGGCACGGCGGGATATCAGGAGAACGCCGAACCGATTTTTGAGCAAGCCTTCGAATCCTGCATGAGCAATGAAGATCGTTCGTTCACCACAGAGACCGCGAGGCATTATCAGTCTCAACCTGCCGCCGAAGAATCCCTGCGCAAACCTGCCGCAAAACCCTGATGATGCAGAGGAATAGTTAACCATGATTGCGCCCTGGGATTTGCAAGGCAAGGTTGCTATCGTCACGGGTGGCAATGGCGGTATCGGCTTAGGCATGGCAGAGGGGCTCTCTGCTGCGGGCGCCGCCGTGGTGATTGCAGCACGCAACGCCGATAAAAGCGCGGCTGCCGTTGCATCCATCCTCGCCTCGGGCGGCAAGGCTTCTGCGATTGCGGTTGATGTCACCGATGAAGCGGACTGTCAGGCTATGGTGGCTGCTACGCTCAAGACGCACGGTCGTCTGGACATACTAATCAACAATGCAGGTATCAATATTCGCAAGCGACCAGAAGACTACACGCTCGCTGAGTGGCAGCAGATCTTGCAGACCAACCTGACCAGTGCTTTTATCTGCTCTCAGGCGGCTTATCCTGAAATGAAACGCGCCGCACAGGGCAAGATCATTAACATCGGCTCGATGATGTCGATTTTCGGTACTGCTTTCACCACGCCTTATGCTGCCTCCAAAGGCGGCATCGTGCAAATGACGCGCGCACTGGCCAGCGCTTGGGCAGCCGACAACATTCAGGTCAATGCCGTGCTGCCGGGCTGGGTCGATACTGAGCTCACCCAAACCGCACGCAAGGATATCGCCGGGCTGCATGAGCGCGTTCTGGCTCGCACGCCGGCGGGTCGCTGGGGGCAAGGCCATGATTTTGCTGGGATTGCCGTCTTCCTTGCGAGTGCCGCCTCGGATTTCATCACGGGTACGGCCATCCCTGTCGACGGCGGTTACTCGGTGCAGGGCTAGACCCGGTCGGTCATGGCAAAATACGGCTTGCCGGGCGCGATGCAACAGGCGCCGCTGGAAGGAATTCAGACAAACCCAACTCACATCCGGGAGAGACCATGAAACAATCCGTAGCTGCCGTCCTGCTGTTGTCCGCCCTGCTAGCCGGCTGCGGCGGCAATTATCAGATCACGCGTGCCGGCAATGACGGCGCGACCAAGGCAGATTTCGAGCGAGATGAGCGTGCATGTAATCAGGCTAACTTCTTCGTGCCTGAATCATCCAAGGACAAGAGCGATCAAACAATCCACATGAGTGCCGCGTTTTTGGATTGTATGCGCGACAAAGGCTGGAACTTCAAGCGCACCGAGCGCAAATTTTCGTGGGTGAAGTCGGTGCAACTGAATTAACTCGAGATCATCGATCGTGAGGTCATTCCTTATTCGTATGACGACGGCGACACTGCTGTCGTCTGTGCTCGGCGCCCTCACTTGCGGCGCCGAGACGATTTCATCTCACGATCAGCGGGATAAACCGCAATCCACGACCACCCGATCAAATCCCTACGGCGCGCCAAGGAAAGTGGTCAAGCCGCCCCCACCGCCGCCGGAGACGCTGATTCTTGTACCAGCCACCCCGCCCAATCAGCAGCCACAGAATCCGCAGCGCTGAACAGCGCCCCGCGCGGCGCATCGCACGAGCTCTTCTCACCGGAGTGCTTGCGGTCAACCTGCTGGGCAGTTGCGTGATCCGTGAACTCGCAAGCGATCAGCCCGGGCTGGTGTACAGCTACAGTAGTTTGGATTTTTCAGGCAAGGTCTGGCAGCGTGCGCAGCAGCATTGCGAGCGCAGTGGAAAGAAAGTAAAACACCAAAACACGGATTGTGTTGTCTGGTTGCGGTGTGTGAGTCGATTTACCTGCGAGTGAGCCGTCGCTAGGCCATCACGGGATGGCCTAGGATCACACCATCATTTCATCTGTTTTTTACAAACTCTGCCATGCGCCGCACGCCTTCCCGTATGGCCTCATCTGATGCAGCGTAGCTGAGACGAATGTGTTGTCCCTCGCCTTCGACACGCTGCCCGAAATGGATGTCGGCCAGCACTGCGACACCGGCTTCGTTGAGCAAGCGCTTGCGGAATTCTTCAGAATCGCGACAACCTGTGAGCTGACACGCCTCGGTGACATTAGGCCAAGCATAGAAGGCGCCACCCGGGCTCTGACAATGCACACCCGGCACGTCATTGAGCAAACCAACAATGAGCTCACGTCGCTGATGGAAGATATCGCGCATACGATTTGCATCATCCTGCGGGCCATTGAGCGCCTGAACTGCTGCCCATTGCGTAATCTGTGATGCACAAGATTCAGTATTGGTGATCCACGTCGTGAAATACGGTGCTAGCTTGCGATTGGCGATGTAACCCAGACGCCAGCCCGTCATCGCGTAGGTCTTCGAGCAGCCATCAGAAATAATAGTGCGTTCTTGCATGCCTGGTAGTGAGGCAATGGAAACGAATTCACCGTCATAAATCAGACGACCATAAATTTCATCGGCAAAAATCCAAACCTGTGGATGCTTGCGCAGAATCTCCGCGATGGCTTCCATGTCTTTGCGCGGAATGATGCCGCCTGTAGGATTTTGCGGCGAATTTAAAATCAGCAGTTTGGTGCGTGGTGTGATCTTGTCTGCCAATTCTTGCGGATCAAAACTGAACTGACGCGACTCGCGCAGGAAAATCGGCACGCCCACAGCGCCATTGGCCTTGATCTGCGATTCGTAAATCGGAAAACCTGGGACTGGATAAATTACTTCGTCGCCCGTACCAAAATCAGTGACGGACGCAATGGTGTAACCAATGAAAGGCTTGGCGCCGGCAGCGATCACCACATCATCTGGCAGAACCTCAATACCACGGGTGCGGCTGAGTTCTTTGGACACAGCGTCACGCAACTCGGCGATACCCGCCGAGGGGGTGTAGCCGTGCTTTCCCTCGCGTATCGCGCTGACGGCAGCATCCTGAATATGCTGAGGCGTATGAAAATCAGGTTGCCCGATGCAAAACGAAAGAATATCGCGCCCTTCTCGTATCAGGCGGTTGACTTCGGCCAGAACGATGAAGGCATTTTCAGTGCCGAGGCTCTGTGCACGCTGGCTGACGATGGTCATGAGATTTTCCTGTTAATTTGATGTTGTTGTTCTCAGAAACGCTGCCGGGATCGATCGCCTGTGACAAGCGATCTGACGGCGCCCATGGAAGGCTCGAACCGTATTTTAGCCGGCCTACGCCACAAAGGACACGTCAACGAACGAAGGCGCGCAGATGGCTCAGAATAAAGCGGGGATAATTTGTCGCGCTACTTGAACAAGTCAAAGCAGATGGTCTTAGTATCAGACGATTGAATGCTAAAGCAATAGCTTTTCTGTTGTTTTACCTGCGCCAAGCAGAGATTTTTTGAATCAGTGTCTTGAATAGAAAAGCAATGGGATTGCTGTTTCACCAGGTTATCAAGGCAGGCATTTTTTGCCTCGACAGTCTGGGACTGACTGCACGGCGTATCTTGCGCGTAAGCACATGGGGCAGCGATCAGCGACAGGAGAAATATCAGTTTACGCATGCGTTTGGACATTCAGGCTGACGCTGTTTTCAAGGCTGTCTCTTCAGGGCATCGACCTGCGCCTGCTCAAGCCTTGAACCGGCTTTTACATTGACTCAGGTAAATCATTTGCTGTTTGTAAATTGCACCAAATACGGCGCTCATACTCAGTCCGATTACCACAACTTGTTGTTGCAAAAATAAAAACAAAATGGCGAATCTTTTCTGCTTTGCTATCCATCATGGACTGAATCGACACAAAAAGGGGATCTTAAATGATAAGTCTGAAAACATTGGCTGCCGCCATTAATAAGTTACTTATTTAAGAATTTTTTGCGCAAGATCGCCA
>JAIXYM010000052.1 GCA_027490255.1 Oxalobacteraceae bacterium | reverse complement strand
CGAAGACGTTGCAGACCACTTCAGTGCCACGACCAGAGCCTTGGACATTGATGATTATCTGGTCTATAACGCATCAAACAAGACGCTCTTCTATGACGCCGATGGAAATGGTAGTGGTGCAGCAGTCGCGTTTGCCGTACTTACCGGTGTAAATACGTTAAGCCATCATGATTTCTTGATCATTTGAGCCACATAAACTCGTCAGGCCTGAAGCGGGCGACAAAGCCAAGCTGCTGGCGGGCTTCCGGGCGTGGTTAGAGAGAAGACGCACCACAGTCAGTGGAATTGCTTTATGGCAACAATAGCAATTGCAATGCGGCAACTTGGTAAGCGTAGGCCTTACGATGTGGCAACTTCATGGGAAGGCATTTTCGGAGCGCATCGCGCGGGCGCCCGCGCTTCTTGAGGTTTACTTCGCAAGTCCGACAACGATATCACCGACAAGTTAACGTCAGACAAATACCATTGAACGTCGATCTTAAATTTTACTTTACGAGGTTTTTCTGAGAGTTATGCGATCAATTTTGAGAGGATTGATGTTCCGACGCAGGACATTAAATGAAGTCTTATCGGTAAATTTTTGGTCAAGATCGCCCTCGGGCGACGTTACCCCAAACGCCCCATGAGGGAAGATCTTCCGCGCAGTATTCAATAGTCAGACTTTTCGCCCGTGTACCTGTAAATTTCAAAAGCGCTCTGAATTTAGAATTCTTTCAGTTCGATCTGGCCCCACTGCCTAGTAGTTATTTTACGATGGCGATGAAACATTGGTATGATGTTATGCCGGTTAGTAAAATTTCGTCTGCTGCATAATCATTTTAAAGTTGAGCGCTTAGTTCATCGACATAGTAAAAGTCTGCATCGTTTAATTGTGAAATTATTTCAACAGCCCCATATACCTCTGCCCATAATTGAGTTTCACGCCAGCGAAATAGTTTTTCAGCATCACTCGAGAAGTTCCAGCCAGCTAGGATAAGTGCGGTCGGCGGTGGGGGTACATTAAGGTTCTGGGACGCAATTACCGATAACTCCCTGTAAATCCTGTCCCAGGATCTGGGTAATGGGCAAACACGAATCATGATTTTCTCGTAAAGCAAGGACTTCTTGGTTTTGAAGTTAACAACATTGTCTTTCGATTCCCCAAAATCTAGCCCCGATACAAAGTCGGTGATGTGGTCTGCTTTGGCAGTACCGAGGCTACTACTAAATCGGAAGGTGTCTGCACCAGCACCACCCGTTAGGTTTTGATCTACAGAGAGAAAGAACCTCTAATATCGTATATTTTCTAAATGCCCAATCGGGTCGTTATCGCAGTTTGAACTAGAACTTGATCTCCGCGCTTACAATTGAATTTAAAGCCTGATGCCTATTTTTGCCACGAGAGTCACTTACAGCAAAACTTCTCCTCGCGGTGTGGCGCTCCATTTTCGAGTGGGCAGTAGGCTATAAAATTGGGGGTAGTTATGTCGACAGTAATTTGGACCAGAATATTTGGTTCCACGGGATGGGACGTTCCATACGCCATGACTACAGGCTCTGACGGAGCGATCTACGTAGCGGGATACCTTGGCGGTAATTTCGATGGGCAAATCATTAATGGGACTAGTGGAGGGTTCTTTACTAAATATGATCCAGATGGCAGCCGGTTGTGGACTAAGTTTGTCGGTACTTCCGGTCAAGCCGAGGTGTATGCGCTAGCTCCTGGCAGCGATGGTTCGATTTATGTTTCGGGTGCTATTCAGGGTTCGGGATACCTTGCGTCTGCTGCATTTGTTACTAAATACGACACGGACGGTGATATTTTATGGAATAACGTCTTAGATTCTTCAGGTAACGAAATTCCGGAGGGTTTAACAATAGGCGCTGACGGTTCAGTTTATGTAGCTGGGTTCACCTCTAGTAACATCCTTGATGGACAGATCAGGAAAGGTCGTACTGACGCCTTCATCACTAAATACAGCGTTGATGGAGCTAAGTTATGGACGAAGCTTTTCGGTTCTACAGGAAATGATTATGGGTCGCAATTAACTACAGGTGCGGATGGTGCAATTTATCTTGTAGGCTCTACAGGTAATGATGCATTCATTGCATGCTTTGATGCTGATGGCAGCAATGTTTGGACTAGAGTTTTTGGGGGTGCTGGCCTCGATACGGCTTATGCTGTAACGACGGGAAGAGATGGCGCGATTTACGTTGCGGGAATAACCCAAGATGCTAGCAGTTTTGATGGAGAGACAAAGCCTGGTTGGGGTCACGATGCGTTCATTACCAAGTTCAACACAGATGGTAACAAGGCATGGACCAAGATTTTGGGTACTGCCGACAACATCGATTTTGCGAATGGCCTGACGGTAGGTATTGATGGGGCGATTTATGTTGCTGGCCACACTAAAGGTAATCTCGACGGGGAGATTAATCTCGGTGGGAATGATGTCTTCATCACTAGGTACAACGCAGATGGCAGCAAGGAATGGACAAAACTTTTAGGTGGCGGAAGTCGAGATTGGGCCAAGGGGCTTACAACAGGTAAAGATGGTTCTATTTATGTGGCGGGCTATACAAACGCCTCCCTCAATGGGCAGGTAGCAATTGGGGCGCGCGATGTTTTTTTGGCTAAACTTTCAGTGCCGATATCAGGACCGATTATTACTGCCAGCAGCTTATCGATTGCCGAGAATAGTGTGGCCGGTACGTTGGTTGGTACGCTTATAGCGAGTGATCCGGGCGGAAACCTACTGACTTACGGCATTACTAGCGGCAATACGGATGTCGATGCCGATGGTAATGCGACTTTTGCGATCGACGCTGCTTCTGGGGTAATTACGGTTAACGATGCAGATGATCTTAACTTTGAGGTAACAAAGACATTCAACCTGACGGTGCAAGCGTCTAATGGTTCTTTAGCATCTTCGGCCATAGTGACTGTTAGCCTCACTGACATCAACGAGGCCATTTACTCAGATAGTAGTTATATCCTACAGGCAGACGAATTCAATCTCGTATTGACGGGTTCTTCCGCGATTAACGGTACTGGTAATGCCCTTGATAACCGTATCACTGGGAACGCAGGTAACAACATCCTATCTGGCATGGCGGGCGCCGATGTCCTAGTAGGCGGCGCCGGTAAAGACACCTTGGATGGTGGTCTGGGCGAAGATACAGCGGACTATTCAGACCAGACAGCCGACGTCAGTATTGCGCTTGGCGGTCGCACACCTT